>NZ_JAVREJ010000018.1:0-144971 GCF_031845345.1 Pseudonocardia charpentierae | reverse complement strand
CAGCCAGTCGTCGATCTTCACATAGAGTGCGGTTAGGAGGGTGTTGAGGTCTGTCGTCACAAACGGATCTTCAACACCCTCCTGCCACGTCCCGGGCAGGCACGCCGTTAGGACTTACTCGTCTAGGACGGAGTCCGCACGAGGAGTCCACTCGGGAGCGGACGCCCGATCGGCGGAGGGCGGGGGTGGTGACGACGACGGTCGTCGAGCCGGCCAGTGGTGCCGGACGCGTGGACGTCGCGATTCGGCTGTTCGGCGAGGTCGGAGGCGCGGTGGACGGGCACGTCGTTCCCGTTCTCGCCACCCCGCGCATGACGCGTCTGCTGGCGCGGCTGGTTCTCGAAGCTGATGTGTGGGTGTCCCGCGAGCAGCTTGCACGCGAGCTGTGGCCGGATTCGGATGCCGCTCAGGCGCGGACCAATCTGCGCAAGCTGCTTCACACCCTGCGCCGATCGATTCCCGGGCCGTCGGACGTCATCGAGACCGGTGGATCTCTAGTCCGCTGGAGTACCGGGCCGGCCGTGTCGGTCGACGTCGTCGCGTTTCGCGACGCGCTGGCCCGCGGAGATCTGGCGTCCGCGATCAGCAGCTACGGCGGCGAGCTGCTGCCGGGCTGCGACGACGAGTGGGTCGTCGCGGAGCGCGAGCGGTTGCGGCGCCTGGCCGTCGAGGCACTCGTGAACGTCGCGGACGCGGCCGCCGCCGGTGGTCGCGACGTCGAGGTCCTCGTGCACACCCGGCGCCTGCTCGAGATCGAGCCACTCCACGAGCGGGCTTGCCGGCTGCTGATGCAGGCTCTGAGCAGGCGAGGCGAGCGGAGTGAGGCGCTGCGGTCGTACGACTGCCTCGCAGCGCGGTTGGCCCGTGAACTCGCCATGGCACCCGAGCCGGCAACCGCCGCGTTGGCCGATCGGCTGCGGCGAGCCGGCCGGGAGGAGGGCGTTACCTCACTGGTCGCCCGAAGGGCGGAGTGGAGGGCCGCACACGACGCGTGGCGGGCGGCGTCGGGGGGCCGCGCCGGCGTGCTTTGTGTCGCCGGTGAGGCAGGCATCGGCAAGTCCCGCCTTGTGGAGGAGCTGGGCCGCCGGGTGGGCCAGGACGGCGACGCCGTGGCGTACAGCCGCGCCTACGAGGCGGCTAGCCGGCCGCCGTGGGGCTCGGTGATCGACTGGCTGCGGTCCAGGCCCGTCGCCAGATGCCTCGACACCGTGGGCCCGGCCTGCCTGACCGAGCTGGCCAGGCTCTTGCCCGAACTCCGACTGGCATATCCCGATCTCCCGGTCGCGCCGCCGGCCACGGACCCCGGACGTCGGCACCATCTCCTCGACGCCGTGCGGCGCGGTCTGCTGGCCGCAGGTCGGCCGCTGCTGCTCGTCGTCGACGACCTCCAGTGGTGCGACACGGACACGGTCGAGCTGTGCGAGATCCTCGTACGCAGCTCTCCTGCGGCTCCGATCCTCGTCGCGGTCACAGTTCGGGACGAGGAGGCAGCCGGCGCGCAGGTGCTCGACCGGTGGCGACGCCACCTCGCCCCGACAACGATCGCTCTCGGCCCCCTGGACCGGGCCGCGACCGCCGAGATGGCCGCCCTGGTCGCCGGACGGGCGCTCCCGCCTCGGGACGCTGTCCGGCTGTGGACGGAGACGGACGGCAACCCGCTGTTCATCGTCGAGGCGGTCCGGGCGGGTTTCGGCTCCGGTGCGCCGGCGCATGTCGCGCTGACTCCCACCGTGCACGCCGTGATCACGGCACGTCTCGACCGTCTCTCCCCGGCCGCGCGGGACCTGGCCGAGGTGGCAGCGACGATCGGCCGAGAGTTCTCGGCGCCCGTACTCGCCATGGCGGCCGGCCGGACCGAGGACGACATCGCCGACGACCTCGACGAGCTGTGGCGGGTGCACGTCGTGCGCGATCGCGGTCGCGCCTACGACTTCAGCCATGACCGGCTGCGGGACAGCGTGCTGCGGTCGATCAGTCCCACGCGCCGCCGGAAGTTGCACCGCTGCATCGCCGAGGCCATCGAACTGCAGCATGCGGACGATCTCGGCCCGGTCAGCGCCCGGCTCGCGACCCACTTCGATGCGGCCGGTCTCGGCCGGCGGGCGCTGGAGGCCTACGAACGGGCGGCGCAGCACGCCTACCGGTTGTTCGCGCTCGACGCCTGCATCGCCCTGCTGCAGCGGGCCCTCCGGCTGCTCAACGAGTGGCCGCGCGGTGAGCACCGCGACGAGGTCGAGCTGCGCCTGCTCGCGGCGATTGGCGTACCGCTCGTCGCGCGCCGCGGGTACGGGGTCCCTGAGGTACGCCGCTGCTACGAGCGAGCGCTCACCCTGCACCGCCGGCTCGGCCGCCGGCCCGGCCCGTCGGTGCTGCGCGGCCTCGCCCTGCACGCCGTCGTCACCTGTCGGTTCGACCTGGCGGAGGAACTGGGTTGGGAGCTGATCGCGCTGGGCGACGGCGACCGCACCGCGCGCGTCGAGGGCGACTACGTGCTTGGCGTGACGCAGTTCTGGCGCGGCACGTTCGCCGCGTCCGAACGGCACCTCCTTGCCGCCGTCGATCTGTACCGCATCGAGGACGCACCGCTGCACGTCGAACGCTACGCCCAGGATCCACTGGGCGTATGCCTGTCGCGGCTGGCGCTCACGCAGCTCTTCCGCGGACGGCCCACCGACGCCGACCGAACGATGCGGAAGGCCGTGCGCGTGGCCACCGAGCTCGACAACCCGATGACGGTCGGCTACGTCCGCGCCTTCGAGGCGATACTCGCCGCACTCGAGCCCGAGGGACACGACCTCGCCGCCGCGGTCGCCGCCGCGGACACCGTCACCTCCGCGATGCACATTGACTATTTCGCGACCATCGCCGACCTCCTCAGCGGGTGGCGCGACGTCCGCGCGGGCGACCACCGGGGTCTCGCCACGATCCGCCGGGCGACCGAACGGATGCGGCGCATTCAGCCGCTGGCCCTCACACTCGGGCTCAGCCTGCTGGCCCGCGGCCTCCTTCGAGCCGGTGAGCCGGCCGCCGGGCGGGCGGTCGTCGCAGACGCGCTCCAGTGGACCGACCAGTACGGCCAGCGCTACCTGCTCGCCGAGCTCCTGCGCATCGACGCCGAGCTGCTCGCCCTCTCCGGCGATCGGACCGGCGGCACGCGGACTGCGCAACAGGCCGTCGACACAGCCGTCGCCCTCGAATCGCCCTGGCTGCGCGACCGGGCGCTCGCGACGCTCACGGAGCTTCGCAGCGGGCTGTGATCGGGAACGATCCGGGAACGCACCCACGGCATCGTGCCAATTCGGCACCGACCGAGGGGCAGGGATCATGACCACCATCACCGAGCTGCGCGAACAGGTGCGCGGGCCCGTCATCGAGCCGGGCGACGACGGCTACGACGAGCTGCGCCGCGTCCACAACGGCATGCACGACCGGCGGCCGGCGCTCATCGTCCGGGCCGCGGCCACCGCGGACGCCGTTGCGGTCGTGAACCACGCCTGCGAGGCCGGAGTCGATCTCGCGATACGGGGCGGCGGCCACAGCGTTCCCGGGTTCAGCACGTGCGACGGCGGAGTCGTCCTCGACCTCTCGCTGCTCAACAACGTGTTCGTGGACCGCACCAAGCGCACGGCCCGCGCGGGGGGCGGCGCCACCTGGGGCGACTTCAACCACGCCGCCCACGCCTACGGCCTCGCCACGACCGGAGGGATCATCTCGACCACCGGGGTCAGCGGGCTCACCCTGGGCGGTGGCATCGGCTACCTCACCCGTGGCTGCGGTCTGTCGTGCGACAACCTGGTCAGTGCGGAGGTCGTCACCGCGGACGGGCGCATCCTCGTTGCGAACGAGTACGAGAACGAGGACCTCTTCTGGGCGCTGCGCGGGGGCAGCGGGAACTTCGGAGTCGTCACGTCTCTCGAGCTCGCCCTACACGATGTCGGGACCATCTACGGCGGCCCGATGTTCTTCGAGGTCGCGGACACCCCCGCCGTCATGCGGGCGTACGACGACTACATCCAGGAGGCCCCCGAACAGCTCGGTGCATTCTTCGCCTGGCAGACGGCTCCGCCGCTGCCGTTCATCCCGGAGGACCGCCACGGCGACGTGTTCTGCGCAATGGTCACCTGCTGGAGCGGACGACCGGAGCAGGGCGAGCAGATGATCAAGCCATTCCGCGACGCCGCCGAGGTCAAGGCCGAGCTCGTGGGACCGATGCCCTACCCCGCGCTCAACTCGGCCTTCGACGCCCTGGTCCCGAAGGGGATCCGGCAGTACTGGAAGGCCGACTTCGTTCGGGACCTGCCTGACGCGGCGATCGCGGCACATATCGAGCACGGGCCACGCGTACCGACCCTGTCCTCGACCATGCACCTATATCCGATCAACGGCGCCGCCTCGCGCGTCGGTCCCGAGGAGACGGCGTTCGGGCACCGCGACGCGCGGTACGCGATGAACATCGCGGCGTTCTGGCCCGATCCGGCCGGCGACGAGGCCGTCATCCGCTGGGTGCGCGACTACTACGCCGCCGTGCACCCCTACTCGGGCACACAGGGCGGCTACGTCAACTTCATGTCCGCTGACGACGCTGAGCGGGCGCCGGCGAACTACGGCGGCACCTACGGGCGGCTGCGCACGGTGAAGGCGACCTACGACCCCGACAACCTGTTCCACCTGAACCAGAACGTGACCCCGGCCTGAGCGGCGGAAGCACGTCGCGGGGGACCCGGAGCGGAGGGGGCTCCGGGAGCCTCGACTTCTCAGTCAGCTGCAGACCGCGAGCCCCACGCGCTGTCGCGGCATCGCCGGGGTTGGTGGCGCACCCACACCGCCGCCCGGACGCGGACGCGCCGAGGGCCTGTGAAGACCGCAAGGGGGCGGAATGACCATTCTGGATCACAAGAGCATCGATGAGCTGCTGAAAGACGGCGTGGCATCAGGGTCTGTGCCCGGCGTCGTGGCGGTTGTCGTGAGTCGCGACGGGTTGCTGTACGAGGGCGCGGCGGGGCGACGCAGCGTCGAGGACCCGGGCCCGGTCACCCCACACACCATGTTCCGCAACGCGTCGATGACCAAGGCACTGGCGAGCGTGGGAGTGCTGCAGCTCGTCGAGCAGGGCCGCCTGCAGCTCGAGCAGCCGGTTGCGTCGATCCTGCCCGACTTCGCAGACCTGCAGGTCCTCGACGGGTTCGACGATGACCAACCCCGACTGCGTCCACCTGCAACGCAGGCCACCATCGGCCAGCTGCTCAACCACACCGCGGGTCACGGGTACTGGTTCAACAGTGAGGACCTGCTGCGATACCACGCCGTCACCGGCACGCCCAACGTGCTGAGCGGAGCGAAGGCCGGTATCCACACCCCGCTGCTGTTCGATCCCGGCACAGGATGGCAGTACGGAGTCAATACTGATTGGCTCGGCCAGGCGCTGGAGGCGGTGAGCGGCCAGGGTCTCGACGCGTACCTCGCCGAGCACCTCTTCGAACCGCTGGGAATGGATGACACGACATTCAGCCCCAGTGAGGAGCAGCGAGCGCGGCTGATGCCCGTTCACGCCCGAAAGGCCGACGGCACCCTGGTTCTCTCCGGGTTCGAGCTTCCGGCGTCACCCGAGATCCTGTTGGCCGGTACCAGCTCTTACGGGACGGCGACCGACTACGGCCGGTTCATGTCGATGCTCTTGGCAGGAGGCTCCGTTGGCGGTGCGCGGATTTTGCGTTCCGAGACCGTCAATCTGGCGTTCACGGACTGTCTGGGCGGACTTCCGTTGCCCGAGGTTATGAAATCGTTCGTTCCGGAGATGTTCAACGACGTACCGTCGCTGCCTGTCTGGCGGGGCTGGGGCCTGGGCTTCCATCTGGTGCAGGAGGACCTTGAGGGCATGCGGCGCGCCGGGAGCGGCAATTGGGCCGGAATGTTCAACACCTACTTCTGGGTAGATCGCCGTAGCGGACTCGGGGCCGCGCTTTTCACCCAGGTGCTGCCGTTCTTCGACCAGCAAGTAGTCGAACTACTCGTCGGCTTCGAGCAGGCGGTCTACGCGAACGCGCACTGAACCATCCGCCTATCCGGCAAGCTCGGGGCGAAGAGCAGAACATGGCAGTTGACGAGGGCACGACGGCGAGGTTCGTCGATCGTGAGGGAACGCCATGGACACGGTGATGGTTGACGGTCTTCGCACCGCTTACGAACGTACGGGCGCTGGACCCGCCCTTGTCCTGCTTCACGGCTATGTGGCCGACGGCCAGACGACGTGGCGCAGCTCGCGGCGCCGTCCGCTCCGTCGGACCCGAGCGGCGGTCAGCCGTTGCCGGACTCCGCGGAGCCGTCGGTGGAGTCGTCCGGCGTGTCGTCGGGCGCGTCTTCGCCCGGGTCGTCGGTGGCATCCCCATCGTCGGGTGTGTCGTCAGGCCCGTCGTCGGTCGTGTTGTCTGTGACGTCGTCCTCGTCAGAGGGGACCGAGGTCACCGCGGGCGGCGAGGGAGCGGCCGGCGGCGCGGGCGACTCGCACGACCCGGCGGTGACGCCGAGCAGCGCGGCGAGGACAGCCAGGGTGACGGGCAGGCGGCGCAGGACGAGAGTGGTCATCACGCCCCCACTGTGCACGACGGGTAGTGGAAGATCGCCTGGCGGCCGCGTGAGGAGGGTTCGCGGGCCAACCGATCGGCTCAGAGGTCGTTCGGTGACGTCGCCCGTCGCGATCGCAGCGCGTGGATGGAAAACATGACGACGCGCAGGAGTGTGACCGCGGCTCCGATGCAGAGCACGGCGAGTGCGAGGTTGCGGCTCACCGTCCTCGTGCTGCGATCGGAGGACAAGACGTCGTCGACCTCCTCCTGCCATTCGTTCTTGGTGTCCTCCCTGGCCTCCTCGTGGTCCCGCAGGACGCCACCGGCGACCCGCGTGCCGTTGGCTCGAACGTTGTAGTACTCGCAGGCTTCTCCCGGCTGCATCAGCGAGCTGCCACAGCGGACATCCGTGGGGGCGGGCGGCAACGACGGGTGCGGCTTGACGAGAGAGAGGAGCACCAGCATGGCGGCGAGGACGCCGGCTACGAGAAGAGGTCTCAGGAGTTGCGCCTTCGTCATCCGTCGTGCCACGGCCCTCCCTGACGTCGCGTCCCGGTGAACCAGGGTGCCACGTGAGGGAGGAAGGCCGTGGGTGCGATACGCCTCCCCGAACCAGGACCGGGAGGTGGCAGTCGGGGTCAGGGCAGCGGCGCAGTCATGGCGGCCGAGGTCAGGGCGTGCAGCTCGGCGAGCTGCCGATCCCCGTCGTAACCAGGGGGTAGCCGAGGTTCTGTCGAACGGCCGTGGCGCACGGCCAGGGTGAACAGGACGGTCACGGCGAAAAGGGCGATCCATGCGGTCATGCGGAGAAGGGTGCTCCGCGGAAGTCGTGGCCGACAGGCGCCAGCCATGCCGGCGCGACTCCTGGAAACCTGAGAAGTGGAAGGCGTACTACCACGCGGGGCAACCCCTCGTCCTCCGGCTCCTCGCCCGCCGCGGCCAGGAGTGGGTCCTGGTAGGCCGGGTTGGAGGGCCGCACCGATCGGTCGCCGAACCCACGGTGGCAGGCCACGACGCTGCCGGAGGGGCCGGTCGGGTTGAGGACGAGGCTGGCGAGGTCCATGTACAGGGTGGTCCGCGAGTGCATCATGGCCTTGTGGTGGGGGAGCAGGAAGAGCAGGGCTCGGGTCGAAACGGCGGGGGCGCCTCTGATGATCCGGCAGCGCCAGGAAGTGATGCGCCGAGCCCGACCGACACCGAAGTCGGTGCAGCCCCGGTACCGGAGTCGCCGGTGCGCGTGGACGACCGTCGAGGCGGGCCGGCGGCTGCGGTCGGTGTCCGTCGTGCCGTGGGAACGATCATCAACCTGTTGGCCGTCACGGTGCGGCTGATCGGCTTGGCGGCGGCGGCGATCCTCCTCGTCCGGATCGGGCTCGCGTTCGTTCCGGTCAACCCGGGCAATGTGATCGTCGAGTGGATCGTGAAGTTCGCCGACATCATCGTGTGGGGCTTCCGCGACTTGTTCCTGCCCACCGATCCGCGGATCGGGCTGGTGGCGAACTACGGTCTGGCCGCGGTGTTCTGGATGGCCGTGGGGTTGATCGCTGCCGGACTCCTGTCCGGTCTCGGGCTGCGCGTCGCCGGTCGCAGTCGATCCTGACGATCCAGCCTGCTCGTCAGGCGTGCGCCGCGCCGGTGGCCCGCTTGGGGAGGAGGTGCATGACCACGACGATGACCGCACCCACGACCGCTCCGACGATGGCCGAGCCGACGGTGTTGGTGAGCCACCCGAGGAAGCCGCCGAGCGGTCCCGTGGCGTCGTGCACGAGCACCTCGAGGTGGTGCACGAACGCGTAGGGCGGGGCGAAGCCGAGTTCGTCGACGCCCACGAGCAGGATGTGTCCGCCGACCCAGAGCATCGCTGCAATCCCCACGGTGGACAGGACCGAGAGCACGATCGGCATGGCCCGGACCAGCCCGCGCCCCAGCGCGCTCACCGGCCCGGAGTCCCGTGCCGCGAGTCCCAGCCCCACGTCGTCCATCTTGACGATCAGGGCGACCGCGCCGTAGACGAGCGCCGTGATGGCGACGGCGACCAGAACCAGGATGAGCGCGCGTGGCCAGAAGCCTTCCGACGCGACCTCGTTGAGCGAGATGACCATGATCTCTGCGGACAGGATGAAGTCCGTCCGCACGGCGCCCGAGACGACCTTCTTCTCGTGGGCGGCGGGGTCGGCGGCCGCGGACTCGGAGGTTTCCTCCGCTGCGGGGTGGTGGCCGGAGAGCAGCTCCCAGATCTTCTCCGCGCCCTCGTAGCAGAGGTAGGCGCCACCCAGCATGAGGATGGGTGTGAGCAGCCACGGCGCGAACTGGCTCAACAGGAGCGCGGCGGGAAGGATGAACAGCAGCTTGTTGCGGAGCGATCCTCGGGCGATCCTCCCGATGATCGACAGCTCCCGCTTCGGCTCCAGACCCTGCACGTATCGAGGGGTCACGGCCGCGTCGTCGACGACGACCCCCGCTGCCTTGACCCCCGCTCGGCCGGCGGCGCCCGCGATGTCGTCGAGCGACGCCGCGGTGAGCCGGACGAGCGCGGCGACGTCGTCGAGCAGCGCGAAGAGCCCGCTCATGGGGTGGGTGTCCGCTGGGCCGGTGCTGTGATCTGCACGTCCAGACCGTACCCGGGGCCGGCCGTCTCCTTCACGGCACGGCCGTCCGGGCCGCGCACTCAGTGCTCGATCGAGCGCATCAGTTGCCGTGGTCGTCGGAGTCCGGCGGGACGGTGCCGTCGTTGCGCGCCTTGACCCGCTCGGCGTACTCGGCGACGCAGCGCGTCGCGTCGGTGTAGTTCTGGTCCGACCACCCGGGGAACGTATTCTGGATGTCCTGGCTGATGGCGGTGTCGGTGGCGGTGAGGTCGGCCTGCCCGCGGGCGATGGCCCGGTTGCCGACCTCGACCAGGCGGGGCGCGTCGGCGTCGGCCAGCGGGATCTGGTGGGACCGGACCTCGTCGAGCAGCGCCTGGGCGTCGACGCCGAACGGCGGCAGGTCGGGTGCCGGGCCGTCGGGTGGTGCGACGCCGGTCTTCGCGTCCTGGGGAGCGACGGTCTCCGTGTCCACCGGCGCGCTGCTCGCTGCCGGGCTCGCGCTACCTGCCGCGGTCGCCGCGTTCCGACCGTCGGGGCGCAGGAACGCCAGCGAGACCAGGAGTGCGAGCACGGCTACGGCCAGCCCGCCGAGCAGGGCGACGGTCCGAAGGCGGATGTTGCCGGCGCGGTCGAGCAGGTTGGGCCGGGTGTCGGGTGGCGGCATGTCCTGAGACGTTCCCCCTCGCCGTGATCAATACTGCGATTACGTCGACGGTCTCGTGAAGGAGTGGACGTAGGCGAGGGCGGCGTTCATCGACGCCCGCATCGGTTCGGCGGTTCGGAGGGTCTGGCTCAGGAGGGCGCCGCCTTGCAGGGCCGCGAGCAGGGCCATCGACAGCTCGTCGAGGTCGGCCCCTGGGCGGAGGTCGCCTCGTTCGCGCATGGCCCGCAGGCCGTCGTGCACCAGGGACTGCCAGCGCTGGAAGCCGTTGCAGAGGTCCTCGCGGGTCTGTTCGTCGGCGGGGCCCAGCTCGCCTGCCAGGGAGGCCAGCGTGCACTCGCCGCGGCCGCTGTTGTGCTCTTGGTGATCGACCGCGGCGTCGGCCCAGGCTCGAGGATGCGTTCCCTGGTCGCCTGCCCTTTGCGGGTCAACAAACCAGAAAGGGGTCGTCGTGTCTGATCTGGCAGGGAAGACAGCCTTGGTGACCGGCGCCACGGCGGGTATCGGCCGGGCCGTGGCGATACGGCTCGCCGAGAACGGGACCGAGGTCGTCGTGCACGGCCGCGACGCGCGCCGCGGGGCCGAACTGGTGTCCGCGATCGCCGATCGGGGTGGTCGGACCCGCTTCGTCGCCGCCGATCTCGCCAACGCCGACGACGTCGAGCGGCTGGCGGCCGACGCGGGGGAGGTGGACATCCTGGTGAACAACGCCGGGGTGTACGAGTTCACCTCGACCCCGGACACGACCGCGCACAGCGTCGACCGGCACCTGGCGATCAACACCCGCGCGCCGTTCCAACTGGTCGCGGCGCTCGCCCCCGGCATGGCCAAGCGGGGCCACGGCGCGATCGTCAACATCAGCTCGACCGCCGCCACCTCGGTCGCCTCGGTCGGGGCCGCCTACGGCGCGTCGAAGGCGGCGGTGGAGACGTTGACCCGCTACTGGGCCACCGAGTTCGGCGGCGCCGGCGTCCGGGTCAACGGGGTCGCGTCCGGGCCGGTGCGCACCCCGGGGACGGCGCCGTTGCTGGCCGCCCACGCCGACGCGATGGACCAGGTGACCGCCCGCGGCCGGATCGGTGACCCGGAGGAGATCGCGGAGGTCGTGCTGTTCCTGGTCGAGGAGTGCAGCAGCTACGTGAACGGGACCGTGGTGGCCGTCCACGGTGGAGAGCGGAGTCTGCTGCCCGGCTGATCAGGCAGACGGGGCGGCCACCTCCAGACTGGTCAGGTGCCGGCAGCCCGAGCGGTGCTGTGGCGTCGGCTCCGTTGTCGTTCGGCTATCGCGGCGACGGTGAGCGCGACGACGCCGATGAGCCCTCCGGTGAGGGCGAGGGCCGAGTAGCTGGTGGTGGCCACCATGAAGCCTGAGCCGAGGCCCCCCGCGGCGCCGCTGAGGGCGACCGTGACGTCGACCCTGCCCTGGGTGCGGGCCCGGTTGGCGGGGTCGAGGGCGCTGGTGAGTGCGGTCGTGCCGCTGAGCAGGCCGAGGTTCCAGCCGACGCCGAGCAGGGCGAGAGCGACGGCGAGGGCGAGCAGCGACGCGTCGGGGGCGAACGCCGCAGTCAGCCCGGCTGCGAGCAGAACGCCGCCGGCGAGCACGGCGGCCGGGGTGCTGCCGTAACGGTCGACGACCCATCCACTGAGCGGCGAGGGCAGGTACATCGCCGCGACGTGGATCCCGATGATCATTCCGGCGGCTGCGACGCCGTGGCCGTGCTCGAGGATGTGCACCGGTGTCATCGTCATGATGGCCACCATCACCAGCTGCGTGACGACCATGGTGGTCGCGCCGGCGAACACGGCGCGAGACCGGTCGACCTGCCCGTTCGCCGGCGTGTCTGCCGTGAGTGCGGCGGGGCCGGAGCCGGCGGTGGTGTCCGTGCCTGGTCCGGTGGCGGGCTGCCGGGCGCGGGAGTGGAGGAGCGGGTCGGGTCGGAGCAAGGCGGTCAGGACGATCGACGCCGCGCCGTAGGCGAGTGCGGCCAGGACGAACGGGCCGGTCAGCGGGGGTAGGCCCAGGCCCACCGCGGCGGTGTCGGTGGCGGCGGCGAGGTTGGGGCCGACGACTCCGCCGATGGTGGTGGCGACGAGCACCGTGCTGATCGCACGGCCGCGGCGGCTCGGGTGGGCGAGGTCGGCCCCGGCGTAGCGGGCCTGCAGGTTCGTGGCGGTGCCCGCGCCGTAGACGAACAGGGCGAGGAACAGCAGCCACACGTCGTCCGCTGCTGCGGCGACCACCACGCCCACTGCGCCGAGAGCTCCGACGGCGTATCCGAGGCCCAGGCCCGCGCGGCGACCGCGGGACTGGCTGACGGCGCCGACGACCAGCGCCGCGAGCGCCGAGCCGAGGGTGAACAAGGCCGACGGCAGCCCGGCCAGGCCGGTGGTGCCGAGCATCCGTTGTGCCAGCAGGGCGCCGACGGTGATGCCCGCAGCAAGACCGGCACCGGACAGGACCTGGGCGACGACCAGCACGGCGAGGATGCGCCGCTGCTCGGGCGAGGAGCCGGTCTGGTCGGAGAGCACGGGACCGACGCTAGTGCTCCGATCGGTCACGGGTGTCGTTATTCGGTTCTGGCCATGCCGGTCCAGGCGGTGATGGCGCGTTCCACGGCTCGGGCGGTGTCGTGGAGCGAGCCGAGGTCGACCCATTCCGTGGAGGCGTGGGCGCCTGCGCCGTCGACGCCGAAGAGCACGGCAGGGACACCGGCGTCGGCGAGCAGGGCGCCGTCGGTCCAGAAGGCCTCGCCCCGGTGGTGTGCGGGCCGGCCGGTCACGTCGGCCACCGCGCTGCTCAGGGTGGGTGTGACCCCCTGGGTCGGGTCGCCGTCGAGGGGACGCCGTTCCAGTCCCATGACGACGCCGGCGCCGAGGCCGGGTTGCGAGGCGATGATCGGATCGAGGATGGCGCGTAGCTCGGCCTCGAAGAGGGCGGCGTCCTCCCCGGGAACGGTGCGCCGTTCGACGGTGATGCGGCAGCGGTCGGGGTAGGACGAGGTCTCTTGTCCGCCGTCGATCACGCCGGCGTGGACGCTGCCGGCGCCGAGTACCGGGTGACCCGGGCGCGTGCCGAGGTCGGCGGCCAGCCGGTCGAGCCCGGTCAGGAAGGCGCCGGCCTTGGTGATGGCGTCGACGCCGAGGTCGGGGCGGGAGCCGTGGGCGGCGACGCCGATGAGGGTGACGTCGGCCCAGACGAACCCCTTGTGGCAGGTGACGAGGTCCAACCCGGTCGGCTCGGCGACGACGGCGGCGTCGATCTCGGTGCCGGCGGCCCGGAGGTGGGTCAGGACCTCCTCGGTGCCGATCGAGGTGTCCTCCTCGTCGGCGACGAGGGCGAGCACGACGTCACCGCCGTGCGGATGGTGGTGGGCGCGGGCGGCGGCGACCAGGATGGCGGCGATGCCGGCCTTCATGTCGTAGCTACCCCGGCCGTGCAGCCGACCGTCGTCGACGACCGGGTCGAGCGGGTCGCCGTCGTAGCCGGCGAGACTGACGGTGTCGAGGTGGCCGTTGAGCATGATCGACCGCCCGCCACCCCGACCGGCCCCGGTGGCCAGGATCGACGGTCGTCCCGGCGTGCTCTCGAGCCGGATGGTGGTGAAGCCCCGCGTGCTCAGCCAGGCGGCGCAGTAGCCGGCGATCGTGCTCTCGCCGGCTCCGTGAGGGGCCAGGGTCGGGTTGGACGAGTCGATGCGGACGAGGTCGGCGGCCAGAGCGACCACCTCGCAGTCCGGCCCCGGCATCCGCCGTCGGGTGGTGGTCACGAGGATGCTCCGTCGACGTCGGTCGGGATAGGGTTGGCGGTGATGCTCTCGGTACTGATGAGCACCACGACCGAGCGGGCGTCGAGGCCGAGGGTGGCGACCATTTCCGGGTCGTCGGCCGCGACCCGGAGGCCGGCGAGCGCCGCGGCACCGCACGGTCCCACCGAGAGGCCCGCCGTGTGCAGATCGGTCAGCGCGGACCGCGCCTGGTCTTCATTCACCCCGACGGCGGCGTCGAGCCCGGCCGAGATCACGGGCCAGGCGATCTCGGAGACGGTGCCGCAGTTCAGCCCGGCCATGATCGTGGGGGATGAGGTGTCGACGGGAACCGGGCGGCGGGCGCTCAACGACGCGGTGACGCAGGCAGCGGTGGCCGGCTCGACCGCGAGGACCGCGGGTCGGTCCACCCGTGCCGGGGACCGGTAGTGCTGCAGAGCCGCCTGCAGCAGCGACCCCACTCCGGTCGGAACGGCAACGAGGTCGGCCTTCCCGTCGATCTGGTCGTCGATCTCGGCGAAGAGCGTGGAGTAGCCGTCGACGGTCCAGCGTGGGATGTCCTCGTAGCCGGGCCAGGAGGTGTCCTGCACCAGCACGTCGTCGCCCCGGCCCTCGACCGCACGCGCCACCGTCTCCACGACCTCGTCGTAGATCAGCGAGGTGTGGACCACCTCGGCTCCCTCCGCGGCGATGGCGTCGACCGCAGCGGCACCGAGCCCGGCGGGAACGTGGATGCGAGCGCGGACGTCGAGGAGGCGGGCCATTCGCGCCAGGGCCCGGCCGTGGTTGCCGTCGGTCGCGGTCACCAGCGTCACGCCCGAACCGGCCACGCGATGGCGCAGCTCGTCGAGGGAGCGAGCAGGCTCGACGTGCCCGGCCCGTGTGCTCAGTGCCCGGTTGACCGCCCAGGACGCCCCGAGGATCTTGAACGCCGGCAGCCCGAACCGATCCGCCTCGTCCTTGACCCACACCGTCGCCACCCCGAACTCGGCCGCCAGACCAGGCAGGCTGACCAACGGCGTCGGCCGGTAGCCCGGCAGAGTCGCGTGGAACTCCCGCACCGGGCCCGGGGTGGAGGCACTGACCCAGCGACGGCCGCCCGGCTGGTGGGCACGCGCGGGCGGCGCGGCACGGGCAGGGGCCAGGTCGGTCACGGAACACCCTTCCGCCGTCGGATGCGGCCCCGAGCAGACCGGTTGCTTCACTGTCCTACAGCCCGTCGACGATCTCCGCCGAGCAGAGCGCGGCGGGCCTGGGTCGCTCAGTGCGGCTCAGGGGACGGTCAGGAGTCCAGCGTGAGGACGATCTTGCCGGTGACGGTGCGGTCGGCGAGGGCGTCGAAGGCGGTGCTGACGTCGTCGAGGGGGAGGGTGCGGTCGACCGGGATGCGGAGTGTCCCGTCGGCGAGTAGGGCGAGGACGAGGTCGAGTCGCTTGCGGGTCTCCTCGGGGGTGACGCCGAAGCCGCTGTAGCCGAGCAGGTGGATGCTCCGGCGGTAGACCGACCGGAGGTCGATGGTGACTTCTGCACCGGCGCTGACCCCGAACACGACATAGCGACCGTGCTGTCCGAGCAGGCTGAGAGCGGCCGGGGTGAAGTCGCCGCCGAGAGCGTCGATGACGACTGTCGGCCGTACCTGGGCGGCGGCGTCGGCGAGCCCGTCGGCGTCGGCGATCAGTGCGTCGACGGCCCCGAGTTCGCGAATGGCGTCGGCTTTGGCGGGATTGCCGGTCTGGCCCCACACCCGGGCACCGAGTCCGGCGGCGAGGCTGATGATGGGAAGTCCGACGCCCCCGCTGGCACCGAGGACGAGCACCCGGTCGTCGGCGGTGATGTCGGCGAGGCCGACGACGACGCCGTAGGCGGTGAGCCCGGCGATGCTCGCGCTTGCCGCCTGTTCCAGCGACACGCCGTCGGGCACGGGAACGAGCGAGTCGTGGGGTGCGAGGACGTGGCCGGCGTACACGCCGTCGCGGGTCATGCCGAGCCCGTGGCCGTGGACGAGGACGGGGGAGCCGTCGACGTCGCCGACGGCCTCCAGACCGATGGTGCGCGGCAGCGGCCCGTCGGCGGCGATGGTGCCGGCGGCGACGTAGCGGTCGATCGGGTTGACTCCGGCGCGGCGAAGGGTGACGAGTACCTCGTCGGGTCCGGGCTCGGCGAGAGCGACGTCCTCGACCACGACCGGATCGCCGTGGCGGTGCAGCCGGGCTGCCCTGGTCCGCTGCGGGTGTGTCGCTCCCGCTGACGATGCTGCCGTCGCTGTCACTGGCGCTCCTCGACATCGGTTCCGCCGGCGTCCTGCGCCCTCATGCTGCAGCACCTCGGCTCGGATGGCGCCGCGGGCCGTCCCCCCAGCCGATCCGAGCTCCGCGATCCGGTGTCGCACATATGGATGACGTGCCGGTCGTCCGGCTAACGATGTGCCGGCGTCGCCCGAGATCTTTGCGTCCGGGAGGCACCGCGTCTCCGTGTATGTGAAGGAGATCAGAGATCAACAAGTACGACCACCCGACTCTGGGGTGGATGATCGACCATTGGACGCTGATGATCGTGCTGTTCAGCCTGCTGCTCCTGGTGACGGGCCTCGTGCTGATCACGCGCTGGTGGCACCAGAAGGACGAGGCGGCGCGTCTGGCGACGTACCGACGTGTCTGACGGTCGCGGTCAGTGGAGGAACTTCAGCCCGACCACGCCGCCGACGATCGCGACGAGACACAGGAGCCGCGCCGTCGTTGCCGGCTCGCCGAGCGCGGCCATCCCGTAGGCAGCCGTGCCTACCGCGCCGATCCCGACCCAGACCGCGTAGCCGGTGCCGATCGGGATGGTCCGCAGGGCGTAGGAGAGCCCGGCCATGCTCAACACGAGCGCCACTCCGAACACGACGGACGGGAGCAGGCGGGTGAAGCCGCGGGACTGGGCGAGAGCGGCAGCCCAGACCGTCTCCAGAACTCCCGAGACGACGAGCGCGATCCACGCCATGACGCACCTCCGCGTACAGGCGTCGTCTGTCGTGCCGGGTTACGACGCACTCGTCCGGGGAGGCCACCTCTTGCGGCTCCGGTTGACACGTTAGCAACATGCAGTCGACGCTGCGGCCGTACTACCCGCCCGGGTTGCGGCGCCTGATCAGCGCGTCGAGCCCGTCGAGCACCGTCGTCAGTCCGAAGGTCCACGCGTGCTCCGTGTCCCACGCGCTGCCGTGGGCCTCGCCGGCCGCCGTGCCGACCCGGGCCGCGGTCGGGTAGGTGGACGGGTCGAAGACCCGGGCGAGCAGGGGAGCGTTGACCTCCCACCACTCCCGGTCGTCCATCCGGCTCGCACGGCGAGCGGCGAGCGTCGCCGCGGTGTCGCTCGCGTGGGACCGGACGAACGCGAGCAGATGTGCCAGCGCCGCGTCGAGGTCGACGTCGGTCAACCCGAGCCCGTCGAGGGCCCGCAGCTCGTGCTCGTACTTGGCCATCTGGCCCGGTCCGAGCGGGGGGCGCCCGGTGGAGATGTCCGCCGCCCACGGATGCGCGGCGAACAGCACGCGGTTCTCCCCGGCCACCGCAGCCGCCCGGTCGCGCCAAGGCTGTCCGGCGGTGTCCGTGCGGGGCATCCGCGCGTAGACGGTGTCGAGCATGAGGTCGAGTAACTCGGCCTTGCCGGGCACGTACGTGTAGAGAGTCATCGGTGCGGTGCCGACGAGTTCCGCCACCCGTCGCATGGTCACCGCATCGAGCCCGTCGTCGTCGCCGAGGCCGATCGCGGCGTCGACCACCGCGTCGACGCTCCGGCCCGGCCGCGGGCCGCGCCGGGACGTCGACGGCAGGCGCCACAACAGGCTCAGTGTGCGGGCGGGATCACCGGCACTGCTGCGGTCGGGCGACACCACACCAGTATGCCCCCCAACTCCGTACACTGTACTTCGTACGTTGTACGGCTGATGAGGAGGAACATGAAAGTCACTGCGTGCGGCGTGTCCCTGAACGTCGACGACGTCCCGGCGTCCACTGCCTTCCTGGTCGACCACTTCGGCTTCCGCACCGAGATGGCCGCCGACGGCTTTGCCTCATTGACCCGCGATGACATCGGGATCAACGTGATCTTCCTTCGCCGGGGCCTGCCGACACTGCCCGCGGACCAACGCGACGACCACGCCGGCGGGCTCATCCTCGCCATGACGGTGGACGACCTCGAGGGCGAGCTCGCCCGGCTCCAGGCCGAGGGTGTCGCCATCACCATGCCGCTAACTAGCGAGGAGTGGGGGGAGCGCGCGTTCCAGGTGCGTGATCCCAACGGCGTGATCGTCCAGCTCGTCGACTGGAACGCGCCCGGTGCTGCGTTCGAGCAGGACGCCTAGCGGTTCACAGCGAACCCTGTCAACCCGACTGGAACGCCCTCATGCGCCGCCTGGTCCTGCTTTGCCCGTGCGGCCCGCTCACTTGTCCGGGGTCTCGTCGTTGACGGGTCGGCTGATGTAGATGCAGTTCTGTGGCCGAGGCGCGTCGATGACCTCGATGGAGCCGAATCCGGCCTGCGCCAGCATCGTGCGGGCCAGCTCCTCGCCCCACACGGTGCCCAGGCCGGCGCCACCCTCAGCGAGCGAGACCGTCATGCAGTGCATCACGCTGATCGCGTAGTGCAGCGGAGCGAAGGGGTTGGCGAGATTGCGCTCGAGATGGCTGGAGAACTTGAAGTCCACCATGACGAACAGGCCGTCGGGTCGGAGCGCATCGTGGATTCTGCGAAGTACCACGTCCGGGGCGACCTGGTCGTGGATGGCATCGAACACGGTGATCACGTCGAACGGCGGAGTAGCGGGCAGTTGTGTCACGTCGAGCACGCCGAACCGGGCGTTGGGCAGCCCCATCGCGACGCGTTCCTGCTCGGCAGCGTCAATCGCATCGGCGGCGATGTCGTAGCCGACGAACCTCGACGCCGGGTAGGCCTGGGCCATGAGGTTGACCGCGTGTCCGGTACCGCAGCCGAGGTCCAGCACCCGGGCGCCGGCGGTGAGCTGTTCGGTCAGACCGGGCACCGCGGCCAGGAAGCCGGTGAGCAGATGCTCGTCGTAGATCCGCCGCCACACGTCGTCCATGTCGTTGGTGAACTGCGGGCGGAACGCCGAATACGGGACGCCGCCGCCGCTGTGGAAGCACCGCTCCAGCTCCGGTAGGACAGCACCGAAACTCTCGATCAGGCCGCTCACGGGTGCCGCGTTGCGTGCCCCCGAACCGGTCAGCAGTGCCGCATGCTCGGCCGGAAAGGTGTACCGGCCCTCCGTCGGCTCGTATTTGAAGAACCCGCCGGTGACCATGGCCCCGAGCCACTCCCGTACGTAGCGTTCGTCCAGGCCTGCGCGGTCGGCGAGCGCAGTACTGGTGGCCGGGCCTCGCGCCGCCGCTTCGAACAGCCCGGTCCGGTAGCCCAGACCGATCAGCTTGGTCAGCCCACTGCCGGTGAACACGTCGAGCAGCCTGCGGGCGAACACCTCGACCGCCTGGCCGTCAAGCTCAGCCATGACCCCGCCTCCCGTGGCACGTTGGAGGGCCTTCGATCGGTTCCGCGTCCGTCAAGTCTGCACCCAGAGTCCCGGGGTATGTCGAGCCGTTGTTGCCGACGGCAGTCGCGCGCAAAGCAGGCGACGTCGTGCCGCCGGAATGGTTGGGTCCCGGACGTGGACGCCATTCCGGACTCGATTGCGACCAACCGCGCTCACTGGGACGAGCGGGCCCCGGCGCACGCCGCGTCCCCCGATTACGACGTCGATCGGTTCCGCACCGACCCTGCGTTCCTCAGCGACGTGGTCCGCTTCGACCTGCCCCGCCTCGGCGACGTCAACGGTCTGCGGGGCGTTCATCTGCAGTGCCACATCGGCACCGACACGGTCTCGCTCGCCCGGCTCGGCGCCCGCATGACCGGGCTCGACTTCTCTCCGGCCGCGCTGCACCAGGCCCGGGAGCTGGCGCAGGCCGCCGGGGCTGACGTCGAGTTCGTCGAGGCCGAGTTCTACCGGGCACCCGACGTCCTTCCCACCGGCGCGTTCGACATCGTCTACACCGGGATCGGAGCACTGTGCTGGTTGCCGGGCATCCGCCGATGGGCCGAAGTCGTCGCCTCCCTGCTCGGGCCCGGCGGTCGGCTGTTCCTGCGCGAGGGCCACCCGGTGCTGTGGTCGTTGGACGAGAAGCGCGACGACGCTCTCGTCATCGGCTTCCCCTATTTCGAGCACGAGGCGCCGCTGGTGTTCGACGAGCCCGGCACCTACGTCGACGTCGACGTCACGTTCACCCACACCGCGAGCCACAGCTGGAACCACGGCCTCGGCGAGATCGTCACCGCGCTGCTCGACATGGGCATGGTCCTCACACAGCTCGTCGAGCACGACTCCGTCCCGTGGAACGCTCTGCCCGGACAGATGAGTCAACTCACGGACGGCGAGTGGCGTGTCACCGACCGCCCGGCACGCCTCCCGCACACCTACACGCTCCAGGCCCGAAAGCTCTGACGGCACCACGGGATACTCCTGGGCCGTGGACATCGAGCAGCAGATGAGCGAGTGGCCGAGCCGGACCAGGCCTTCGTGGGCCTGGGAGCCACCGATCGTAAGATCGCCGCCTCATGGGCGGCCCCCGCGGAACGAGGTCACCCCGCTGAGACCGCAGAACGGTTTGGGCGGGCGCGGGGGAGCGGTTGGCGGAGAAGTACCCGGGTCCCCCGGTTGTCGTGATGGATCAGCACGAACGCGACGAGCCGCTGCATGATCTGGATTCCCCGGCCACGTCCGTTCGACTGGTCGGACGGGACGCGCCAGAGCCCGTGGTCCACGACCTCGACACAGATCGCCCGCGGTTCGGTCCAGAAGGTCAGTTCGACGGTGTTGTCGGCGACGGGCGACGTGTAGGCGTGCTCGACGCTGTTGCTCGCCGCCTCGTTCACGGCGAGTACCAGGTCGTCTTCGGCCTCCTCGGTGAACGGGAGCGGCGTCAACCAGCGGCGCACCTCGGCGCGCAGCGACGCCAACTGATCAGGATGCGCCTGCCAGCTGCGGCGCACGAACTCTGACGGCTCACCCCGTGCCGCGAGAGGGGTCGACTCGCCCATATCGTCTCCTCGCGTGTTCGCTCTCCGCGCGCGGATTGCGCCACTGGGGGCAGGGCGACGTGCTCGTACGGACGACGGTTACCCGCCGACGCTCGTTCCATACCCGCAGCCTGCTGACCGGGCAGGGTCCGCGCGGCCGATCCAGCGGGGAGAACGTCGGCACCATCGGGGTGCGTAGCCCGCGTGCTCCATGACGTGCCCGGGCGGCATCAGCACCCCGCGGGTATTCTTGACGTGTCGCCCCAGCCCCCGGAGACGTGGTCCGTGAATCAACGCGGAATCGACGATTTCGGGGAGACATGGCCGAGTCGACAGAGACAGTCGGGCAAGGCCTGCTGCTCGAACCCCTGCACCGGGTGTGGCCGGCGCAGGCCCTCCAGCTCGCGCCTCTCCGCCGCGAGATGCTCCGCTGGCTCGAGCCGCTCGCCCTCTCCGAGGACGCCGAAGACGACCTCGTGCTCGCGGTGAACGAGGCGGTGAGCAACTGCATCGAGCACGCCTATCGCCCGGCGACCGTCGGTGACACCGTCGACATCAGGTGCTGGACCGAACCACACGCGGTCTTCGTCGAGATCGTCGACCACGGCCGGTGGCGGACCCCGACCGGCGAACCGACCCGGCGCGGCCGCGGAATCGTCATGATGCAGCGGCTCATGGCGAGCGTCGAGATCCACCGCGACGTCGGCGGGACGCGGGTCCTGCTGTGCCACGCGCTTCCCAGCGCCCCCCGATCGCGGGTCGCCGGCGCTCCGTAGTCCGGCTCAGGACATGTCGGTGTCGACTCCGAACCCTTCCATGGACTTCCGGAAACCGAAGGGTTCCGAGTCGACGAAGAGGTCCGGGGTGAAGCCGGGGTCGGTCATCACGCCCCACGCCCGGCGTTGCTGCATCGCCAGGTTCCCGGCGTCGTAGAGCGGGAAGACGATCGACTCGCGATACGACTTCTCGAGCCCGAACCGGCGATCCAGGGCATTGACGCCGACTACGCGCATGCAGTCGACGACCGCGCGCTGCATGAGGTCGGTGCAGAGGGACTTGTTCATGCCGCTGAGCGCGTGTCCGCCGTCGTCGTGGAGGTCCATGTAGTGCGCGGCCTTCCAGCACATGTACCGGCACGGACCTATTTGCCTCCGGCCAGGTCGATGAAGCTGCCCGTCACGAACGAGGCCGCTTCCGAGAGAAGCCAGACAACGGCCTCGGCCACCTCCTCCGGCTCACCGCCGCGGCCCATGGGCAGGAGATGCTGCAGGCGGTCCACCCGGCCGGGCTCGCCGCCGTCGGCGTGCATGGTCGTGCGGATGAACCCCGGCCGGACCGCGTTGACGCGGATCCCCTCCCGCGCCACCTCGACGGACAGCCCGGTGGTGAGGGTGTCCATCGCTCCCTTGGAGGCCGCGTAGTCCACGTACTCGCCGGGCGACCCCAGGCGCGACGCCGCCGAGGACACGTTGACGATCGCGCCGCCGGGCCCGCCGTGGGCGGTGGACATCCGCAGCACCGCCTCCTTCGAGCAGAGGAAGGCGCTGTTGATGTTCGTGGTGAACAGCCGGGTCAGCCGCTGCTCGTCGAGCTGGTCCACCCGGCCCTGCGGGGCCACCACCCCGGCGTTGTTCACCAGGGCCGTCACCCGGCCGAGCTCGCGGTCGACGGTCTGGAAGAGCCGTTCCACCTCGGCCTGTCGGCTGACGTCGGCGGCCACGGCGAATGCCGTACCTCCCGCGGCGGTGATCGCCTGCACCACCTTCCGGGCCGCCTCCGCGTCGCTCCGGTAGTTGACGCACACGGCGTAGCCCCGGGTCGCCGCGAGCCGGCTGACCGCCGCGCCGATGCCGCGGCCGCCCCCGGTCACGATGAGCACATTCCTCATCCGGTCACCCTAGGTCGGGCATGCTGCGCGATACCGTTGCCCACCGCGACGACAGCGGCGTGAGCTCGCGACGACGGGGGCGACGAGGTGGTGGAGCGGTACGGTTATCTCCGGCTCCTCGTCGACGAGGAGCCGTTGCCCCGGTACGACGAGGTGTTGCGCGACGCGGCGGCGCACACAGCGTCCGCGGTCGAGCTCGAGCAGTTGCACGCCGAGCACGAGCTCGCCCTGCAGCTCCGGGACCTCATGGAGCGGCAGCGCGCCCGCCACGAGCAGCAGCGCGCGCTGGTGGACTGTGCGAAGGAACTGGCCGACGTCCGCATCGACCCCGACCGGGTGCTGACCCTGATCGTCACCCAGGCTCAGCGGTTGCTCGGCGCCGACATGGCCTATCTGAGCCTGAACGACGACGAGCGCCGCGAGACGCGCATGCGGGTGATGGTCGGTGCGACGTCCTCGGTGTGGAAGGACGTGCCGATCCCGTACGGGACCGGCGTCGGGGGGAAGGTCGCGGCCACGGGCGCGCCGTTCTCGACGTCGGACTACTTCGCCGACGACCGGCTGTCGCACGATCCCGCTGTCGACGCCTCGGTCCGTGCGGAGCGGCAGGTGTCGATCGTCGGGGTCCCGTTGATGCGCCACGGCGCGGTGATCGGGGTGCTGTTCGCGGCCAACCGCGCCGTGGGCCGCTTCTCCCGCGACGCGATCGCGCTCCTCGGCTCGTTCGCCGCGTTGGCCGCGCTGGCCATCGACCAGGCACACCTGATGTCGGACAAGGAGCGGGCCCTGGCGGCCCTGCAGCAGGCGAACGAGGCGCTGGAGAAGCGGACGGCCGATTTCGAGAGGGCCGTCGCCGCGCACGACCGCAGCATGGAGATCGTGCTCGGCGGCGGCGGCGTCCAGGAGGTCGTCGCGGCGACGAGCGACCAGCTCGGGGGCGCGTTGGCGATCGTCGACGAGTGGGGTACCCCGGTCGCCCGGAGCCCGGGCGCGCCCGAGGAGGTCGTGGCGGCGATGCTCGTGGCGACGAGCGGTGACGTCGGGCGCTCGGGGCGCAGCGTCCGCGACGGGGCGTGCTGGGTGACGAGCCTCATCGCCGGTACGGAGCACCTCGGCATGCTGGTCTGGTCCCCGCCGCCCGGACGGGGCGACGTCGACGGCCAGGACCGGCAGCTGCTCGAACGGGCGGCGGTCGTGGCCTCCCTGCTCCGGTTGTTCGACCGCAACCTCGCCGCCGCCGAGGCGAGGGTGCGCGGTGAGCTGCTCGACGACCTCCTCGCACCCACGCCGCACACCTGGTCGTCCCTGGCGGAGCGGGCCCAGCGCAGCGGCTACGACCCGCGCAAGCGCCACGCGGTCGTCGTCGCGCACGTACCGCCCGACGTCCGGGGGCGCCTCGGCTCCGCCGCGTCGGACCTCGCCGCCGCCCGCAGCGGGTTGAGCACGCTGCGGGCCGGCCTGGCGGTCCTGGTCGTCCCGTCGGACGACCCGTCGTCGACGGGGAGCCAGATCGCGGCCGCGCTGACCCGGCGGCTCGGTCACCCGGTCACCGCCGGTGCCGCCGGGCCTCTCGACGACCCGACCGACCTCCCCGCCGCCTTCGCCGAGGCGTCGGCGTGTACGCAGGCGCTGCTCCGGCTCGACCGCGCCGGAGGTTCCGCCACCACCGCCGACCTCGGCTTTGCCGGCCTGCTCCTGAGCGCCAGCGCGTCCGCCGCCGACTTCGTGACGCGGACGCTCGGCCCGGTGATCCGGTACGACGACGAGCGGTCGAGTGCCCTACTGGAGACCCTCGAGACCTACTTCGCCACGGGGCAGAGCCTGGCCACGAGCGCCCGGCAGCTGCACGTGCACCCGAACACCGTCACGCAGCGCCTCGACCGGGTCAAACGGCTCCTCGGCGCGAGCTGGAACAGCCCCGAGCAGGCGCTGGAGGTGCAGCTCGCACTGCGGCTGCACCGTATCCGCGGCTGAGTGGAGCGAGTAGCGGTCGCGGAACGCCGGACATAGGGGCGGGCACATGCCTCGGCTCGAAGCACTGTGCCCGCGAACATGTACCGGCGGCCCGCTGGTTCTTAACATTGTTGTCATCCAACGGGCAGTGACTCGAGAACCGGGTCGAGCCGGGGTCGCGGCGACATTCTTCGACATTCCTCGCCCCGGACACGCACCTCGCGAGTCCACCCGCTGACAATCCCGCCCCACGCACGCGGCGCGCGATCCGAGGAATTCGGTCGGCGCCGCGTCGACCACCCATGCCCGGATTCCCGGAAGAGGAACCGATGACCACCAGATCGACGAATACCGAGACGGATCCGCTGCACGCCCGCGCGACGAGGAAGGTGATGCTCCACCTGCTCCCCGTCATGTTCGGCGTCTATTTCATGTCCTACATCGACCGCACCAACGTCGCGCTGGCCAAGCCCCACCTGGCGGCCGACGTGGGAATCGGTGCGGCGGCCTTCGGCTTCGGCGCCGGCGTCTTCTTCATCAGCTACGCGTTTCTGGAGATCCCGAGCAACCTGCTCATGTACCGGGTGGGTCCGCGCCGGTGGATCGCCCGGATCGCCGTCACCTGGGGCGCACTCTCCGCCCTGATGATGTTCGTCCAGGGGGAGATCTCGTTCTACGTCATGCGCTTCCTGCTCGGCGCGGCCGAGGCCGGGTTGTACCCCGCCCTGATGTACATGGTCACGCTCTGGTTCGCGCAGCGGCACCGCGCCACCGTCATCGGGCTGATCTACCTCGCGCCGACCACCGCCCTCATCGTGGGCAGTCCGCTCGGCGGCGGGCTGATGGAGCTCGACGACCTGCTCGGCCTGCACGGCTGGCAGTGGATGTTCCTCATCGAGGGGCTGGTGACCGTCCTGGTCGGGGTGCTCGTGTGGTTCAAGCTGCCCTCGGTCCCGAGCGAGGCCCCCTGGCTGACGCGCGAGGAGGCCGCCGTGCTCACCGAGCGCGCGGGCGGCGGCGACGCGCACACCGAGACGCGGATCCGGGGCAACGTCAAGAAGGCCTTCGGCCGCCCGTTCGTCGTGGTGGTCGCGCTGATCTATTTCTTCAACCAGATCACCAACGTCGGCATCGTCTTCAACATCCCGTCGATCGTCGAGAGCCTCGGCATCGAGGGCTCGTTCCTGATCGGTCTGGTGTCGGGCTCCGCGGGCATCGGTGCCACGATCGGCGTCCTGCTCGTCCCGCGGATCTTCCGCAACCACCCACACCGGGAGGCCGCCGCCGTCGGCCTGCTCGCGGCGGCGACGACGGTGGTCGCGGTCGGCTACGCCCTGTCGACCAGCCCGGTCGTGCGCATCCTGCTCATCACGATCTCGATGATCTTCGTGTTCGGCACGCTGCCCCTGTTCTGGTCGATCGCGATGGCCCGCATGTCCGGCCTGATGGCCGCCGCCGGACTCGCGTTCATCAACACCGTCGGTCTGATCGGCGGCTTCGTCGGCCCGTACCTGTTCGGCATCGTCGAGGACGCGACCGGCAACCCGTCGGGCGGCTTCTACGTCGTCATCGCCTCGTCGGTCGTCGGCGTGCTACTCGCGCCGGTGCTGGCCCGCGCCATCCGCTCCGAGGACGCGCAGACCACCCCGGCCGTGAAGCCCGTCCCCGCCCCCGAGGCGTGACGGCCGCGGCCGTCACCGCCCGCCACCACCGAGTCGAAGGAGACTCCATGAACAGCGTCGTCATCACCGTCGGCACGACCGGGGCCTACGCCACGAAGGCCGACACGCCCTGGATCCCCACCACCCCCGAGGAGATCGCCGCCGAGGCCACCGCGGCCTACGAGGCGGGCGCGTCGGTCGTGTCGGTGCACCTGCGGGACGCCGACCAGCGACCCACCGCCGACCTCGACATCGCCCGCCGGGCCATGGATCTCATCCGCGAGCAGTCGCCGATCCTGATCCAGCTCTCCACCGGTGTGTCGCCGGACGCCACCTTCGAGGAGCGGCTCGCCCTGGTCGAGCTCCGTCCCCGGATGGCCACCCTGAGCCCCTGCACGATGACCTTCAACCAGTACGAGTTCCGCAACCCGCCGGACTTCGTGCGGCGGCTCGCCGGCCGCATGCGCGAGCTCGGGGTCAAGCCCGAGCTGGAGATCTACGACACCGGTCACGTGGACGCCGCGATCCGGTTGCTCGACGAGGGCCTGCTCGAGGCGCCCCTGCAGTTCGGGATCGTGATGGGCGTGCGCGGCGGGATGACCGCGGCACCGGAGAACCTCCTGCACGTCGTGCGCTCGCTGCCGCCCGGTTCGGTCTGGCAGTCGATCGGCATCGGCAAGGCCAACTTCGACTTCGCGGCCATGGCGATGACCCTCGGCGGGAACGCGCGGACCGGCCTGGAGGACAACCTCTACCTCCGCCGCGGCGAGCTGTCGCCCGGCAACGCACCGCTCGTGTCGCGGGTGGCCGACATCGCCCGCGCGCTGGACCGACCGCTCGCGACCGTCGAGGAGACCGAGAAGATCCTCGGCCTCGCTCCGCAGGCCTGAGCGACGACCGGCCCCCCGATCCGGGGGGCCGGAACCCGACGCCCGCGAGCTACGCGGCGCACGAAAGTGAGGACACATCATGAGCGAGGCACGACGGGTCGTGGTCACCGCCGGCGGCGGGGGCATCGGCCTCATCATCGCGAAGGCGTTCGTCGCCGCCGGCGACCGGGTGCACGTCTGCGACGTGAACGCGGAAGCCGTCGAGCGGGTCACCCGCGACGACCCCGCCATCACCGGGACGGTCTGCGACATCGCGGATCGCGCCGCGGTCGAGCGCTTCGTCGAGGAGGCCGTCGACGAACTCGGCGGCATCGACGTCCTGGTCAACAACGCCGGCATCGCCGGTCCGACCACGTCGGTGGAGAACCTCGATCCCGACGAGTGGGACTCCGTCCTGGCGGTCAACCTGACCGGGCCGTTCAACGTGACCCGGCTCGCGATCCCACACCTCAAGAAATCCGGCAACGGCGTGATCATCATGATGTCGTCGGTCGGCGGCCGGTTCGGTTACGCGAACCGCAGCACCTACGCCACCACGAAGCGGGCGCTGATCGCCCTCGCCGAGACCCTCGCCCTGGAGCTCGGTGACCACGGCGTCCGGGTCAACACGATCGCGCCGGGCGCCGTCTCGGGCCCGCGGATGGACGGCGTGCTGCAGGCCCGGGCCGCGGCGACCGGCCGCGACCTCAACGACGTCCTGACCGACGCGCTGGGCATCCAGGCGATCAAGCGGTTCGCCGACCCGCAGGACATCGCAGAGCTCGCCCTCTTCCTGGCCGGTGAGCACGCCACGACGATCACCGGACAGACGTTCGCGATCGACGGCGGGGCGAAGGCGCCACAGTGACCGCGCTACCGGTCAAGAAGATCCTCGCCGGGGTCGCCCCCGACGCGGCCGTCAGCAGAGATGCCGTGCTCGATCCGGACGCCCTCGCGCCTTTGGTGGACCTGGCCTGCGCCGCGACTAGGTGAAACCTGGGTCTTTTCCCTGCGCGAATCGGTGCCGACGGGTGCGAGCCTTGAGGCAGCTACCAGGAGCAAAGGGGACGTGGTGCACGCAGTCGACGCCACCGTGGCCGACTTGGCCGACCGCTTGTGGCGGGCCGAGTCGGAGCGGGTCGCCGTCCCGCCGCTGACGGCGGACGTGCCCGACCTGACGATCGACGACGCCTATGCGGTCCAGACCCGCAACATCGACCGCCGGATCGACTCCGGCGCGGTGGTGCGCGGGCGGAAGGTCGGGTTGACGTCGCGGCCGGTGCAGGACCTGCTCGGCGTGCACGAGCCCAACTTCGGCGTGCTGCTCGACGACATGTTCGTCGACGAGGGCGACGAGGTCGTTTTCGACAGTCTGCTGCAGCCCCGGGTCGAGTCCGAGATCGCCTTCCTGATGGGGAGCGATCTCGCCGGGCCCGGCGTCACCACCACCGGCGCGATGGCTGCGGTCGCCGGCGTGCTGCCTGCAGTCGAGGTGGTCGACAGCCGGATCGTGGACTGGCGTGTCCGCATCGCCGACACCGTCGCGGACAACGCGGCGTCGGCGCGCGTGGTGATCGGCGCCCGCATGGTGCCGGTGGAGGAGGTCGACCTGCGGCTCCTCGGTGTGCTGTTCTTCCGCAACGGCGCACCGATCGAGAGTGGTGCCGGCGCGGCGGTCCTCGGTAACCCGGCCCGCTGTGTGGCGTGGCTGGCCAACAAGCTCGGCTCGTTCGGGAGCGGGCTGCGCCGCGGCGACGTCGTGCTGTCGGGGGCCCTGCACCGCATGGTCCCGGTGCGGGCCGGCGACTGCTTCCAGGCGACGTTCGCCCATCTCGGCAGCGTCACCGTGCAGTTCAGCGAAGGGCGTTCATGACCAGCCCACGCGCCATCGCGGACGCCCTGATCACGGCCGAGCAGGAGCGGAAACCCGTCGCGCCCTTCACACGGAAGCTGCCCTTCTTCGACGTGCGGACGGCGTACGCGGCGCAGGCGTTGTTCGTGGAGCACCGCCTGCAGACCGGGGAGCACGTGATCGGCGCGAAGCTGGGATTGACCAGTGCCGTCAAGCGCAAGGCGCTCAACATCCACGAGCCCGTGTTCGGCCGTCTGACGTCGGGGATGCTGCTGCCGCACGGCGAACCGGTGCACCTCGACGAGCTGATCCGCCCCCGGGCGGAACCGGAGATCGCTTTCCTGGTCCGGGAACGGATCGAGGCTCCGACGACGATCGCCGGAGTGTTGGCCGCGACCGAGGCCGTCCTGGCCGCCGTCGAAGTGGTCGACTCGCGGTACTCAGCACCGTTCCAGCTGCCCGATTCCATCGCCGACAACGCCGGGGCGGCGCGTGTCGTGCTCGGCACGCAGGCCCGCCGTCCCGCCGACCTGGTGGATCTCGCCGTTCTCGGTTGCGTCTTCCGCAGTCGCGGGGGGATCGAGACGGCAGCCGGCGGCGCGGTGATGGGGCATCCGGCGGCGGCTCTGGTGTGGCTGGCCGAGGCGCTCGCGGAGCGAGGCGAGGGCATCGAACCCGGATCCGTCGTGCTGTCCGGCGGGCTCACCGCGTCTGTCCTGCTCCAGGCCGACGGAGTCGTGACCGCGGAGTTCGACGGTCTCGGGTCGATCGGGGTGCACTGCGTATGAGAGTGACGATCCTCCCCGACGGCGTCGAGGTCGTCGCCGCCGACGACGAGACCTTGCTGAGGGCGCTGGCCCGGGCCGGACTGCGGTACCGGGTGGGCTGCAAGCGAGGGGGCTGTGGCGTCTGCAAGGTGCAGCTCAAGCTCGGCGAGGTCCGCTACGAACGGCCGATCGCCCCGCAGGTGCTCAGCGACGACGAGCGAGTCGAGGGCATCTGCCTGAGCTGCCGCGCCGTCCCGCTCACCAACATCGTGATCGAACTGCAGGAGGGCGACCGCCTTCGCAGAGTCCTGGGATTCGCCTTCCCGACGAACCACCACCACGGAAAGGAAGATAGATGAGTGCTGTCATGCGGCTGGGATACGTCCAGCTACGGGTGACCGATCTGGAAGAGGCACGCAACCACTACTCCAACACGCTGGGCATGGAGGTCGTGCACGAGGAGCCCGGCAAGCTGTGGCTCAAGTGCTGGGACGAGTGGGACCACCACTCCCTGGTCATCGAGGAGGGCGGGGTCGGGCTGGTCAAGCTCGGCTACAAGGTCGACAGCCCCGAGGCCCTGGCCGACTTCGAGCGCCGCTCCCAGCAGTTCGGTGCCACCGTCGGGCGGTTCAGCGAGGGGGAGAACCTGAAGGTCGGCGACGGGGTGCGGATCACCCTGCCGTCGGACCACACCCTCGAGCTCTACACCGACATGGAGTTCGCCGGCACCGAGACCGGGGCGATCAACCCCGAGGCCTGGCCGCGGAACATCCGCGGGGTCGGCACGCACTGGATCGACCACGCCCTGATCTCGGTCGACGAGCCCGCCCTGGTCGAGCGGTTCATGAGCGAATGCCTCGATTTCCGGTCAGCCGAGCGGGCCGTGGTGAGCATGGAGGACCCCGAGCTGCTGGGCAGCTGGATGACCTGCGGGGAGTCGCCGCACGACCTGGCGTTCATCAAGGGCCCGAACAACAAGCTGCACCACTTCGCCTACCACCTGGAGGACTGGAGCTCGATCCTCAAGGCCGGGGACATCTTCTCGATGGATGACGTGCCGATCGACATCGGCCCGACCCGGCACGGGATCACCCGGGGGACGACGATCTACTTCTTCGACCCGGCGGGCAACCGCAACGAGGTCTTCGCCGGCCTGGGCTACCGGGCGCAGAAGGACTTCCCGACGATCACCTGGACCTCTGACCAGCTGGCCAAGGGCATCTTCTACCACGCCCGCGAGCTGAACGAGGGCTTCACCACGGTCTTCACATGACCGACCGGGGGGGTGGGGGCCGGGCCGGGGGGCCGGCCCCCACCGCCCCCCACACGGCCACCGATCCGTCCGACCCTGGAGGTGCGACAGTGCCGATCTTCGTCTACCGCTGCGACTGCGGGAACCGCTTCGAGCGGCTCGTCCCACGGGACGCCGACGCCCCCGCGTGCCCCGCGTGCGGCAGTGACACCCGCAAGATCCCCGCAGGCCCCCGCCTCGGCCGTATGGGTGGCGGGAGTCCCGCAGGCCCGGCCGCCGCGCGCGCCGACGTACCGATCCCCTGGCGCGGGGTCGTCGGCGGGGGAGCGGAGAAGGTCCATCGCGAGGTCGAGTTCCGGCAGCGGCTCGAGGCGAAGGCCGTGAGCGGACTGCGCGTCCCCGGCGGTCCCGACCTGCCGACCGGCAAGGGCTCCGGCGAATCGTCGTCGGCGTCCTCCGACTGACCAAGAACGTGAGTTCCGTTCCCGACGTCGTGCTGAACAACGGCGTCTCGATGCCCCAGCTGGGCTACGGCGTGTTCCGGGTGCCGGACGACGACACCGAGCGGGCGGTGCTCGCCGCCCTCAACGCCGGATACCGCAGCATCGACACCGCATCCCTCTACGGCAACGAGACAGGGGTGGGTCGAGCCCTCAGCGCCTCGGGGCTCGCCCGCGACCACTTCTTCGTCACCACCAAGGTGTGGAACGACGATCAGGGGTACAACTCCACACTGCGTTCCTTCGACGCGAGTCTGGGCAGGCTGGGACTCGACCACGTCGACCTCTATCTGATCCACTGGCCGAAGCCGAGCCTGGATCGCTACGTGGAGACGTGGCGCGCCCTGGAGAAGCTGTACGCCGACCGACGGGTCCGGGCGATCGGCGTCTCGAACTTCCAGCCCGACCATCTTCGGCGGCTGCGCGACGAGACCGACATCGTCCCTGCGGTCAACCAGATCGAGCTACATCCGGACCTGCAGCAGGAGCAGCTGCGCCGGTTCCATGCCGAGCACGGTGTCGTGACCGAGGCGTGGAGCCCGCTCGGGCAAGGACTCGCCCTCCGGCACCCGGTCGTCGCGGAACTCGCGCATCGGCACGGCCGCACGCCCGCCCAGGTGGTCCTGCGCTGGCACCTCCAGCTGGGCAACGTCGCGATCCCGAAGTCGACGACCCCGTCCCGGATCCGGGAGAACATCGGGTTGTTCGACTTCGCCCTGGCCGAGGTGGACATGGCCGCCCTCGCGGCGCTCGAGTCCGGTACCCGCCTCGGCCCCGATCCGGACGAACGCGAGACGCGACGTCGGCCGGGGTTCTCGAGCGCCGGCGGTCGATGGGTCTCCTGACAGGTGACGGACGCCGAGTACCGCTGACACAGTCCGCGTCAGGCGCCCGGCGCGAGGAACGGTCGCAGGAAGCGGGTGGTCGCGGCGAGCGCCGTCGGCGGGTCGCCGCGCAGCCGGCACTCCAGGCCCAGCCATCGGTCGTAACCGATGGTGTGCAGTGCGCTGAAGACGGCCGCGAAGTCGAGGTGCCCGGTGCCCGGCTGAAGCCGGTTGGAGTCGTCGACATGCACGTGACCGATCAGTGACCCGGCATCTGTGATCGCTTTGGCCAGGTCGTCCTCCTCGATGTTCATGTGGAACAGGTCCGCGCACACCCGCACGGAGTCGTGACCCGTCGCGCGTCGCACCTCCTCGGCCAGGTCGGCGGCCTGCCCCACGCGGTTGACCATGTAGTCCTCGTAGCGGTTGATCGGCTCGACGAAGAGCGAGACCCCCTCTCGAGCGGCGTGCTCCGCGAGCTCGACGAGCGCCTCGAGCAGCACCGCGTGATCCTCGGCAGGCTTGCGCGGCGGGGTGAAGGGCGGTAGCCGGAGGCTGAACATGCCCCAGCTGGCCGGGGTGAGGACCCCTTCGCCGCCGATTTCGGCTGTCACGCTGAGCTGTGAGCGGAGTTGCACGACCGCGTCGCGGCGGCGGGCGGGGTCGAAGTCGCCGATGAAGTGGTCGGTGTCGGGGCAGACTGTGGGCATGACCACCCCGGACCGGGCCGCAGCGCGCAGCTCGGCCAACCGCCCGGCGAAATGACCGTCGCCGCGGGCCCGCAGCTCGATCCCGTCGAAGCCGGCCTCACGAGCCGCATCCCACTTGGCCGCGAGGGTCTCGCCCGGTAGCAGCTGCTCCTGGCAACAGATCTTCATTCCCACCGCAACCCCCCGTGGTGCACGATGGCCCGAGCCTAGTTGTGGAGTACGTCACATGTCTCGAACCCTGGTGCTCGACGGACCCCGGCAGCTGCGGCTGGCCGACCAGCCTTCCCGCTCGCTCGGTCCCGGGGAGGTGCGGCTTCGTGCCCGGCTCAGCGGGATCAGCCACGGCACCGAGCTGAGCCTCTACCGCGGGACCTCCGCGTTCGCCGACAAGGTGTTCGACCGCGGGCTCCGGGCCTTCGTCGAACCCCCCGCCGGCAGCGCGTCGGCCTACCCGGTGACCCTCGGCTACGAGATGATCAGCGAGGTTGTCGAGATGGGCCCCGGGGTGACCGAGGTGGCGGTGGGAGACCTCGTGCACACCGGCACACCGCACCAGGAGGAGACGGTGCTCGACCTGGCCGTGTCCCTCCAGGCGACCTACCCCCTCGTCGTCCTGCCCACCGACGAGCGGCTCGAGCGCGGCGTGTTCCTCAGCCTGGCCGCCGTCGCGTTGCAGGCGGTGCACGACGCGGAGATCAAGCTCGGCGACGCCGTGAGCGTGCACGGTCTCGGCGCGATCGGGCTCCTGGCCGTGCAGATGTGCCGGCTGGAAGGCATCCAGAACGTCATCGGGATCGACCCCGAGTCGCACCGGCGCGACCTCGCCGCGCGATTCGGGGCGACGCACGTGCTCGACGCCGCAGACGACAAGCTGGGGCTGACCGTCCGTGACCGCAACGGCGGCCACGGCGTGGACGTGGCCATCGAGGTGTCCGGATCCGACCGGGGCCTGCAAGGCGCGCTGTCCGCGGCCGGACTGGGTGGCACGGTGGTGGCCGCGGGTTTCTACCAGGGCGGCGCGGCGCACCTGCGGCTCGGCGAGGAGTTCCACCACAACCGGCTCTCACTGATCGCCTCGGTCGGAAGCTGGGGTGCGCCGGACCGGCACGCGCCGCTGTGGAACCGCCGCCGCGTCCTCGACACCGCCGCGCGGCTGCTGTTCACCGACCGCGTCGCCGTCGACGGCCTGCTGGACCGCACCTTCCCCTTCGAGGAGGCGCCTGCGGCCTACCGGTGGCTGGACGAGCACCCGCACGACGCGGTCAAGGTCGCACTGGCCTACGGGACCGGCACGGCGTGACCGGACCGGACGGCGCGCCCGTCGGCGTCGGCCTGGTCGGCTACGGCACCTCCGGTGCCGACCTGCACGCGCCGCTGATCGGTGCGGAACCGCGGCTGCTGCTGCGCGCCGTGGTGTCCGGGCGGCCCGAGCGGGTGCACCGTGACCTCCCCGGAACGCCCGTCGTCCCGGATCTCGATCGCCTGCTCGACGACCCGGAGATCGAGCTGGTGGTCGTCGCCGCACCGAACGCCGTCCACCACGAACTGGCGCGCGCGGCCCTGCTGGCGGGCCGGCACGTGGTCGTCGACAAGCCGTTCACGCTGACCAGTGCGCAGGCCGACGACCTCATCGACGTCGCTGCGCGGGAGGACAGGCGGCTTACCGTGTTCCACCAGCGACGGTGGGACGCCGACTACCGGACCGTGCGGCACTGCGTCCAGGCCGGCGTGCTCGGGCGGCTCGGCACGTACATCGCCCGGTACGACCGCTTCCGCCCCACCGTCGACGCCCGTGATCGGTCGGGTCCCGGGGCGGGGGTGCTGTACGACCTCGGGCCGCACCTGATCGACCAGGCGTTGCACCTGTTCGGACTCCCCGACGACGTGCTCGCGGACGTCACCGCCCAGCGTCCCGGGTCCGGCGCCGACGACTACGTGCACCTCGTCCTGCGCTACGGCCCGCTGCGGGTGGTGCTGCAGGCTGGGTCGCTGGTCCGCGAGCCCGGTCCACGCTTCGAGGTGCACGGCGACGCCGCCTCGCTGGTCACCCGCGGCCGCGACGGCCAGGTCGCCGCGCTGCTCGCCGGACGCCGACCCGGTGACGCCGGCTGGGGTGCGCCCGACGACCTGGCCTTCACGCTGAGCACGGAGGTGGCCGGGCTCGGCCTGACCGGGGAGCTCTCCGGTATGCCGGGTGCCTACGAGACGTTCTACCGCGACACGGCGGCGGCGGTGCGCGGCGTCGGTACCCTTCCGGTCACCGCCGAGGACTCCCGCGGCACGATCCGGGTCATCGAGCTGGCGCGGCGGAGCAGCGAGCAGGGACGGGCGGTTCCCGTCCGCTGACCGTCGGTAGCATCCATCCGCCGAGTTGCTCTCGGTGAACGACATTCCGGGTGGGTCGGTGATGTGTCGTGAGGGCGCGGTTCGAGGAACTCGACTGGTCCGAGACCCGCATGGGGGTCATCAGTCTTCGCCGGCGGATCGAGCCGTCGCTCAAGGTCGATGTGTACGAGGTCAAGCTCGGCGACGAGTTCCTGATGTCGAGCCTGTTCACGGTGGCCGAGGTGGAGCTCGCGCGCCTCGGCCTGGCCGAGGCGGTCGATGCCGATCTCGATGTCGTCGTCGGGGGCCTGGGGCTCGGCTACACCGCGCAGACGGCGCTGGCCGATCCCCGCGTCCGGTCGTTGATCGTGGTCGAGGCGCTCGGTGAGGTCATCGGCTGGCATCAGCGAGCGTTGCTTCCTGACACCGCCGAACTGGCGTCGGATCCGCGGGTCCGCCTGCAGCGGGGCGACTTCTTCGCCATGGCGGACAGCGATGGTGGGTTCGATCCGGAGGCACCTGGTCGGCGCTTTCACGCCGTCCTCCTCGACATCGACCACACGCCGCGACACGTGCTGCACCCGAGCCACGCCGCGTTCTACACGCCTGCGGGACTGGGGAAGCTCGTCGGGCACCTGCATCCGGGCGGGGTCTTCGCGCTGTGGTCCGACGATCCACCCGACCCCGCCTTCGAGGCGGTCCTCGCCGAGGTCTTCGACCGGTCGGAGGCATCCATCGTCCGGTTCCCCAACCCGCTGACCGGCGGGTACTCGACCAATACGGTCTACGTCGCGAGGTAGATCCGAGCTCGAGAAGATCGACGACTGACCGCGACGCCATTTCTCGTTCGTCCTGTAGAAAGATGCGTAGTCGCAAGGGACATGTGTGACCTGTCCGGTGGGCAGCACGGTCGTGCTGGGCGGGGAGGGGGTGGCGTGGCGCAGATCGTGCGAGGTCCGCAGGCCGAGTGGGCAGACGATGTCGAGGCGACGATGCTGGCGGCACGGGCTCTGGTGGCTATCAGCGCCGAGTCGGTGGCGGCGGTGGAGGAGGTGGTGACGCCGACTCAGTTGCGAGTGCTGGTGATGGTCGCGAGCCGGGGGCCGTTGAATCTGGGAGCTGTCGCGCGCGGGCTGGGTGTGCACCCGTCGAATGCGACGCGGGCGTGTGACCGCCTGGTGCTGGCGGGCCTGCTGGATCGTCAGGACGATCCGACGGATCGCCGAAATCTGCAGTTACGGCTGACCGAGCAGGGCCGCGGTGTGGTCGACGAGGTCATGGACCGACGTCGACGGGCCATCGGCGAGGTGCTCGAACGGATGCCGTCGTTACAGCGTGTTGCACTGATCCCGGTGCTCACCATGTTCGCGGAGGCGGCCGGGGAGCTGCCGGACGAACATCTGTGGTCGTTGGGCTGGACCAGTGCGACCACCAACGTGCCGGCCGCCGACGACTCGATCGTTCAGGCGGCGCGTGAGGCGTAGCGCGAGCCGCGCACGCGGAGCGCACCGTTTGCTGACGGAGATCGCCTCATGGCGCGACGTCAGTCGTGGTGGGTTCGGTGCCCGCTGTATCCGCGTCGGCTCTGCCGGGTGCGCGTGTGCCGGGGTAGCCGGTCAGAACGCCGGCGGCCGGGTCATCCAGGCCCTGCCCACCGGTCTCGGTGTGGGTCGCTCGTGGACCGGGATAGCCGGCCAGGACGCCGGTGGCGGGGTCGAGGCCGTGCGTCCCCGCGTGGACGTGGTCTGCAGTGCGGCCGCCGGGATAGCCCGTGAGCATGCCCGCAGCGGCGTCGTCAGCGTCCTGGCCGCCCGTCTCGCTGTGCTCGACCCGGGCGCTCGGGTAGCCGGCCAGAAAGCTCGACGCCGGGTCACGTCCGGGCGTGATCGATGCCGGCGCCGGGATCGTCACCGCGTCGGCCCCGGTGACGCTCGGCCCGTCGGGCTCGCCGGATCGCTTCACATGGGTGGCCATCGCTGCTCTCCTTCCCGGCGAGGGTTGTCCCTCACCTGCTCCGAGAGCCGGAGAACGGTCGACCCTGTGCGAAAGCTGCCGCCGCCGGCTGTGGAGAGGATGGCCCCGGGTAAGCGAGACTCGACCACTGCGCAATGTTTGCTGTGACGCAAATAACATCAAGGCCCATGTGGACCAGGGGTGATCAGCTGTTGGCATTGGACAGGCATGGCGCTATAGTCCGCGTCCCAGCGCGCCGCTTGCAGTGGTGATCATACTTGCCATCTCTCTTGTGACGGCGCACTATTTGCGCGTACGCAACGTTCGTCGCTTGCATGCTCGAGTGCGTCGTCCCTCGTGCGTCGCGGCAACGACAACCGGCTTCGGCTGGACGCGATGGCCCAGCGCGACGTGCCGGTCGGACACGGCAGGAAGGGGTGGCCATGAGCGACATCGCACCGGTGCGGCGGCACGGGCTGAAGCGGCTGGGAGGTACGGGAGGCGAGTGTCTCGCGGAGTTCGTCGGAACTTTCGTCTTGATCGCGTTCGGCAACGGGGTCGTCGCCATGGCCGCGGGTCTGCCGGGTTCGGGGCGGACGCAGAGCTCGACGACCATCTTTCTTGCCACCGGGGACTGGCTGCTGATCATCTGGGGGTGGGCGCTGGCCGTGGCCTTCGCGGTGTACGTCGCCGGAGGCGTCAGCGGTGCGCATATCAATCCGGCTGTCACGCTCGCGTTCGCGGTACGCCGGAGGTTCCCCTGGAACAAGGTCGGGCCGTACGTCGTGGCGCAGGTGCTGGGCGCGTTCGTCGGTGCGGCGCTCGTCTACCTCGTCTACCACGACGCGATCACCGCGTTCAACGATGCGCTCGGGACCACCAAGACCGGGCCGCAGGGCAACGTGACGTTCTCGATCTTTGCGACGTTCCCTGCCCCGTACTTCCACGGCGGATGGGTCGGTCCGCTGGTCGACCAGATCGTCGGCACGGCGTTCCTGCTCATGCTCGTCGTCGCGGTGATCGACCTACGCAACACCGCGGTCCAGGGCAATCTCGCGCCGTTGGTGATCGGGTTGGCCGTCGCCGCGATCGGGATGTCGTTCGGCGCGAACGCCGGTTACGCGATCAACCCGGCCCGCGACTTCGGCCCGCGACTGTTCGCGTATCTCGCCGGGTGGGGAGACGTCGCCCTGCCCGGCACGGTCCCCGGCGCCTTCAGCTGGTACTTCTGGATCCCGATCGTCGGGCCGCTCATCGGCGGGGTCATCGGGGTTCTGATCTACGACGTCTTCATCGGCGACGTTCTCCACGCCCGCGGGGGGCTAGCAGAGCCGCCCGGGCGCACCCAGGACGCCGAGGTCACCGGCACCCGTTGATCCCGGAACTCGTGCCCGATGCGTCCGGCGCCACACGGACGTCAGATGCTCGGCCGCAGTGCCCGTACCGAGGCGGCGCGTAGCGGGACCATGAGAGTAGGCCGGGCGCCGCAGGAGGCCGGCCGTGTCGCGTCGACCTCGACCGCCTCGACGTCGACGGCCCAGCGCTCCCCGGTCGCCGTGGCGACGTGGACGGTGTCGCCGGAATCGTCGTCCACGGTCAGCGCGTCGGGCGAGCGCAGGCCGGTCACCTCGCGCACCGCCAGCTCGGCGACCTGTCCTCTCGGCGACCACGTGCACCGACCCCGACACCCGTCGACCGTCATCAGGCCCGCTGCTGCGTCTTCGCGGATCGCTGCGGCCGCGGCCGGATCCAACCGGCCGTAGGTGTAGCCGGTGGGCAGGACCAGGGCGGTCGGCGCGTAGCGGTGTCCACCGAGGTGGCTGGAGGCGAAGACGTCCGGTCCGGCGACGGCATCCGCGAGCGCCCGTCCCTCCAGGCCACAGCAGGGGTCGCGCTCCCCGTGGGTGCAGATCAGGAACAGCGGACCGGTCACCGGATCACCGGGGAGCGCCTGGTCGGGGCCAGGTAGCGGAACGTCGCCCCACTGCTCGGACCACTCGACGTCGAGCACCGTGGTCAGGGAGCGGCCCGGGGCGGTGTCGGTCAGGAAGATCCGCGCTGGTCGCCCGGCCGGCCCGCCTTGCATGCTCCGGATGAGCAGCGGCCGGAAACCGGCCGCCGACGCCCGGATGAGCAGAGCCCGAACCTCGGGCTCATCGACCCTGGTGATGTCGGAGGGCCACGCTTCTGTCCGCTCCAGCCACAGCCAGCGCCGGGTCGAGGGCGCGGTGCCGGCCATCGGCTCGTCTAGTGCGCGGGCCATCTCAGCACACCGATCACCCAGCACCGGCGCCATGGCAGGAGGCTACCTCTCCTCCTAGCCGAGATACGCGAGCGTCGCGGCGACGGCAGCCTCGGTCCCCGTCCGCAGAGTCGGCTGGATCGCCGGGGCGAAAGCCGGGTTGTGGTTGCCCACGACGGGCATGCCCGGCAGGAAGCCGCCGTTCCCCCAGTAGGTGAAGGGCGCGCCGAAGGCCGCCGGGATGAGGCTGAAGTCCTCCGAGGCCGGGACGGGGGCCAGCTCGTGCACCCGGTCGGCTCCAAACGCCTGCGTGAAGGCCTGCGTCACCGCTTCGGTGACGGCCGGGTCGTTCACGGTGAGAGGGAACGTGGCAATGGTCTCCAGGGTGGGGTCCTGCGGCGAGCCGGACGCTTGGCACTCTGCGCGGACGATCCTGTCGACCGCTTGCAAGATCTTCTCCCGCACCGCGTTGTCGTAGGCCCGGACGTTGATGAGCAGCTCGGCCCGGTCACTGATCACGTTGGGTGCGCTGCCGACCTTGATCGCTCCCACGGTCACCACGCCGAAATCGCTGGGCGCGATTTCTCGGGACACGATGCCCTGCAATCCGAGGACGATCGACGACGCCAACACGGCTGGATCTACGCCCAGATGCGGCATCGAGCCATGAGAGCCCTTTCCGAAGACAGTGACCTTGATGCTGTCGCCGGCGGACAGTACGGCGCCGGACCGGGTGGCGATGTTGCCGGATTCCGGCACCGTCAGGACGTGCTGGGCCAGGCACACGTCGGGCTTGACGGCGGAGAGCTTGCCGACCAGGTCATCGTCGATCATGGCTTGGGCGCCCTTGCCGGTCTCTTCCCCCGGTTGGAACAGGGCGATGTAGGTGCCGGACCAGGCGCTTCTGTTCTTGGCCAGCAGTGCTGCTGCGCCCAGCCCGGACGCCACGTGCGCGTCGTGGCCACAGGCATGCATCTTCCCCGGCTCCGTCGACGAGTACTCCAGGCCGGTGGCTTCGGTCACCGCAGACGTCCGGATGGCGGTGCAGGTCTTTGTAGAACTCCTCCTGCCACACCTGGACCTCCTCGATTCCCGCCATCACGGTGCCGAGATCGGCCGGGACCGCCGAGGGGTTCGCCGAGGGCGCTCCGCCGGTCGGAGCGGTGCCGCCTGCGTCGGGAACCGCGGCCGCGACGGCGTGCAGGCAGCGAGCGACGCTGCCGCGGTGAGTGCGCCGAACCCGTGGAGAATCTGACGCCGCGACATGATCGACGCCGTCGGTCTCCCGCCGTGGTCGGCGTCGGACACCGCAGTCGTCTGAATCCACCCGCACATACGGGCATGCTCCGGCGCAGGGCCGTCCGTTCGCGCCGGATGGATGCCTAGGCCGAGACTAGGCATGCTCCGGGGACGAAGAACCGGTCGGTCGGGCCATGCTCTATGCGATGCCGACGCCGTGGAGTTCGCTGTGTCGAGGAGGTGCGCCGTGACCGTTCCCGACAACGCCGCACCCTTCGTCGGACGTCACACGGAGATCGCGGTGCTGCGGGCAGAGCTCGCGACGGTCAGGGCAGGTCAACCGCGCCTCGTCCTCGTCGACGGACCGGCCGGGATCGGCAAGTCGGCGGTTCTCGACCACTTCCTGTCCGAGGAGTCGGACCTGACCGTGCTGCGGGCCACCGGCGAGCAGTGGGAGGCGTTCGTCGCGTTCGGGGTGGCCGACCAGTTGATGCGCCGGGCAGGCGTGAGCAACTCGAGGCTGCTGGCGATCCGGAACCGCTCGCTGCCCGCCGAGGAACCCGTCGGCGTCGGTGTCCGGATCCTCGAGTCGCTCGAAGATCTCGAGCAGAAGGCGCCGGTCGTGATCGTCATCGACGACGCGCACTGGGCGGACGTCGACTCGCTCCGCGCGCTCCTGTTCGTGGTGCGCCGGCTCGTGGGTGAGCGGGTGCTCACCGTCCTCGCCCAACGCAGCGAGGAGGCGCCCCGGCTCCCGGAGGGCCTGAGCCGGATGGCGACCGGGCGGACGGGAACGACCATCAGGCTCCCCGCACTCCCTCCTGAAGAGATCAAGAGCCTCGCCACCGCTCTCGGCGTGCAGCGGCTGCCGACCAGGGTCGCCCGGCAACTGCACGCCCACACCGAGGGCAACCCGCTCTACATCACCACCCTGCTCTCGGAGATGCCTGAGGAGCGATGGCGCACGTGGGAGCCGGTGCTACCGGCTCCCGGTGCGTTCGCCATGAGGGTCGTCGCCAGGCTCGACGCCTGCAGCCCTGCGGCGCGTCGACTGGTGGAGGGCGCCGCCGTGCTCGGCGGGGTGACGTCGCTCAACACTGCCGCGGCGCTCGCGGAGGTGGCCCACCCGGTCGACGCTCTCGACGAGGCCGTCGATCTCAACCTGCTGCAGCTGCGCGACGACACCGGTGTCCGCGACGTCACCTTCAGCCATCCGCTGGTTCAGGCGGCCGTGTACGAACAGCTCGGGCCGGCCCGACGGGTGCGACTGCACTCCGTGGCGGCCGGGCTCGTCGACGACGAGGCGTCGGCGCTGCGGCACCGCGTCATGGCCGTGACTCCGCCCGATCCCGAGCTCGAGTCCGATCTCGACGCCTTCGCGCGGCGGCAGGCGGCCGTCGGTGCCTGGGCCGGAGCGGCGTGGGCGCTCGTCGAAGGAAGCAGGTTGAGCCCGGACCGTGCGAGCCGGGAGCAGCGGTTGTTGCGAGCCGTGGACGCCATGACCGGCGCGGGGGACCTGATCCAGGCGGAGGCCTTCGCGCGGGAGGCTGTGGCCTTCGCACCGGGGCCGTTGCGCAACGCCGCTCTGGGATACCTCGCCGTCCTTCGCGGGCAGCCCGTCGAGGCTGAGCGCCTGCTCCGCGCGGCCTGGGACCGCACCGACGACGTGGACGACGCCTCGCTGCGTGCGGTGGTGGCGCAACGATCGGCACTGCACGCCGTCGGGCGGCTGCGGGGTCCGGACGTGGTGGACTGGGCGCAGCGAGCGCTCGACCTGGCCTTGCCGGGGGACCCGGTGCAGGTCGAAGCACAGGCGTTGCTCGGGCTCGGCCTCGGCTGGCAGGGGCGCCTGCAGGAGGGCCTCGCGACGTACGACGAGATCCTGGACAACCTCGCCGACGACCAGACCGGTCCGCCCCTCGAACGCGTGCACATGGCCCGGGGCTGGCTGCTCCTGGTGGGCGACGACGTCGTGGGCGCGCACCAGCTCCTGGCACGGGCGGCTCCTGCCGCGGCCCAGAACGGCACGATCCGCATCGCGGTGTGGTCCTACGTGTGGCTGGCCCGGGCCGGCTTCGCCCTGGGTGCCTGGGACGAGGCGGCGGCGGACGCGGAGCGGGCCGTGTCGTTGCTGGAGGAGTCCGGCCACGGTTGGTTGCGGCAGTTGGCGCGGTTCGCGGCGGTGACGGTGCCGGCGGCCCGCGGCGAGTGGGTCGCGGCGGAGGAGCACGCGCGGGCGGCGGTGGCGCGGCCGGGGGACTACGAGCTGATGGTCGTCGCCGCCGGGCTGGCCCGAGCCCAGGTGCCCGCCGCGAAAGGGGACCACGAGGCTGTCCTGCGGGCCTTGGAGCCGGTGGTCGCGATGAGTGATCGCCAGGGCGTGGACGAGCCGGGGTTCTGGCCGTGGCAGGACCTCTACGGCGACGCGCTGGTGAGTGCCGGGCGGTGGGACGACGCCGAGGCGTTCCTGGTGCCGCACGAGGAGCTGGCGGCGGCGCGCGGCCGGGGTGCGGTGATCGCCGGGTTGGCCCGGGTGCGGGGCCGGTTGGAGGCGGCACAGGGGCGGCTCTCCGCAGCGGAGGCCGCATTCCGCCGCGCGCTGGTGGAGTTGGAGCCCTTGGCGTTGCCGTTCCAGCACGCGCTCGTGGAGCTGGCCTACGGGCAGGTGCTCCGGCGAGCAGGTCAGCGGCGCGCGGCCGCCGACCATCTGTCCGCAGCGCGCGAGCTGTTGGCCGGACTGCGGGCCCGTCCCTATCTCGAACGGTGCGAGCGGGAGCTGGCGGCGTCCGGGCTGGCACCCGCGAAGCGCAGTTCGTTCGACCCGTCACGGCTCACCGCGCAGGAGTTGGCGGTGGCGCGGTTGGTGGCGGTGGGGATGAGCAACCGCCAGGTGGCCTCGGAGCTGTTCGTCAGCATCAAGACGGTGCAGTTCCACCTCACGCACATCTACGCCAAGCTCGGGGTCGGTTCCCGCGCCGAGCTGGCCGCACAGTTCCGCGACAGCGAACTCGGCGTCGGACCCGGCGATCCGGCTGCCGGCGAGGGGTGACGCGGGTCTTGCCTTCCGTCCAACGGAAGGTCGAGGTCGATCGGGCGGAATCGGACGAGCCTGGCGGGATGGGCCGACCGACGACGATCCGGCAACCACAGCCTGAGCGCCCCGCGGTGCCGCTCGCGGCGGTGCACGGTGATGCTGCGTTGTTCTCCGGGCGGCAGCACGAGCTCGACGCCCTGGACGGAGTGCTCGGCGAGGTCGTGCTGGAGGGCTCCCGCGTCGTACTCGTCGAGGGGCCGGCGGGCATCGGGAAGACGGCCCTTCTGCGCCGGTTCGTCGAACGGCACAGTGATCTCCGGGTGTTCTGGTCGAGCGGTGGGGAGTCCGGGCGCGGCTCTTCTTTTGCCGTGATCGGTCGGCTCTTCAGGTTCATCGGCGTCCGGGGGTACGGCTCGCCGGTGCACACCGCCTCGACGCTGCCGGAGGAGAAGCCGGTCGAGGTGGGTCGACGCCTGGTGCAGGCGTTGACCGGGCTCGATCGGGCCCGGCCGACCGTGCTCGTCATCGACGACGCGCACGGGGCGGATCTCGACTCGTTGCGCGCTCTCCTGTTCGCGCTGCGCCGGCTGTCCGACCACCCCGTGATGACGGTCGTCGTTACGCGGCCGGGAGCTGCGGACCTGCCCGAGGGCCTGGTGCGCCTCGCCGGGTGCGCCCGGACCGGGTCCGTCCTGCCCCTCGGGCCGATGCTGCCGGGCGACGTCCAGGACCTGGCTGCAGCGGTCGGCGTCCCCGACCTGCCGCTCCAGACCGCCTACCGCCTGTGCGCTCACACGGTGGGCAACCCACGCCATCTGCTCGCGCTCCTGGCCGAGCTGCCGGTCGAGGCGTGGAGCAGGGAGCTGGTGCTGCCGGCTCCACGCCTGTTCAGCCGCTCGGTCGGCCGTACGTTGAGTTCGTGTTCGGACGCGGCGCGCGGGCTCGTCGAAGCGGTGTCGGTGCTGGGAGAGCACGCCGACCTGTCGACCGCGGCGGCGATCGCCGACGTGCACGAGCCGCTCGTCGCGCTGGAGGAAGCGTGCGATGCCGGCCTGCTGCTGCCTCCCCAGCCGGCCGCGGCCTGGCGTCTGACGTTCCCGGACCCCCTGATGCGGGCCGCGGTATACGGCCGGCTCGGTTCGGCCCGGCGAGCACGTCTCCACCTGGCGGCGGCGGAAGTGGTCGACGATCACCGCGGTGCACAGAACCACCGATGATCCGGTACCGGCTCAGCCGGATTCGTTCTCGCCGGGCCGGCGCGGGTAGGACGAACTGGGTGGGTCTGCTGCGCTAGTCGGCGCGGTCCAAGATTTTCGGCGCCCCGGTCGGTGCAGCCTCACCACGGGCGGCTGCGGCGTCGTGGCTGTCGCGGGCGCGCTCGAGGAGCGCGAGGAGGGCTGATTCGTCGCGGACCTTCTGCCGGTACGTCGGGCCGAGAGCGACGATCTGGTCGCGCTCGGTGAGCAGCAGTCGGAAGATGCGTTCGCGTTCGGCCGGGTCGGCGGTGTACTCCGAGTCCAGGTACGACGCGGCGTGACGACGTGCGTTGCGGCACCACCGCCTCCGCTACGACTGCCGGGGCAGGACGGTCAGGACCCGCACGATGTGAGTTCTGCCCCCACGGCCGCGAGGCCCAGTCGATGGCGTTCTTGAGTGCGCCAGGGATCGACCGGTTGTACTCCGGCGTGACGAACAGGACCGCGTCGGACCGGCGGATCGCCTCCTTGAGCGCGGTGGCCTCGGCCGGATAGTTCGCGTCATGGTCGGGGCTGTAGAGGGGCAGGTTGCCGATTGGGATCTCGGTGAACTCGAGGTCGTCGGGGGCCAGGTTGATCAGCACCTGGGAGAGCTCGCGGTTGATCGACGTGGTCGAGAGGCTTCCGACAAAGTATCCGACCTTATAGGTGGACATGTTCTCCCCTTCCAACGGCGGATGACGCAGTGGTGGAACATCGGCGACGGTGCGACGGGCGGCGGGAACGACGCGCGTGTCGCGGTGCGACAACGGGCACCCTGCTCGTGTGCGTGCCCTTCCATCCGCGACGAGATCGTCGAAGGGCGGGTCCTCAACAAGAATGCAACCTGGTCGGCGGACGAGTTGATGGCTCCAGGCGTGTGGCCGCGCGTGGTGGTCGCCGTCCCCGGCGTGAGTCCCCTAATTGTCAGGGTGCTCCGCCTCGCGGCCGACACCGTGGATCTGTTGTTCGTCTGCGGCGGACTCGGTTCACGCCGGACGACATCACCCGCAAGGCGGTGGCCACCGCCTTTTTCCGCGACGTGGAGGTCGACACTGCGCTGGTCGGCCGGTTCCGCAGGGACAACGCGTGGGCGGACGAGCGCATCGCCGTCGCCGCGGCGACCTTCCCGATCGATGCAGTGCCTGTGAAGGGCATCACCGGGGGAGTTCCGGGGGGAACATCCTCTGGTCCGTCTCGGTTCGTACCCGGACCTGGACTCCCATCCCCCTCAGGTCACGCTCGTGCTGGTGTCGCGTTCGGCGTCCGGCCTGGACGAGGCGGCCAGGTGGCTGAGACGAACCAGTTGATGCGGTCCTGACCGTGTTGGGCACATGGTGGGCGTGGACGGCGGCCAGTACGCCGGGTGCCGACACGGTCCGCACCCGACGTCGCGACGAACAGGTTTCGCTCAGCCGATTTCGTTCTTCATGAACCGCCCGAAGAACTCCGTCAGCTCCTCGTAGCCGTCGAGCGGCAGCACCAGGGAGACGTACTGGTCGGGTCGGACAACCACGAGGGCGCCGGCTCCGCGGTCGACGCCGCGGAGGTCGAAGATGTCCTTGTCGACGTCGTCGACGGGGTTGAACACCTTCTCGGGGTCGACGAGGCCGAGCCTGCCCTTGCGCGGTTTGAGGAAGTCGTGGATGTCGGCCCACTCGACGTCGAGGTGGGACTGCTGGACGATCCCGCGGACGTCGAAGACCGCGTCCACGTCCCAGCCTGCAGGTGTGAAGCGGTGGATCGGGGAGTCGTCGCCGGCGAGGAACTCGACGAGTTCGAGGAAGCGCGACCCGCGGGTGCGGGGGTCGACGGCGTCGGCGAAGGCGTAGAGCCGCCACCGGCCGTCGGCGCGGTGCACGTGCCCGAGGTGGAGGCGCCTGGCGTCGGCGAGGCGGATGACCTCGGCCGACTTGAACCGACGTCCCGGCGGGTAGCCGGTGGCCAGGTGGAGGTGGGTGTCGTCGCCGGTGAGCAGCCCGGGTGGGTAGTGGGTGGCGAGCCCTGCGGTGAACTCGCCGTTGGTGACGAACTGGCGCTGGACCTCGGCGAACCCGGCCATGGCCTCGGCGGGGTCGTCGGAGTCGACCCGTCCGGCTCCGCCGATCGCCTTCGACCACCGGGTGTCCATGGCGATGAGGTCTTCGGCAATCTTCTTACGTTCGAGGGAGTAGGTGTCGAGCAGCGCCCCCGGGCTGCGCCCCTGCAGCACGGCGGCGAGCTTCCATCCGAGGTTGAAGGTGTCCTGCATGGACACGTTCATGCCTTGGCCGGCTTTGGCGGTGTGGGTGTGGCAGGCGTCGCCGGCGATGAAGACGCGTGGTGCGCGGGTGCCGATCTTGTCGTCGTCGACGTCGTCGAACCTGTCGGTCACCCGGTGGCCGACCCGGTACACCGAGAACCAGACGATCTCCCGGGCCTCGAGCGTGTACGGAGCCAGCACACTCCGGGCCTCGTCGAGGATGTCGTCCGAGGTGAGCCGGGTGTCGGCGGCGATCTCACCCATGTCCACGTAGAGGCGCACCATGTAGCCGCCCTCGCGGGGGATGAGCAGGATGTTGCCGCCGCTGCCGGACTGGATCGTGGCCTTGAACCGGATGTCGGGGAAGTCGGTCGTCGCCAGGAGGTCCATGACACCCCAGGCTTTGTCCTGGCCCGCGCCCTGCGGTGTGCGACCGATGGACTCGCGCACGGTACTGCGGGCACCGTCGCAACCGACGACGTACTTCGCCTCGACGGTGACCTCGGTGTCGTCGCCGCTGCGACGGATCGTCACCAGCACCGGCTCGTCGTCGGTCTTCGAGGCCTGCAGCGCGACGACCTCGTGCCCGTAGTCGACCTTCAGGCGGCTCGGGGAGTTCCGTGCGTACTCCAGAAGGAAGTCGCCCAACCGGGCCTGGTTCACGATGACGTGCGGAAATTCCGAGAGCCCGTCGCGGACGTCCTGCACGCGTCCGAAGCGCTTGATGCGAGCCGGATCCTGCGGATCGGGGCCCCAGAAGTTGGTCTGATTGACCCAGTACGCCTCGGCCGTCATCCGCTCGGCCAGGCCGAAGGCCTCGAACGTCTCGACGGTCCTGCAGCTCACACCGTCCGCGCGGCCGACCTCCAACGGGCCGGGTGCCCTCTCCACGACGCGGGTCACGATGTCCGGGAACTCGGACAGCTGAGCTGCGAGGAGCAGCCCCGCCGGACCGGTGCCGACGATGAGGACGTCGACCTCCTGCGGCAGATCGGGCTGATCGTCCGTCCTGCCGTCCGCTGCGAGCCGGATCCTCGGGTCGCCCTTCCGGTAGCCGTCCAGGAAGTACTGCATGGCGCCGCCTCCAGCCGCTCGCAGCCCCAGGGTGGGTAGACGTCGGCACCGCGGGCAATTCTCCGTCCCGTTGGACGGAAAGACCGTTGAGGTCCTCGGGGCCGCCTTGGAGGGTCGGAGCCGGAGAAAGGAGCGGCCGATGACGACGTCCGGTGGAGAGCAGGGCAACCGCTTGATGGAGGTGGTCGCCGCCGAGGGCCGCGAGCTGGAGGCCGACTTCGGCCGCCTGGAGGCCGAACTCGATCCGGGGGAGCGTCGCAGGCTCGCCGACCAGATCCTGCAGCGGTTGGCCGCCCACGCCGCGGCGCGGCGGGAGGTGCTCTATCCGCGGCTCAGCAGGGACGTTCCCGACGGCGACTCCATGGTCGACCTCGGGATCCTGGGGCTGGACCAGGTCGAGCGGACGGGCAGGGAGATCGCCGACCTCTCCGGCGCGGAGGCCACGTTCCACCACCTGGTGACCAAGCTCGCGACGGAGGTCTGGGAGCACCTCGACGAGGAGGAGAGCGAGGTTCTGCCTGCGCTCGTGGATGCCATCGGGGTGGACGCGGCGAACGAGCTGGGCGACGAGCTCGCACGGGCCGAGACCGCCGCGCCGCGGTAACGGGGCCGACCGGACGGTCGACGGGAGCGGACCGCCCTCAGGCGGTCGGCTTCGTGAAATGGGGACGCTCGAGCAGCAGCGAGACGACGATCCCTGCGACGAGCCCCCAGAACGCCGCCCCGATGTTGAGCACCGTGACGTCGGCGACGGTGACGACGAAGGTGATCAGCGCGCCGAGGCTGAACCGGGTGCTGAACGCGGTGACGAACGCCGCCTGCAGCACCCGGAGCATGGCCAGCCCGGCGAGCACGGCGATGAAGGCCGGCGGTGTGGCGAGCATCAGCCGGGTGAACAGCGGGGCGAGGAGCCCGAAGGCCGTCGCGAGCAGACCGCAGACGACACCGGCGGTGTAGTGGCGGGACCGCTCACCGGACGCCGTGAGCAGCGCATTGGTGGGGCCGGTCAGGCAGGTCGACACCGCCCCCACCCCGGCGGCGAGCACGGACCAGGCCCCGCACGCGATCGTGATCACGTTGACCGGTGCGTCGTGGCCGGCGGCGCGGAGCACGGCGACGCCCTGGCCGTTCTGCACGACGAGGACGGTTATCGCGAGAGGGACGACCAGCTCGACCATGGCCTGCACGGACCACTGCGGAACCTGGAGTACCGGGGCCACGATCCACTGCGTCGCCGTCGGCCCCGGAGCGAACCGGCCCGACAGTGCGACGGCCACCGCTCCCACGACCAGCGCGCCGATGATGGGCGGAATCCACCTGCCGAGCGCCGCCCGGGCACTCAGCAGCAGGAACACCAGCACCATCGGAGCGGCCACCGCGACGTCGGAGCCGAGGGCGCGTACGAGGTCGGTGCCGAAACGCAGGAAGACCCCGGCGACCATGCCCATGACGATCGGCATCGGGATGAGATCCATGACCCGCCGCACCCAGCCGGTCAGGCCGAGGACGAGCATGAGCACCCCGGTGGCGAAGAACGCTCCGACGACCTCGGGCCAGCGCAGATGGCCGAGCGCCGGCCCGACGAGAACCGTCCCGGGGATCGTCCAGAAGAACGCGAGCGGCTGGCGGTACACCCAGCACGCCGCCACGGTCAGCAGTCCATTGAGGAAGAAGACGCCGAAGACCCACGACGCGAGCTCGGCCTGCGTCAGGCCGCCCTGGGTCCCGACCGCCAGGATCACGGCGACGGGACCGGTGGCCGCGAAGATCAGCCCGATCACGCCGTTGGCTGCGTAGAGCAACCCCAGGTCGCGCCCCACACGGCGCGGACCGGTCAGCGGATGTGGCGGACGCTCGATCAGCGCCGGGTCGGCTTTCCCTCGTTCCAGCGTCACACTCGACCCCGCCTCGGTAGACCCGGACGTCGCTCCGCTCCGGACGGCCAACGTAGGACAGTCGGTGTGCGCTTCGCCCCGGCTGATCGCCCAGGTCAGGCCCGGGCCGGCGGACGGACCGCTCGCCGATCCGGGTGCGTCCCGTTCACCGGAAAGTCTGGCCGCGAGCGTCGTGCGGCGTTCAAGCTGGGAGCACCGCCGACCGACGACGATCGGACGAACCATGCGCGGTGCCCCACGTTCGGCGAGCGGAACCACGAATTCCGGGCCGGCCGACACGATTCCCGGCGCCCCTCCGCCACTGCGCCCCGCGTGCCGGGCAACACCGCGGGATGAGGCGTTCGTCGGGCGCGAGCACGAACTCGGCGTCCTGGACACGCTGCTCGCGCAGGTGCGTACCGACGGTGCCCGCATCGCGCTGGTGCGGGGGGCTCCGGGGATCGGCAAGACCGCGCTGGTCCGCAGATTCCTCGACGACCACCCGCACCTGACAGCGGTACGCGGCAGTGGCGACGAGGGCGAGGCCACCATCTCCTACGCCCTGGTGGACCAGCTCTTCGGGTCCATGGGTCTCGGGGGAGGCGCGCTCCTGGCGCACATCGAGCGGGTGCTGCCGGTCGAGGAACCGATCGTGGTGGGCCGCCTGATTCTCGCTGCGTTGATCAGGAGCAGCGTCGCGGGACCGGTGGTGGTCGTGGTCGACGATGCGCACTGGGCGGACGTGGACTCATTACGAGCGCTGCTGTTCGCGGTGCGCAGGTTGGGCGCGTATCCCGTGCTGACGATCCTGGTGGTGCCGCCGGACGAGGCCCGCCTGCCCGCCGGGCTCGGGCGGCTCGCCGAAGGGCACACCGGCATCACCGTCGAGGTCGGTCGGCTCAAGCCGACCGACGTCCAGGCGCTGGCCGCCGCCGCGACCGGGTCGCCGGTCCCGGGATTGGTGGCGCACCGCCTGTGCGCCCACACCCTGGGAAATCCCCGCCACGTGCTCGCGTTGCTGATGGAGACACCGGCCGACCACTGGCAGGGCTGGGAGCCCGTGCTGCCCGCCCCCGGGTGTTCAGCCGGATGATCGGCCGGCGGCTCGCGGCCTGCAGCGACCGCGCGCGGCGCTTCGTCGAGGCCGCCGCCGTGGTCGGTGACGGCGCCACGCTGGCCACCTCAGCCACCTTGGCCGACGTGGACGGGCCGCTCGGCGAGGTGGAGGAGGCGTGCGCCGCCGGACTGCTCGACGCGTCCGCGTGCGCCAGTCCCGGGCGCCTGGCGTTCGCCGATCCGCTCGTGCGGGCGGCGGTGTACGGGCAGTTGACGCCCGTGCGGCGGCTGCGGTTGCACCGGGAGGCGGCGCTGCTCGTGGACGACGAGCAGGCGGCCCTGCATCACCGGGCAGCGGCGACCCAGCCACCCGACGACACTCTGGCGGACGAGTTGCAGCGCTTCTCCGACCGCTCGCGCACTGCCGGGCAGTGGCGGGAGGCTGCGTGGGCGCTGCTGGAGTCCGGACGGCTCAGCGCGCGCCGGGCGCAGCGCGAGCAGCGGCTGCTGCGGGCCGTCGGCCTCCTGGGTGACGCGGGCGCGGTCACCGGCACAGTGACCCGGGACCTGGGGACGACGGCGGCGCACGGCCCGATGCGCGACGTGACCAGCGGGTACATCGCGCTCGTGCAGGGCCGGGCCGCCGAGGCGCACGGCTCGCTACATGCCGCCTGGACCGGTCGTGACCAGGCCGCCCCCGAGGTGGCCACGCTGATCGCTCAGCGGTTGGCGCTGCACGGGGCGGCGCGGCTCCGGGGCGTGGAGGTGGTGGAGTGGGCCCGGCTGGCGCTGGAGCTCGCGGGCCCGGACGACCCGGTGCGGGTGGAGGCCCTGGCCCTGCTCGGCCTCGGACTGGGCTGGATCGGGTGGCCCCCTGCCCCGCATCGCGCGCCGACCGTGGACGACGCGCTGGCCGCCCGGGCTGGGGCGACGCTCGCGCTCGATGTCGACGAGGTCGCAGCGCGCGCGGCCGTCGCCTGTGCCGCACACGAGCCGACGCGGGCGGGCTCGGTGTGGTTCGCGGTGTGGTCCTACATGTGGTCGGTGCGCGCGAGCGTCGCGGTCGGGGCGTGGGACGACGCGGCGGCGGACGCCGAGCGGGCGGTGTCGCTGGTGACGGAGTCGGGGCACGACTGGCTGCGGCCGTTGGCGCGGTGCGCGGCGGCAGCGGTTCCCGCGGCGCGCGGGGAGTGGGCGGCAGCGGAGGAGCACGCCGCGGCGGCGGTCGCCGGCCCGGGGGATTACGAGTTGATGGTGGCGTCGGCCGGGACGGCGCGGGCGTTGGTCCCGGCGGCTCGCGGTGATCACGTGGGCGTGTTGCGGGCGTTGGGCCCGGTGGCGGAGTTGGTCGAGCAGGCGGGAGTGGACGAGTCGGGGTTCTGGCCCTGGCAGGACGTGTTCGTGGATGCGCTGGTGAGCGCGGGGCGGCTGGGGGAGGCGGAGGTGTTCCTGGCGCCCCACGAGGAGTTCGCAGCAGCGCGCGGGCGGTGGTCGACGGTGGCGCGGTTGGCACGGGTCCGGGGCCGGTTGGAAGCGGCGCGGGGGCGGTTGCCGGAGGCGGAGGCGGCGTTCGGTCGCGCGGCCGAGTCGTTGGAAGGAGTGGTGGCGCCGTTCGAGAGGGCGCTGCTGGACCTGGCCCACGGGCAGGTGCTGCGGCGGGCGGGGCAGCGCCGGGCGGCGGCGAAGAAGTTGTCGGCGGCGCGGGAGCGGCTCGGGGGGCTGCGGGCGCGACCGTACGTGGAGCGGGCCGAGCAAGAGCTGGCGGCGTGTGGACTGGCGCCGGCGAAGCGGAATGCCCTCGATCCGTCGCGGTTGACGGCGCAGGAGTTGGCAGTGGCGCGGCTGGTGGCGGTGGGAATGAGCAATCGACACGTCGCGTCGGAGTTGTTCATCAGCATCAAGACGGTGCAGTTCCATCTGACGCACGTCTACGCGAAGTTGGGTGTCAGCTCGCGGGCGGAGTTGGCCTCCCGCTTCCGCGACGACGTGACCTCCGACCTCCGCGGGTCGCCGTCAGGGCACTGACGGGGGCTCCTGACCCCCGAGGTACCCGGCATTCCCGGTCCGGTTCCGGCGCCTGGGCCAGCACTAGGCGTTCTCCCAGCGCGAAGGTCCTCTGTCGGTCGCCACGCTGTAGGCACGACAGCGGACCGGCCTGCGGGGGCAGGACCGGATCGACGGTACCGCCGGAGTCGGCGGGCGACGGTCCCGCAACGGGCCACACGGCCGGACCGCGGGTCGACGAACTGACAACAGCCTCGCCGGGGTGCCACCACGGGTCCGCACTCGGCCACGGGAGGACAACGGATATGACGTTCAGCTGCTCCATCGACGAGCTCAGGGCGAAGGTCGGCGACGCGCTCGACATCGATGCCGCGCGGGGGGTTTACCGGGGCCGCCGCGACGCCTACACCGATCCCGACCTCTTCGAGCTCGAGATGCGCTACATCTTCGAGGGCAACTGGATCTACCTGGCCCACGAGAGCCAGCTACCGAACAACGGCGACTACCTGACGGTGAACATGGGCCGCCAACCGGTCGTGCTCACCCGCGACCGCAACGGTCAGCTGAATGCGCTCATCAATGCCTGCAGCCACAAGGGTGCGATGCTCTGCCGGCGCAAGAAGGACAATCGCGCCACCTTCACGTGCCCCTTCCACGGCTGGACGTTCAACAACGCCGGCAAGCTGCTCAAGGTCAAGGACCCGCGCGGTGCGGGCTACCCGGAGACGTTCAAGACCGACGGCTCGCACGATCTCACCAAGGTTCCGCGGTTCGAGTCCTACCGGGGATTCCTGTTCGGCAGCCTCAACCCGGACGTGCCGGAGCTGAAGGACCACCTCGGCGGCTCAGCCAAGATCATCGACATGATCGCCGACCAGTCCCCTGAGGGCGTGGAGGTGCTGCGCGGCTCGTCCACCTACACCTACGACGGCAACTGGAAGGTCCAGGCCGAGAACGGCGCCGACGGCTACCACGTCAGTGCGGTGCACTGGAACTACGCCGCGACAACGGCCCGACGCAGCTCCGGCGAGTCGGCCACCGAGACCAAGGCGATGGACGCCGGCCAATGGGGCAAGCTCCGCGGCGGTTACTACGCCTGGGAGAAGGGCCACGTCCTGCTCTGGAACGAGTGGGGCAACCCGGAGGACCGCCCGCTGTGGGGCCAGCGCGACGAGTTCGCGCAGCAGTACGGCCAGGCATACGCGGACTGGATGCTCCGGTACTCCCGCAATCTCTGCGTCTACCCGAACGTCTACATCATGGACCAGTTCGGCTCGCAGATCCGGCACTTCCACCCGGTGGCGCCCGACAAGACCGAGGTCACCATCTACTGCATCGCCCCGAAGGGCGAGAGCGCCGAGGCCCGGAAGGCGCGCATCCGCCAGTACGAGGACTTCTTCAACGCCAGCGGCATGGCCACTCCGGACGACCTCGAGGAGTTCCGTTCCTGCCAGAAGACCTACCTGGCCACCGCGGCGCCCTGGAACGACATGAGCCGCGGTGCGGATCATTGGATCGAGGGCCCGGACGACGACGCCAAGACGCTCGGCCTCGACCCCGTGTCCAGCGGCGTCAGGACCGAGGACGAGGGCCTCTTCATCGTCCAGCACGGCTATTGGAAGAAGGCGCTGCAGCGGGGGCTCGAGATCGAGGCGGCGGAGGAGGACAAGGCCGGGACCAACGGCCAGGCCCTCGTCACCAACTGATCCCGTCCCGCCCCTCACGCTTCCTGCGACTGTTCCTAGGAGAGAACCCATGGCCATCTCGGTGAGCGAGGTCGAGCAGTTCCTCTATCGCGAGGCGCGCTACCTCGACGACCGCGAGTTCGACAAGTGGCTGGAGTGCTACGCGCCCGACTCCGAGTTCTGGATGCCGGCGTGGGACGACGACGACACCCTCGTCACCGACCCCGAGAGCGAGATCTCCCTGATCTATTACAACAACCGCGGCGGCCTGGAGGACCGGGTCTTCCGGATCAAGACCGACCGGTCGAGCGCGACGAGCCTGCCCGAGCCCCGGACCGGCCACAACATCTCCAACGTCGAGATCGTCAGCCAGGACGGCGACCTCGTGGAGGTGCGGTTCAACTGGCTGACGATGTACTACCGCTATCAGAACATCGACCCCTATTTCGGGACGTCCTTCTACACCCTGGACATCTCCGGTGCCGCGCCGCTCATCAAGAAGAAGAAAGTGATTCTGAAGAACGACTACATCCACCACGTGGTCGATATCTACCACGTCTAGTCGAGGGAGAGCGGACATGAGCTTCCAGATAGCGCTCAACTTCGAAGACGGGGTCACGCGCTTCATCCAGTGCCGGCCGAACGAGATCGTCTCCGACGCCTCGTACCGCCAGCGCATCAACATCCCGCTCGACTGTCGGGACGGGGTGTGCGGTACGTGCAAGAGCTTCTGCGAGTCGGGCGACTACGAGCTGGGCGACTACGTTCCCGACGAGGCGATGACCGAGGACGAGGAGGAGGCGGGCTTCGTCCTCACGTGCCAGATGACGCCGAAGTCGGACTGCATCATCCGCATCCCGGCCACGTCGGACGTCGCAAAGACGAGCCTCCAGACCTTCACGGGCGAGCTCGCCTCGAACGACGTGCTCTCCGACACCGCGCTCGGGTTCTCCATCAAGCTGGACGACCGGTCGTCGCTCGGCTTCCTTCCCGGGCAGTACGTGAACATCCAGGTGCCCGGCACCGACCAGGCCCGCTCGTTCTCGTTCAGTTCCGGGCCGGGAGCGGACGAGGCTTCCTTCCTGATCCGCAACACCACTCACGGCGTTCTGACGACCTACCTGCGCGACCGCGCCAAGCCCGGCGACAAGATCTCGTTCAACGGCCCGCTGGGCAGCTTCTACCTGCGCAAGATCGAGCGGCCGGTGCTGTTCCTGGCCGGGGGGACGGGCCTCGCACCGTTCCTGTCGATGCTGCACAAGATCGAGCAGGACGGCGGCAGCGAGCACCCGATCCACCTGATCTTCGGCGTCACCAACGACGCCGACCTGGTCAAGGTCGACGAGCTCGAGGGTTATGCCGCTCGGATGCCCAACGTCACGGTCACCACCGTGGTGGCGGCGGAGGCGAGCAGCCATCCGAACAAGGGCTACGTCACCCATCACATGACACCCGAGCACCTCAACGACGGATTCGTCGACGTCTACCTGTGTGGTCCGCCGCCCATGGTGGACGCGGTGCGCAAGTACCTCGCCGACCAGGGCATCGAGCCGGCGAGCTTCTACTACGAGAAGTTCTCCGGCACGGGCGTCGTCAGCGAGATCGGCGAGTCGCACGTCAAGGCCGTCGACTCGGACGAGGCGTTCGACACCCGGATGGCGTTGGAGCTGGGCGCCGCCCAGCTGGTGGTGGGGAAGCTCTCGACCGAGCAGCTCGCCGAGTACCGACGGCTGGCGGAGGCGACCGGGCAGCACATCAAGGACGGCCACTTCACCGATCCCGCCGGCTTCCGGGAATCCAACTCGGCCTTCCACCTGTTCCCGATCGAGGCCACGGGGAACGCGGTTCTTCTCGAGGCCTACCGCAAGCTGCTCGTGCAGGAGTACATGGGCCACGTGCTGACCCCGTCGGTCGACCTGGTCGGCGACATCACCCAGGACCACCTCGACATCGTCGACGCCTTCGAGCGTGCCGACTTCGAGGCGTTGCGGCGGATCGTCACCGATCACAACGACCACGCGAAGGCGACCATGCGGGCCGGTATCGAGAAGCCGGCGAGTGCGAGCCCGCGATGATCTTCTCGGGTCGGTTCGAGGGAAAGGCCCTGGTCGTCACCGGCGCGGCACAGGGCCTCGGGGAGGCGGTGGCCACCAGGGCGGCCCGTGAAGGCGGTGCGGTCGCCCTGGTGGACCGCTCGGAGCTCGTGTACGAGGTCAGCGAGAAGCTCGCCGCCGAGGGCGCGCAGACCATCGGCCTCGTCTCGGACCTGGAGCGCTACCTGGGCGCCAGGACCGCGATGGCCGCGGCGCGCAACCACTTCGGTCGCGTCGACATCCTGATCAACAACGTCGGCGGTGCGATCAACTTCAAGCCCTATGTCGAGTTCACCGAGGCGGAGATCCTCGCGGAGATCCAACGGTCGCTGATGCCGACGATGTGGTGCTGCCGCGGCGTGCTGCCGTTCATGGTCGAACAGCGCCGCGGCACCATCGTCAACGTCTCGTCGGCGGCCACGCGCGGTATCCATCGCATCCCCTACTCCGCGGCGAAGGGCGGGGTGAACGCGCTCACGGCGTCTCTGGCCTGGGAGTACGCCGAGCACGGGATCCGGATCGTGGCCAGCGCTCCCGGAGGGATCGAGGCGCCGCCGCGGAAGATCTCCCGTGGCACTCCGGCGCCGCAGAGCGAGCAGCAGAAGGCCTGGTTCCAGGCGCACATCGACCAGACCCTCGGCGCGTCGCTGATGCACCGATACGGGACGTTGGAAGAGGAGGTCGCGCCGATCCTCTTCCTGGCCTCGGACGAGGCGTCCTACATCACCGGGACGCGTCTCCCCGTCGCCGGGGGCGACCTCGGGTGACGCTCCGACACGACGGAGGGCCGAGATGACCATCGACTACGTGATGGCGCCGTCGGTGACCCTGGCGGCGGCCCAGCGGGCCATCGCTGCGGCGCTGAAGGAGGCCGAGGCCGAGGCGGTCGACGTGTGCATTGCCGTCACCGACGGAGCGGGACACCTGCTTTCCATGGCGCGCATGGACCGGGCGCCACTCCTGTGCGTCCAGATCGCCCAGGACAAGGCCTACTCGGTGGCGGCGTTCGGCGGCCTGCCCACCGGCGACTGGTGGCGCCTGCTCGAGTCCGAGCCGGCCTTGCTGCACGGCATCGTCAAGACCGACCGGCTCGTCGTGTTCGGCGGCGGGGTCCCGCTCGTGGCCGACGGCCGGACCGTCGGCGCGATCGGTGTTTCCGGCGGATCCAGCGAGCAGGACGTCCGGGTCGCCGAAGCAGGGGCCGCGGCGGTCGGGTGACCGTGATCGGCCCCACGAGCTCGAACAACAACGAGGAGGACTGATGGCAGGGTCGTATCTCACCTTCGGGTTGGACCAGCTCCAGCAGAAGTACGCGGCAGCGCAGTCGCCGTACAACGAGTTCCTGCGCCGGCGCGGCATGTCGGTCGGGCTGTACAACCTGCCCGTCGGTGCCGAGGACAAGCAGACACCGCACATGGCCGACGAGGTCTACTTCGTCGTCGCGGGACGCGGACGGCTGCGGGTCGTCGACGAGGAGATCGAGGTCAAGGCCGGTGACATCATCTCGGTCGACCACGGCGAGGACCACCAGTTCAGCAACGTCACCGAGGACCTGCAGATGATCGTGGTCTTCGCGCCACCGGACCTGCCCGACGAGGAATAGGCCGTGCCGCCGGTCCTGCAGGAGGGCGGGACCGGCCGTCGAGGGAGAGGCGCGGTGCACATCTGCGTCGTCACCGCGAGCGGGGTGCGGAGTCTGTCGGTCGAGGCCGCCCGTCACACCCTCGGGAGCAGCAGCGACATCGTGTGGATCGATTTCGGGCACGAGGACCGCGAGGGCACGTGCCTGTTGACCGATCTCCTCGGAGCGCAGCCCGACGACGTCGACGACTGCTCGAACCGGATGCCCGTACCCAAGCTGCACGCCTATGCCGACCACTATTACAGCGCCATCAACGGGCTGGCCAGGGGAGAGGACGGCCGACTGTACTTCCAGCCTCTGAAGATCTTCTTCAACACGACGTTGCTGATCACTGTCATGGGGCCGACCAGCACGGCGCTGACCCCCGCCGCGGTCCACCACGACCTCACGCTGATCCGCGAGCGACTCGCTACAGGCGGGCTCCGTCCGGGATCGGCCTTCGAGCTGGTGGCGGCGATCAGGTTGCAGATGCTCCGTACCCAGCAGTCGCTCGTCACGGAGGCGGCGACGCGTGCGGCCGAGCTCGAGAAGAGCGTCATGAGCATCGACCCGGTCAAGGCCGAGGCGGTGCTGAACGATCTCTTCTCGCTGCGCCACGACCTGCAGACCATCAGGACGAACGCCGCCCAGACCCACGAGCTCTACGTGCACCTCATCGACACCCTCGACTCGCAGGAAGCGTTGATGCGGTTGGACGTCCGACGACTGAACGACCTTCGCCTCGGCTTCAGTCACCTGCGCAACACCGTGGATCTCGAGCGCGAGTACCTGCAGGAGGTGCTCGATCTCCTCCAGACCAGGGTGTCCACAGAGCTAACCCGGTTCGTCCGGAAGATCACCGCGTGGGGCACGATCGGCATCGCCTGGACCGTGATCGTCGGCATCTACGGGATGAACTTCGACGACATCCCCGGTCTCGGGTGGCGCTTCGGCTACGCCGTCGCCTTCGGGCTCATGGCGGTGGTGGGATTCGTCCTCGCCGTGATGTTCCGACGCCGGGGATGGCTGTGACCTAGAGTTCGTCCCCGATCCACCCTCGTTCTCCCGACTCTCAGCGAGGCCGCGTTGGCCGCTCCCGCCACCACCACAGCACCGCCCGCCCGGGCCGTGAACACCTCGGCGATGGTGGCGGCCCTGTGCCTGTCCGGCACCGTCGTCGCGCTGCAGCAGACGCTCGTCGTGCCGTTGCTGCCGGACTTTCCCGAGATCCTCGGCACCACCACGGGCAACGCGTCCTGGCTGGTCACGTCGACCCTGCTGGTCGGTGCGGTGGCAACGCCGATCGTCTCGCGTCTCGCGGACATGATCGGCAAGCGCCGCATGATGGTGGTCTGCATGCTGGTGATGGTCGCCGGGTCCGTCATCGCCGCGCTGCGTCCGAACTTCGCCCTGGTCGTGACCGGCCGGGCACTGCAGGGCTTCGCCGCTGCACTCATCCCGGTCGGCATCAGCATCCTGCGCGACGAACTGCCCCGCGAGAAGGTTCCGTCCGCCGTGGCGTTGATGAGTGCGACGCTGGGGATCGGCGGCGGGATCGGGCTCCCGGCGTCCGGCCTCATCTATGAGCACCTGGGCTGGCAAGCCATCTTCTGGGGTTCGGCCGCGATCGGCGTCGCGCTGATCGTCGCCGTCCTGGTGATCGTGCCCGAGTCGGCCATCCGTACCCGGGGCCGGTTCGACTACCTCGGGGCTGTCCTCCTGTCGGTCGCCCTCACCAGCCTGCTGCTGGCCATCTCCAAGGGCGGTACCTGGGGCTGGACGAGCGAGCGGACCCTGGGCCTGTTCCTGGTGGCTCTGGTGATACTGGTGGTCTGGGTGCCGTTCGAGCTGCGCGTCAACCAGCCGATCGTCGACATCCGCACCTCCACCCGCAGGCCGGTGCTGCTCACCAACATCGCGTCGTTACTGGTGGGCTTCGCGATGTTCGGCAACCTCCTCGCCACCACCCAGCAGCTGCAGCTCCCCGTGAGCACCGGCTACGGCTTCGGCACCACCGTCGTCGTCGCCGGGCTCTACATGCTGCCCAGCAGCCTCGCAATGGTGGTGTTCGCGCCGGTCTCGGCCGGAATCATCCGGCGGTCCGGCGCGAAGATCACGCTCATCATCGGATGCCTGCTGTTGGCCGTCGGATACGTCGCCCGCGTGTTCCTCACCGCAGCGGTCTGGCAGGTCATCCTCGGCGCCACCATCGTCTCGGTCGGCACCGCCATCGGCTACGCCGCGATGCCCACCCTGATCATGCGTGCCGTCCCCATCACCGAGACCGCCTCGGCCAACGGCCTGAACACCTTGCTGCGCGCCGTCGGTACGTCGACCTCGAGCGCCGCTGTGGCCGCGGCCCTCAGCTCGGTGACGATCGATGTCGACGGGGCCACCCTGCCGTCCCTCGAGGCCTTCCAGGACATCTTCTGGATCGCCGCCGTCGCCTCCCTCGTTGCCGCGGCCGTCGCCTTCGCCTTGCCGCCGCCGCAGCGGTTGGCCGCCGGCGCCGGGATCTCCGAGCCGGCAAAGGCCGTTCCGGACGGAGAGGTCAAGGGCGAGGGACGCGAGCACGAGATCGTCGTGCGGGGCGTGGTGCTCCACGACGATCGGCGTCCGATCAGACACGCCGTGGTCAGCGTGCTCAGCACCGAGGGGGAATCCGTCGACTGGAGCCGTGCCGACAACGACGGCAGCTACTCGGTGGTGCTCCCCGGCCCCGGCCGCTACATCGTCGTGTCGTCCGCGGAGGGGTGGGCTCCCCGGTCCGAGATCCTGGAATTCACCGGCGCGGCCACGAAGCAGCACATCCGGCTCACCGAGCCGCTCTCGCTGTGCGGCACGATCACGACGGGGGGCCGACCGCTCGGGCAGGCGCTCGTCTCCGTCACCAGGCCTACGGGCGAGTCCGTCGCGACCGTACGCACCGACCTGGCAGGCCACTACCGGATTCCGGTGCCGCCGACCGGTCGCTACATCCTCACCGTGGTGGACCCGCACACGCAGTGGGTGCGGTCCCGCCAGGTCCCGATCATCGCCGCCCAGTCCAACACCGTCGACATCGACGTGGAGAGCGACGACCTCTCGGCCGCCGCGCGTCACGTTCTGCCGGGAGTGGGACTGTGATCGATCGTTCCGCCCGGCGCCGTCCGGGCGAGTAGCCGCCGGGTCTGGGCCTCCTCTACAGCGCCGCGATGGCCTCGACCTCGATCAACCACTCCGGCCGGCCGAGTGCCGCGATCGCCACCTGCGTGTGGGCCGGCAGTTTCGGCCCGAAGAACTCCTCCCGGATGGCGTTCAGTTCTTCCCGGTAGCGAATGTCGGTGAGATAGGTGGTCAGCTTGACGACGTCACGCAGTGTCGCCCCACCCGCCTCGACCTGGGCCTCCAACGAACGGAAGACCTCCCGGGCCTGCGCAGCGAAGTCGCGGCCGTGGGCGGGGCTGCCCTGCTCGTCGAAGGCGACCTGACCGGCGATGAACAGCAGGGTCTGCGCCCCGGTCACCTTCACCCCCTGTGCGTGCGACGGCGGGTCGTAGACGCTGTCCGCTGCATACCACTCGATCCGAGTCATCTCGTCCTCTCAGCCCAGCCAACTTCGTACGGTCCCGGGACTGCGGCCCATCCACTGCCGGGCTGCGGCCAACGGGTCGAGGCCGTCGAGGTTGACCGCGCCGTCCATCGCGTTGACGTCGGCGACGGCGAACCGGATCCGGCCGAGCACCTCGCGCGTGTACTCGGGCAGCCCGTCGAGGGCGTCGTGGTGCGCGACCAGCGACGCGCGGTCCGGCGGCGGGAAGACACCTCGCGGGTCGTCGAGGGGGCGCAGGTCGTGGACGTCGTTGAGGTACTGCGGCTGCCACAGCGGGGTGACGAACCAGTCGACGGCGGCGATCCGCTCGCCGACCGTGCGGATGACCGCGTGCAGGTCGCCGATCTCGTGGCTCCAACCGGCCTCGTCCAATCCGTACTCGCGCACGAGCTGCTGGGAGCGCATGGTCAGGCCGGCACCCGGAGTGGTGCCCTGCACGACGAGGGTCGTCATACGCCGGGTCACCTCGGGCCGAGTGAGGTCGGGCAGGGCCGACACGAGGTCGGCGGGAACGTAGCCCGGGACGGCCCAGAAGAACCGCGCCCCGTCGAACAGTGGGACGACCTCCACGACGCGGTCGCGGATCTGCTCCCAGTAGGTGCCGTGCCCGCCAGGCAGCCAGGCGTCGGCGAACAGGTGCAGCTCGCCGCGGGCGAGCAGGGGGTACATCTCGGGGTGCGGCCCTTCCCGCACCTCCACCTCGTGGCCGAGGCGCAGCAGGACCTCCTCGACCACTGCCGCCGCGACCTGGTGGAAGGACTCGTCGATCCGGCCCAGGACGATCGGGCCGGGCTTCGTGTCGGTCAAAACGGCTCTCCTCAGGTCGGCGGCGACAGGTGCACGCCGCGCCGCAGCGCTGCGTAGGCCTCGGGGTCACGCGCGATCAGGGCCCGGATCGTCCGCCGCCGGTAGCGCAGCGTCTGCACGATCCCGATCGCCCACAGCACGTACTGGACCGAGAAGGCCCACTTGAACGAGTCCAATGAATAGTCGGTCGACCCAGCCGGGGTGGTGACCTGCAGGACGAGCCCGATCGCCATCACCGCCGTCAGCGTGCCCAGGAACGCGCCGCCGTTGACCACGCCGATCGCGCTGCCCAGCCGCCGCGGCGGATTGGACGTGCGCGCGATGTCGAAGGTCATCACCGCGCCGATCGTGGGGGCCGGCACGGCCAGCACCAGTACGACGAGCAGCCAGACCGGCGCTCGGCCCGGCCACAGCAGCACCACCGCCCAGATCGCCGCCACCACGATCACCACGCCGATTGCAATGAGGCTGCGGTAGTACGGGTGGTGCGCCATGACGGTCCCGAGGGTCACGCCGTAGACCAGGCCGGCCACGGCGAGGCCGAGCATCAGGACGCCGGCTGTGCCAGGGGAGAGGCCCTGCCCCACGGTGAGGAACGGGTAGCCCCACATCACCCCGAAGGTCATCCCGGTGAACAGGGCCATGAACCCCAGCCAGAACCCCAGTCGCGTGCCGGGCTCCGCCCACGCCTCCCGTACGCCGTGACCGGCCGCGGCGAGCGCCTGCCGGAGGGGGACCCGCGGCGGCCTGCCCAGCGGCGAGTCGCGCAACAGCAGCAGCGCCAGCACCGCAGACGCGACGCTGACGGCTGCGGCAGCCAGGAAGGAGGGCGTCCATCCGACCGCGGCGAGCACCGAGGCGAAGCCGACCGCGGACAGGACGAACCCGAGCTGGTTGACCGGGCCGGTCGCGTTGGTGAGCGCCGCGCTGCGCTGCGGCGGGAACCACGCGGGTACCAGCCGCATCACGCTGATGAACACCAGTGCGTCGCCGATCCCGAGCACCACCCGGGCGGCGAACGCGGCGGGCAGGGCCGCAGCGAACGCGAAGATCGTCTGTGCCCCGGCCATGATCAGTGATCCGAGCACGATCAGCAGGCGCGACCCGTACCGGTCGATCAGCACCCCGACCGGTACCTGGAGCGCCGCGTACACGAGCAGCTGCACCATGGAGAACGCCGCCAGGGTGGCCGCCGTGATCCCGAAGCGGGCGAGCGCATCGGTGGTGGCGACGCCCAGCGACGACCTCTGCAGTACCGCGATGACCGCCGCGAACTGCCCGACCGTCAGCACCAGCCACGCCGTCCGCCCGCCGAGGGCAGGCCGCGGAGCGGACCGTTCGGAAGCCGGCTGGCTCGGCGTCGGGCTCACCACGGCACCGAGGTACCCACCGCCGCTGCCACCACCGCCGCCGCTCAGCCGCGGTGGTGACGGTGTGCCTCCGGCGGCTTGGCCAGCAGGACGGAGCAGTGCGGGTGCTGGCGGATGACGTGCTCGGCCACCGTCGACCCCCGATGATGCTGGTAGCCCAGCACGATGATGTCGACGTCGAGCTCGTTCGCACGCTGCACGATGGCCTCGGCCGCGTCGTGGTCGGTCGCCTCCACCAGCTCGCCGTGCACCTCGATGCCCTGGGCGGCCAGGTGGTCGACAGCGGCCTGGACGACCTTCCGCTCACCTCTGAGGTCGATGTCGTCCTCCTGGCCCTGCACACCGAACCGCGAACCGGCGCTGATGTCCGCCGGGATGATGTGCCCGCGCGCGACGTGGAGGAGGTGCACCGTCCCGCCGCTCATCTTGGCGAACTGAACGGTCCGGTTGAGTGCGTCGTCGGGCGAGTCCGGGGATGCGTCGATCGCCACGAGGATCCGGTCGTACATGGTCGTCCACTCTTTCTGATCGTCAGGCCGTCGGTTGACCGCTGCCGGCCGCGGCGACGCCCTGCCCGGGCGCGACCGAGGGCTCGATCGGAATCGAATGCAGCTCGGGGGCGCGGCGGGTCGGCACGAGCAGCGTGAGGATCGTGCCCAGCAGCGCCAGCGCGGCCAAGACGTAGAAGATGGAGTTGAGCGCCAGACCCGCGGCGACCAGGAAGCCGCCCAGCAACGGGCCGCCGACGCCGCCGAGCCGGCCGAAGCCGGCGCACCACGCGACGGCCGCGCCGCGGACCTTCGTGGTGAAGTAGTTGGCCACGAAGCCGTAGATGAGCGTCTGTGTGCCGCTGGTGCCGAGGCCGACGATCGCGACGAACAGCAGCAGGAGGCCGAGTGGGAGGCTGAGAGTGAGTACGGCGATGGACAGCGCGCCGATCAGGAAGCATCCCGCCACCACCGGCTTGGGTCCGAACCGGTCCGCGAACCGGGAGCCGACCAGCGCGCCGATCACCGCGCCGCCGTTGAGTACCAGCAGGAACGAGAGCGAGCCCTTCGTCGAGAAGCCCGCGCGGGTCATCAGCTCGGGCAGCCAGGTGTTGAGCGCGTAGACCAGTACGAGGCCGGTGACGCTCATGAACCCCATCAGGATCGCGGCCAGCGCGTTCCCTCCGCTGAAGAGGCCGGCGAAGCCCGTCCGCTCGGGCTTGTCACCGACCGGGGCGGCCATGGCGGCCGCCTCCTCCAGCGGCACCCCGGTCTTCTCCGACAGCGCGCGGGCCTCCTCGACGCGGCCGCGGGCGAGCAGCCAGCTCGGCGACTCGGGCATCTTGAAGAACGCCAGCGGCAGCAGCGTGACGATCGGCAACGCACCGATCCAGAACATGCCCCGCCAGCCAATCCCGGCGAGCAGGATGATGGCGAGCAGCGCAGCCATCAGACTCCCCGCCGGTACACCGCAGTAGGTGATGGCGTTGCAGAGGTTCTTCTTTCCGGGGGGTGCGAACTCGGAGACGATCGCGCCGGTGGTGGCCACCAGGGCCCCGACACCGAGACCGGTGACGAACCGCATCAGGCCGAAGCCGGTCGTGGAGCTCATCATCGCGGTGACGGCCATGCCGATGGAGAACCAGGCGTAGGCCAGGAGCATGACCTTGCGCCGCCCGAGGACGTCGGCGACGGTACCGGCGAGCAGTGCGCCGACCAGCACGCCGACCAGCGCGTAGCTGCCCAGGGCTCCGCCGACCGCGGGCGTGACCTCACCGATCTGCGTGGGGTCACGCAGGAACGTGGACAGGACCGTTCCGTAGACGACGAGGTCGTAGCCGTCGAATACGAGGCCGACGAAGGCGATGCCGACGACCCACACGACCGTGCTGCGCCGCCGGGCCTCCTGTTCGGGTGTCCGCGTGAGCGATGTCGTCATGAAGCTCTCTCCTCGTCCGGGGCTGCAGCAGCCACGATCCGCAAGATCGGGGAACGGACACAACGGGTCTTTCTGTCGAATGGAAAGCCGCAGGCTTGCGGGACGACCGAGGCCGCACGATCACGGCCCGGCTCGTGCGGTCCGGAGTCCATTGGACGGAAAGCCCGCTTGATGCCGCGCTGCCCGCCGTCCGAGGGTCGGTTCCGCGTCGCGATCGGCCGCCGTGATCACGCCCGCGGGGACGACTGGTCAGACCTCCGAGAGGACGTGGGACATGACCGACAAGGAGACCTTCAGGCACGTCATCGGCCACTTCGCGAGCGGGGTCACGGTGCTGACGGCCCGGAACGGAGACGCGGACTTCGGGGCGACGGCCAGTGCGGTCTCGTCGCTGTCACTCGAGCCGCCGATGCTCCTCGTATGCCTGAACACCCGCAGCAGCACCCAGCAGGCGATCCATTCCAGTCGCACGTTCGGGGTGAACATCCTCGACGAGGACCAGGGCATCGTCGCCGAGCGCTTCGCGTCGCCGCACGGTCAGAAGTTCGAGGGTCTCAACCTGGAGCGGGGCGAGGGTGGCGTGCCGCTGCTCGCCGACTCACTGGCGTACTGCGAGTGCCGGGTCAGCGAAGACGTCTTGGCCGGGACGCACCGCGTGTTCCTCGCCGGTGTCACGCGTGCGGTGGCCCGGGAGGGTTCGCCGCTGACCTACTTCCGAGGCAAATTCGGTCGGTTCGAGGTCGAGCAGGACCGGATCGTCTATGGCGATCTCCGCGACCGGATCCTGAGCAGGTCGTTCTCGCTCGAGGACTCGCTCGACGTCGGGATGCTCTCGAAGGAGCTGGACGTCCTCCCGGCGACGGTGTACCACGCGGTGACGAAGCTGGTGGCGGACGGCTTGCTCGCCCGCGATCCCGACCGCGGTTACGTCGTCAGGCCGGTCACCCCCGAGTCGTCCGAGCACGCCTTCGACGCTCGGTGCGCGATGGAACTCGGGGCGGCGGCGATGACCGTCGGGCAGGTGCCACGGCAACGGATCGCGGTGTTGCGCGCGCTCATGGAGGAGACCGTGCCGCTGGTGTCCGACGGACGCTTCGTCGACATCGAGGCCTACACCCGACACAACGAGGCCTTCCACAACGCGCTCGTCGACCTGGCGGACAACCCGGCTCTGGCCGACCCGTACCGGCGCCTCGGCGTGGCGGGCCTCATGGTCTCCCTGCTGCGGGAGGGCTCGGAGGCCCACGCAGAGATCATCGACGACCACCGGGCCATCGTCGACGCCTATGAGCGGGGCAGCCTGCTCGACGCCGTCGCGGTGATCAAGCGGCACAACGAGAACGCGAAGGAGAACACCCGCCGGGCGATCGTCGCGGCCGGCGGCGTCATCTGAGGAAACCGGATGCGTAGGCCCGCCGGGCGCGGACAACTGATGCACAAAACTCGACTGGTTCGAGCTGGTCGAGGTCCGGGGGCGCAAATCCTGGATGGGGAGGTCAACCACTACCAGGTCACACTCAAGGTGGGGTTCCGCCTGCGGGTGCAGGCGAGAGGAACGAGTGAGGTTCAGCCCGCGCTGCGGCCTGCGGTGCGGCCCGCCACCTCCGGCACGGTCACCGCGGCCGCCCGCAGTGGCACGACCGACGATCCCTGGAGCACCGCGAACCGGTCCGGTCTCGTCCGGCGCTGGCTCGCGGTCAGCTCGCGCGACAGCGCGCGGGCGGCGACGACGACGGCCGACTGGATCACGTGCAGCTGGTAGCCCGCTCCGCTGGTGGTGAGCTCGAGAGCGGCCACGACCGCACCGCCGCCTGCGACCACCGGTACGGCCACTGCCGCGGTGTTGAGGCGCAATTCCTGGCGGGTCGTCGCCACCCGGGTCATCCGGGCGATCGCGAGTGCGCGCCGCAGTGCTGGAGCTGCGACGATCGTGAACGGCGTGTACTGGTCGAGGCCGTTGTCGATGACGGCGTCGACGGTCTCCTGCGGAGCGAACGCGAGCAACGCCTTGCCCATCGCGGTCGCGTGGGCCGGCAGGACCCGGGTCTCGAAGGTCGTCGACGCCGTGTGGGTGTCGGGCCGCTTCTCGACGTAGGAGACGGCCAGGTCCTCGAGCACGCCGAGGCGCACCGTGGCGTGGGTGGCCGACGACAGGTCGTCGAGGATCCGTCGGGCGTGCTCCTGCAGGTTCGGCTCGTGCCACACGCGGGTGCCGAGGTGCGTCACCAGCATCCCGACGCGGTAGCGCTTGTCGTCGGTCCGCTCCAGGAAACCCCACTCCGCCAGCTCGGCGGTCAGGCGATGCGCCGTGGAGACCGGCAGGTTCGCCGACCGCGCGATGTCGGAGAGCGAGTGGACGTTGCCCGTCGAGAACGTCTGAAGAATGGCGGCGAGCTTGCTCGTGACCGATCGGCCGTCCGCCGAGTTGCTCACATGCCACCTCCTGCTGTGCGGGCTACGACTCACCGTGCGAGAACACGTCAGAGCCTCGCGGTCGCGGCCCCGGCTTCGCGCCGGGCGAACGCCTAGGCGCGAGCCCGGGTGCTCCATCCGCGTGCGTCGGGCTCCCGCTCACGGGTGCGACACCCCTACAGTCAGAAGTCGTGCACCCGGACGACGACGTCCTGCTGATCGGGACCTCTGCGGCGTTGACCGAGCTCGACGCCCTGCTCGACCGGGCGTGTACGGGCGAGGTCACCGTCGCGGTCCTCGAGGGTCCGGCGGGGATCGGGAAGTCGACGCTGCTCCGGCGGTTCCGCCACCGCCACCCGGACGTGACAGCCGTCGTCGTGAGCGGCCTGCCGTGGGAGCGCTCCTGCGCAGGGGCGCTGCTGGGCCGGCTGATCGTCGCAGAGGGCGCGGACGTCGGCCCCGACCGGGAGACCGGCGGGCGGGACGCCGCGACGGTCGGCACAGCGCTCGCGCGCCGCTGGGACGAGTCGGCCCGGGAGAAGCCACTGGTGGTGACGATCGACGACGCCCAGCATGCCGACCCCGCATCGCTGCAGGCGGTGGTCTCGGCCGTCGCCCGGCTGCACGGCGCACAGTTCTTGCTGCTCCTCGCCCGGGGGACCGGCCCGGACGGCGGCGGCGACGCGGGAGCCGCAGACATCCTCGAGCACCTGTCCGCCGAGCACGTCCGGGTGCAGCCCCTGACCCCCGAGCAGGTGCGGCTCCTGGCGGCCCGGGTCGCCGCGGTCGACCTGCCGCTGCCCGTCGCCCGCCGCCTCTGCGAGCACACGGCCGGCAATCCGGGGCACCTGCAGGAGATCCTCCGCGACACCCCGCCCTCCCGGTGGTCGGACTGGCAGATCCGGCTCCCGGTGCCCGGCTCGGTGCAGAGCCGCGTGGAGATTTCTCTCCGCGCGTGCTCCGCCTCCTGCCGAGCTCTGGTGGAGGCGGCGGCCGTCCTCGGCCCGAACCCGGTGCTTGCCGACGCGGCCCTCCTCGGCGACGTCGGCGAGCCGGTCGGCGCACTCGACGAGGCGTACGCCGCCGGGCTTCTCGGCCCGGCCGCCGGGCACGGCCTCGACACACTCAGCTTCGCCGGGCCGTTCGTCCGCGAGGCCGTGCACGCCACGTTGACCCCCGCTCAACGGCACGACCTGCATCTGCGCGCCGCCGAGGTGGTCACCGACGAGACCGAGGAACTGCGACACCGCGTCGAGGCCGCACCGCTTCCGGACCCGGGGCTGGCGGATGCGCTGGTCGCGCTCGCACGACGCAAGGCGGACGACGGAGCGTGGGCAGTCGTGGCCGGCGCGCTCATCGACGCGAGCCGGATCAGCCTCACGCGCGCCGAACGCGAGAACAGGCTCATCCAGGCCGTGGACGCCCTCGCCGGAGCCGGGCTGCTCGGGCAGGCCGTCGACGCCCTGCCGGACGTGGAGGCCCTTCCGGTCGGGTCCCGCCGTGACGCCGTGCTCGGCTACGTGGCGATCCAGCGGGGGAGACGTGCGGAGGCGGTGTCCTACCTCGAGTCCGCGTGGAAGCTGCGCGGCACGGACCGGACGGCGGCCGCGGTGGTCTGCCAGCGGCAGGTGCTGCACGCGCTGGCGGACTGGGACGGCGACGAGCTCGTCCGCTGGGCAGACAGCGCCGTCGAGCTCGCCGAGCCGGGATCTCCGCCCGCCGTCGAAGCCGCCGCGATCGTCGGACTCGGGCACGCCGCGCGCGGTGCGGTGTCGGACGCGTTCGCCGCCTATGCGCGGGCCGTGGCCGACAACCCGGCGGGCCCCCAGCATCAGCGCGCCCGGATGGGGCTCGGCTGGTTGCTCCTGGCGCAGGACGACCCCGAGGCCGCGCGCCGGGAGCTGGAGTTCGCTGCGCCGACGGCGCGCCGTGCCGGCTCGAACCGGATCTCGCTGTGGGCGCTGGCGTGGCTTGCCCGCGCCCGTTTCGCGCTCGGCGACTGGGCGGGGGCGCTGCACGCGACGGACCAGGCCGAGGTCCTGCTCGGCACCACCGGCCTGGAATTTCTCCGCCCGCTCGTCCACTGGACGGGCGCGCAGATCCACGCACTCCGAAGTGAGGAGGAAGAAGCGGAGCGCCACCTGCGCTTCGGCGCGGCCGAGCAGGCGTACACGGTGATGACCGTCCCGACGCTGCTCGCCCGCGCCCACGTCGCGGAGGCACGGTCGGACTACGAGGCGGTTGTCCGCCACCTCACCCCGCTGGTGCTGCGCAGCCCGCGTGGCGGCCTCGACGAACCGGGTTTCTGGCCCTGGCACGACCTCTACGCGAACGCCCTCGTCGTCACCAACCGCCTGGACGAAGCCGACGCCTTCCTCTTCCCGCTCGAGGCGACGGTGCAGCAGCGGCACCACCGGTCGGCAGGCGCACGGCTCGGCTACGTCCGCGGCCGGCTCCTCGGTGCCCGTGGCGACCTCGCCGGTGCCGAGGAGGCGTTCGCGCAGGCCCGCGCCCACCTCGCGCAGCTGCCGCTGCCGTACGAGAAGGCGCGGGTCGACTTCGCGCACGGCCTGACCATGCGCCGCCTCGGACGGCGTCGCGACGCCGCGCAACTGCTGGCCACCGCGCGATCCGCGTTCGCCGCCCTCGACGCGCACGTGTACGTGGCGCGCTGTGACCGCGAGCTGAAGACCGGTCGCCCTGTGCCGCGCGGCACGGCCTCCGACGTGCTCACCGACCAGGAACGCACCGTCGCCGGGCTGGTCGCGACGGGGAAGAGCAACAGGGAGGTCGCGAACGAGATGATGTTGTCGATCAAGACCGTCCAGTTCCACCTCACCCGGATCTACACCAAGCTCGGGGTCCGGTCCCGTGCCGAACTGGCGGCCCGCTCGATGCGGACTCCGCACGAATGAGCCGATGGGTCGGCTGGGCTCTGCCCGACGTCAACCGACCCGCGCGTAACGCAGGTAGACGGTGCCGCTGCCGAAGATGCGCTGCTCGACCAGTCGCAGCCGCAGGTCGGCACCGAGCGGGAAGTACGGCTTGCCGCCGCCGCTGAAGGCCGGCACCACCATCGGGCGGAACTCGTCGATCAGGTCCAGCAGCGACGCCGCCAGACCGGCGCCGCCGACGGTCAGGTCGCCGTCGGTCTCCTCCTTGAGCCGGACCACCTCGTCGACCGCGTCGACGCGGCGCACGAGCCGGCACCCGGGCGCGACCGAGTCCAGCGAGTCGGAGAACACGATCCGCGGCGTCGCGGTGTACTCGCGGGCGAACTCCGCCTCCACCTCGTCGCCGTCGGCCCGCTCCGGTGCCGTCCAGTACTCCTCCATGACCTCGTAGAGGCCCCGGCCGAACAGCAGCGCCGCCGTCTCGCGGGCCTGCTGGTTGGCGAAGCGGTGCACCTCCTCGTCCGGCTCCGAGAAGGCGATGTCGCCGGTGACGTCCTCGATGTAGCCGTCGAGGGAGATGCTCATCGAGTAGCTGAGAGTGCCCATGGGGGTAGTAGACCGTCCGGCTCGCTCGGACTCATCGTCACTCTGCCCCGATTGCGCCGTGAACTGACGCGGACTGACGTCAGCCAGGAAGCCCGGCAGCAACGCAAGCGCAGCGCATCGTGCCGCTGCAGCACTGCTCCTGGTGGGGTTCGTCGTCGAGCACGGTCTCGTCGCCGGCGTAGAAGAGATCGGCCAGCTCCCATGCGGTCACCTCGGCGCCGTGATGCGTCTCGCCTCTTGCCATACCGATGACTCCCGTGTCCGTGTGAGGAGCCGGGTATTCCCTCGAAGAGCGCAGGCATGCACGATAGCCGGGCCGGCTTGAGACGTTCACGCATTAGTGGCGGTCACGGCTGCGCGTGCGAACCGGAGCGTCGACCAGCTCGCAGGTGTACCGGCCGCGTCGGGTGATACTCAACCGTCGTGGATATCGGGAGTGGCGATGACCGGGCGGCCGAGTTGGCCCAGGCCTTCGTGGAGCTGGCCGGTGCCCTCGCCAACGGATACGACGTGGTCGAGCTGTTGGACCGTCTTGTGCAGCGTTGTGTGCATCTCCTCGCGATCGACGCCGTGGGTCTGGTGCTGAGCGATGCGAGCGGGACGCTGAAGGTGATGGCGACGACGAGCGAGCAGGCACGGTTCCTGCCGTGCCGCTGCGGTTCCAGGAGCAGACTCTGGGCGCGATGAACCTGTTCAGCGTCGAGCCCGGAGGCCTGGGAGGCACTGATCAGGTGATCGCCCAGGCGAAGGGCGTACTCGCGCATCAGGGCGGGCTCGCGATGACCGACGCCTTCGCCGTCCTGCGTCGGTACGCCCGGCGCAACAACCGACGTGTCACCGACTGCGCCCACGCCGTGGTCGACTCCACGCTGACCCTCGACGTGATGAGCGGTTCGGGGTGATCAGCTACCCGCCGGGTACAGCATTCGTCGTGCCGGCAGCCAGTGAGTCGAGTGCGTCGGCGACAGTCGGTTCCGTGGGCAGTCGCGTCTCGAGCTCCGTGACGGCGAGGACGCGTCGGACCTGGTGTGATGGCGCTGCGAGCACCAGCCGCGCGCCGATGGCGGCGAGCCGGTCCTGCAGGTCGAGCACCACCCTGAGCCCCACTGCCGACAGCAGTGTCACGCCGGACGTCTCCACGACCGTGTCGCGGTCCGGGACCGTGCTCAGGCACTCGCGGAAGTGCGTGACGGTCGCCAGGTCGGCCTCGCCGAAGGCCGTCACCAGCATCGCCCCGGGCGTCGGGATGATGTCGACCACCAGGGATGTCACAGCTCACCTCGGAGAGACGCATCGGAGATGGCCGCGCTGCTGGACCGCTGTCAAGCCTACGTGTGGTTCTCGGAGTGCCGCCAGCCCGGTGACACAGGACGCGGACGTTAGCCGTGGCGACGGAGGGGTAGACCCGCCGCCGTGGCAGTGAGTACAGAAGGTTCCCAGGGCGACGCCGAGGGCGAGCAGGACACTGCGCTCAAGCGGGCGATCAGCGGCAAGCTGTTGTTTCTCTTCATCCTCGGCGACGTCCTCGGCGCGGGCATCTACGCACTGGTCGGGGAGATGGCGGTGGAGGCGGGCGGAGCGATCTGGCTGCCGCTGGCCGTGGCACTCGTGCTGGCGCTGCTCACCGCCGCGTCGTACGCCGAACTGGTCACCAAGTACCCGAAGGCGGGCGGGGCCGCGGTGTTCGCCCGTCGCGCCTACCGCAACGACCTGGTGTCGTTCGTCGTGGGCTTCTGCATGCTGGCCGCGGGGCTGGTCAGCGTCGCCGGGTTGGCGCTGGCGTTCAGCGGCGAGTACCTCCGCTCGTTCCTCGACGTGCCCGCCGTGCCCGCCGCGCTCGTGTTCCTCGGCCTGGTCGCGGCGCTGAACCTGCGCGGCATCTCGGAGTCGCTCGGCGCGAACGTCGTGATGACCGTCATCGAGCTCTCCGGCTTGTTGCTCGTCATCGTCCTCGGCGCCGTGGTGGTGGGCCGGGGCGACGGCGACGTCGGTCGGGTCATGCAGTTCCCGGAGGGGGTTTCCCCACTGCCGGCCGTACTCGGGGCGGCGTTGCTGGCCTTCTACTCGTTCGTCGGTTTCGAGACCTCGGCCAACGTCGCCGAGGAGACCGTCAACCCGGCGCGGAACTACCCGCGGGCCCTGTTCGGCGGCCTGCTCACCGCGGGCGTGGTCTACGTGCTGGTCGGCCTGACGGCGTCCGCTGCGGTGCCGACCGAGCAGCTGACCGCGTCGTCCGGTCCGCTCCTGGAGGTCGTGCGGGTCGCCGACGTCGGGCTGCCCCCGTGGGTGTTCGGGCTGATCGCCCTCATCGCGGTCGCGAACGGTGCCCTGCTCACCTCGATCATGACCAGTCGGCTCACCTACGGGATGGCGTCGGAGGGACTGCTGCCGTCGGTGCTCGGCCGGGTGCTGCCGAACCGGCGCAGTCCCTGGGTCGCCATCCTCGTGACGACCGCCGTGTCGATGGCCCTGGCGCTCACCGGCGACCTGGAGATCCTGGCCAACACGGTGGTCCTCCTCCTGCTCGTGGTGTTCCTCAGCACGAACACCGCGGTGCTCGTGCTGCGCAAGGACCGGGTCGACCACGACCACTTCCGGACGCCGGTGGTCCTGCCCGTCCTCGCGCTGGTGTCGTGCGTCGTCCTGCTGACCCAGCAGGAGGCCGGCGTGTGGATCCGCGGCCTGCTGCTGCTCGGCCTCGGAGTCGTGCTGTACTTCGTGACCGCGGCGACCCGGCGGGCAACCGCCCGGCGGGCCGGCTCCGTCCGCTGACGGCTGCGGACGACCGATCCGCCGGCCCGAGGTGGGAGAGCGGTGGTCAGCGGCTGGTCTCGGGCCGTTCTCCCCGCCGCAGCACCGGTGTCCGCTCGACTGCCCCTGCGGCTCCAGCCAGGAGGCGGTCCGCAGTCGACACAGGTCCGGTCAACCGGCAGCGGGTTGCCTCGTCGAACCGTTGCAGTAGGTCGCGCGCCCGGTCGAGCACGGTGAGCGGAAGTGCGGACAGGACCTGGCCCGGCGGGCGACGCGACACCACCGGGTGCGGGCGAGTGGGGGCGATGCGCCGCACCAGCTCCCACTGCCAGCCGATCAGGCGCAGCCGGCGCGTTCCGAGCAGCTGCTGCATGCGGGGGAGCAACTCGTCCTCCTCGGTGCGGACGTCGTGGTCCAGCACCGCGAAGGTGCGTTCCATCAGCTCCCGGTGCCCGGGGTCCGACCACGACGAACGGTCCAGCTGCGCCACCAGCTCGTCGACCTCCTGGTGGTCGGTCTCGATGCGCAGGGTCAGCGGGTCGCCCTCGGGCAGGACCCGGCGGGCGGCCGGGAACAGCACGGACTCCTCGGCGAAGGCATGGGTGAAGACGAGACGGGCGACGGCCCGCAGGGCCACCTGGTGGGCGGTGCCGCCCTCCTGCACCGTCGTCCGCGCCCGCGCCATCAACCGGTCCAGCCGAGCATGGTCGGCCCGCTGGCGGGCCAGGATGCTTGTCCGTCCCCCCAGATGCTCCAGGCTCTGGTCGGCGATGGTCGCCACGTCTGCACCTGCCACTGCTCTCTCCCGGGATCCGACGGTTCGACCCGGCCACGCCGTGCGGCGTGGCCGGGGGCGAGACGTGTCCCGCCGGCCGGACGGCCAAACCTCCAGTCAGCGTCCCGCGGCGGTGGGCCGGAACGCGCGGCGCGCGGCGGCGGTCGCGGCGCCGCCGGCGCGCGACGACCCGGTGCGACGGCCGGTGAGCGGTCGGGTGAGCGTTCGGACGGTGCTGCGGACGGGCTTGTGCATGGCCAGCCAGGTGTAGGCGCTGTGCCGGAGGGTGACCCCGCCGACCGTGCCCTCGACGGTGTCGTTGACGGTGAGCGGCGCGTCCAGGTTGTCGGGCGCATCGGCCGGCTTGCGTTCGCCGGTGTCGTGGATCTCGTAGCCGACCCGGCGCAGCAGGGCGTCGACGACCCGCGGGGCGAACTTCTCCACCGTGATCAGTGTCTTGGCCGCACCGCCGACGACGAGATCCCGCACGGGGTGCGCGGCGGCGTGCACGATCGCGTCGGCGACGACCCGTGCCGGGTAGGCGGGTGGCGGCGCGACCGGCTTGACCCCCATCTTCGTGCGGGCGTTGTCGAACAGCGGCGTGTTGATCGTGCCGGGCATGATCTGGGTGATGCTCACGGGGACACCGTCGCGCTGCAGTTCCACGCGCAGGGCCTCGAGGAAGCCGTCGATGCCGTGCTTGGACGAGCAGTAGGCGGTCTGCAGGGGGATGCCGCGCTGCGAGCCCATCGACGACATCGAGATGAACGCCCCCCCGTCACGTCGCAGGTGCGGCAGCGCGGCCTTGGCGCCGTGCACCTGCCCGAGCAGGTTGACGTGCAGCACCCGCGCGAACTCCTCGGGGGTGGTGTCGTCGAATCCGGCGACCAGCAGCACGCCGGCCATGTGCACCCAGGTGTCGAGGCGCCCGTACGCATCGACGGCTCGGTCGGCGACGGCCTCCATTTGCGCGGGATCGGTGACATCGGCGACGACGGCGGTCGCCGTGCCGCCCGCCGCCTCGATCTCGGCGACGAGCGATGTGAGTCCGGGCTCGCCGCGGGCGGCGACGACGACCTTCGCGCCCTGCTCGGCGAAGCGCAGGGCGGTGGCCCGGCCGATGCCGCTGGAGGCGCCCATCACGACGACGACCTGGGCTGCGACGGGTTTGAGCTGCACGGGAAATCCTTTGTTGTTCGACGACGGGACGGAGGACGCCGGGGGCGTCAAGCGGAGCGCTGCAGGGGGATGTGCCGCGCGGCGGGGATGTGCCGCGCGGCGGTGGTGGCCTGCGCGACGAGCCGCAGGATGGGCTCAGGGGTGTCGGACTGGGGTGCGTGGCCGGCGCCGACCAGCGGCACGAACCGTGCCGTGGGAATCGCAGCCAGGTAACGGGGGGTCTGCGCGACGGCGACCAGGTCGCGGGTGCCCTGGGCCAGGACGACCGGGCAGTCGATGCGATCCAACCCGGTGGGGACGTCGGTGAGGATGCCCCACCAGAGCATGTCCCAGAAGCCGTCGGCGTCGGCGAACCCGCTCCTCAGGGCGCGGGCCTCGTCCTCGCCGGCCAGCCACGGGGTGGAGCGCAGGCCGGCGAGCAGGAGGGAGCGGCCGAGGACCGTGCGGGCGGCGAGTGGGATGACCGGGCGTAGTCCGCGAAGAGCCAGTCGGTCGACGCTCATCAGCAGGCCCTGGTGGAGGCGCTCGGGCGGGGTGTTCAGCCCCGAGGGAGAGATCGCCACGACCGACCGGGCCCGCCCGCGAACAGCCAGCTCCAGCGCGACGCGGGCACCGATCGAGTTGCCCAGGACGTGCACCTGCCCGACGCCGAGCTCGTCGAGGTCGGCCGTGACGGCCGCGGTGATCGCCGCGATGGTGGGCCGGACGGGCAGCACAGGGGAGCGGCCGTGCCCGGGCAGATCCGGCGCGAGCACCCGGTATTCGGCATCGAGCCGCGGCCGCAGCGCGCTGAAATCGTCGTGTGTGCTGCCGATGCCGTGCAGGAGGAGCAGGGGCTCGCCGGTACCGGCACAATCCCAGGAGAGTTGCAGAGTCATTGATTCTTCGGATACCCACCTGGTGGGCACTCATCGCGATGTGATGACGGGAACCATCACATGAGCGATTGGTCACGGAAGACACGCCGGGAGGTGAGATCCGACCGTGTCGGAGTCGATCGGCGACGGCCCGCTGCACTGGCGCCGGCTCGCCGCCGGCGACCTGCGGCTCCTGGCGCGGTGGTTGGCGGATCCGATCGTGGCCCGGTGGTGGAACCACGACAGCACCCTGGAGGGAGTCGAGCGCGACTTCGGCGCGAGCGTCCGCGGGGAGGAGCCCGGGGAGGACCTCGTCGTCTCGCTCGACGGCCGTCCCGTGGGTCTCGTGCAGCGCGCTCTGATCCACGACTACCCGGAGGACCTGGCCGAGTTCGCCGGCCTGGTCGAGGTCCCGGAGGGTGCGGTCGAGCTCGACTACCTCATCGGTGAGCCGGCACTACGCGGCCGTGGCCTCGGCTCTCGGATGATCGCAACTCTCGTCCGCGACACCTGGACGTCCCGACCGGCGACCCCGGCGATCCTCGTCGCCGTCGTCGCCGCCAATGCAGCCTCCTGGCGGGCACTGGAGAAGGCGGGCCTCCGCCGCATCGCCGAAGGACCTATGACGCCCGAGAACCCGTCGGACGGGTCGCTCCACTACGTCTACCGTGCCGAGCGCGGTTGACACTCATTCCGTGATCTCGCGGTCCAGCCGGTCGAGGAGGTCCTCCAGCGCCCGTTCGAACTCCGGGCCGGCGTGGTCTTCGGACAGCTGGTCCTCGAGGCGTTGAATGTGTGAGAACTCCTGCAGGTCGACCTTCTGGTCGGCGTTGGGGACATCGGAGTTGCCCTCGTCGAGCGGCTCTTCGGCCGGCCCGGTCTCGGCGCCGAGCAGGCTGGCCTCGAGCAGGAGGTGCCCCAGCAGAAAGCTGGAAAACGCCCGGTACGCCCCCACCGCGCGGCTGTCGCTGAAACCGCGCGAGATCAGCATGGTCAGGAAGTCCTCGACGACTCGCAGACTTCGTAGCGGCGGCCGGAGCCACGGCGCCGCGGGGTGCCGCGTCGCGATGAGAGGAAACACCCGGGGATGTTCGCGGGCGAGCGTGCGCACGCCATGAGCCAGCCACTGCAGGTAGGCCTGCCAGCCGTCGGCCGGCCCGAGCTCGTCGCCGTCGGGTCGCAGCTGCAGCTGGGCGACCATGTGGTCGACCATGCCCTCGAGGAGGTCCTCCCGACCGTTGACGTAGCGGTAGAGCGACATCGCCTCGACCCCGAGCTCCTTGCCGAGCTGGCGCATCGTCAACGCGGTGAGCCCGTTCGCGTCGACGAACGCGATCGCGGTGGCGACGATCCGATCCCGCGACAGCGTCTGGCGCTCCGAGTTGTCGACGCGCCCGCCACCGGCTGATCTGCCGTCCATGTCGCATCTCCTTCCGCCGTTCGCCCATTTCATCACCGGCGGCCGCAGACGGCGGGATGGACCACGGGACGGACTGGGAAAGATCTCGGCGGGGTGTGTTTGCGACCAGCCTTACGAGGTAACGCTTACGCCGTAAGGCGCGGCGAGCAGTCACTCGGTGTTGCTCGTTGTACCCACAGATCGCGAAGGAGTGCAGATGTTCTCGCAGGAGCAGGTGACCGGTCTCCACGGAGCCACCGCGTACGACCGGGACGGTGACAAAATCGGCAAGGTCGGCGCTGTCTACTACGACGACCGGACCGACGAGCCCACCTGGATCACGGTTCACACGGGCCTGTTCGGCACCAACGAGACCTTCGTGCCCGTGCAGGGTGCGCAGATCGACGGCGATCGGGTGACCCTTGCTTACGACAAGGGACAGGTGAAGGACGCTCCGAACCTGTCCGAGGACGGCCACCTCTCGCCGCAGGACGAGCAGCAGCTCTACCGTCACTACGGGGTCGACTACGGCAGCGGTGACGCGGGAGGTCGGGCGACCGACCGCAGCGCTGCTGGATACACGGAGCGGGGGGTCGCCGACACCGGTCGGCACGCGTCGGCCGACAGGGACGTCACGAGCGGCGACGTCGAGGGCCGCGGGGCGGGCAGGGACACGTCCGGGCCGAACACCGACGAGGCGATGACCCGCTCGGAGGAGCGGCTGAACGTGGGCACCGAGACCCACGAGGCGGGCCGGGCGCGGCTGCGCAAGCACGTCGTCACCGAGCACCAGCAGGTGACGGTGCCGGTGACGCACGAGGAGGTCACGCTCGAGCGCGAGCCGATCACCGAGACCAACCGCGGCGCGGCCTACGACGGCCCCGCGATCTCGGAGGAGGAGCACGAGGTCACGCTGCACGCCGAGCGCCCGGTGGTGGACACCGAGGCGGTTGCGGTGGAGCGGGTGCGGCTGGGCAAGGAGACCGTCACCGACCAGGAGACCGTCGGTGGCGAGGTCCGCAAGGAGGAGATCGAGCTCGACCGCGGCGACCGTGCGAGGACCGACCGCCGTTGATCGGGCGCCGGCCGGCCGGGCTCGTCGAGACGTCCCCGGCCGGCCCGTGCCGTCCCTGTGGTCAGTACGTCAGGGTCGCCCACACCGTCTTGGTGGTCTGGCCACGGTCGACTCCCCAGCGGGCGACGGCGCCGACGACGGTGAGGCCTCGTCCGCGGTGGGCGCCGAGCCGTGAGTGGCCTGGGGTGAGTACGGCGTCGGGAGACCCGTCGAGGACGGCGATGTGCAGCAGTCCGTCTTCGGCCCAGGCGATGGTCACCGACCTGGGGCCCAAGGCGTGTTCGAGCGAGTTGGTCACCAGTTCGATGGCGACGAGTTCGGCGTCGATCCGCAGATCCTCGGGCGCGTCGGCCAGAAGTCGCCGGAGCAAGTGGTGGAGCGTGGTGAGACAGGACGGCTCCTCGCAGGCCAGGGACACCTGGCGCGAGGGAAGGTCGCTGAGCGTGCTGTTCGTGACCGCCCCGTTCCTTTTCGTTCTCCCGGTTCCCCTGACGGCTCCTGTTCCCTGAAGATTCGTGCCGAACCGTCCCGTGACGGACGCGACCATCGGATGGCGCCGGGGCGTCGACACGGAACCCGACGGGTCCTAGTTTGCCTTCGTGGACGTCCGTGATCTCGTCACCGGTCACTACGGAGCTGCCGAGGATCTCGCCACGGTCATCCTGCGGGCGCTTTCCGGTGCGGGGGGGGACCGGACCGAGTTCCGCACGACGGCGGGCGAATCCATGCCCCTCGACGACGGGTCGTTCGACGCGGCCGTCATGGTCCATGTCGGGATGAACGTTCCCGACAAGACGGCGGTGTTCGCCGAGGTGCACCGGGTGCTCCGACCGGGCGGCAGGTTCGCGCTCTACGAGCAGGTGCGCACGGGCGAGGGCGAGCTGCCCTACCCGCTGCCGTGGGCGCAGGACGAGCGCTCCTCGTTCGTCGAGACCGTCGCGGACTACCGTGCCGCCCTCGAGGCGGCCGGGTTCGAGGTCGAGGCCGAGGAGGACCCTGGCTGTTGCTGGCTCGTGCCTGAGCCCCGCGGCGCGCACACTCACGCCGTCGGGACGTCCGCCCATACGATCTTCCCGATGGGACCGTCCGACCAGCCCCACTGCGACGACAGGGCCTCGACCATCTGCAGCCCGCGTCCCCGGACCGCGTACGGATCGAGTGGTTGCGGACGCGGTGCGTCGGGTGCGGTGTCGTGCACCTCGATCCGCACCGACCCGCTGCGCAACTCGACCGTCAGCCGGACCGGGCCGCGCCCGTGGTCCACCGCATTGGACAGCAGCTCGGTGACCACCAGCAGGACGTCCTCGTGCGGCTCGCCGGTCAGGCCCCACTCCCCGAGCACCACGGACAACTGTCTGCGCGTGAGGGGCACGGCCTCGACCGGTGGTTCGGACTCCCACCGGGTCACCCACAACGGGGCCGAGTCTCGAGCGCGACGTCGCCCCCGCCTCTTTGTGGCGCGGCTTGCGACCCCGGCCACCAGGGCCAGCACGGCCAGTTCGATCGTCAGCGCGAGCGGAAACGCGACGACCGTGAGCGCGGCCAGGCCCACCACGACGACGCCCAGCAGCACGATCGTCGCGGCGAGTGCCAGCGAGCGTCGCCCGGCTCTCATCCTGTCGATCTCACTGTGTGAACCCGTGGGGGAGCCACGAACTCGCTGCGGATCCGTACGGCGTCAACTGGTTGCCTCTTGCTCGATCAACGAGGATGGTGCCGCTCTGTCGGGAAGCAGGTGACGGCTTGTGACGGGGGGCTACCCAGTTCCGGCCACACCGACCCGCGGAAGCCTGCATGTCGAAGGAGTCGAGGTGCCCGAGTTCTACCTGCGGTCCTACCCGCTGCCCGACGACGTCCGGGCCCACGCCGCCGCCGCCGAGGACGACGGCTGGGACGGCCTGCTGCTCACGGACACGCAGAACCTCAGCATGGACGTCGTCGGGTCGCTGTATCTGGCGGCGTCGGCCACCTCACGCCTGCGCCTCGGTACTGCGGTGACGAACCTCGTGACGCGTCACCCCGCCGTCGTCGCCTCGACGTTCGCCACCCTGCACCACGTCTCGGGGGGACGAGCCCACATCGGGGTCGGGCGGGGCGACACCGCACTCGAGCTCGTCGGGATCCGGCCGCCGTCGGCGCACGAGTTCGAGCAGCAGATCGGGCGGCTGCAGACCTATCTGCGGGGCGGGGTGGTCGACGTGGAGGGCTTCGGCAGTCGAATCACCTGGCTGCCGATGGCCGGGGGAGACGGTGCCGACGGCGGGAAGGTCCCCGTGGACGTCTTCGGCTCCGGTCCGCACGTCATCACCGCCGGTGCTCTCCTGGCCGACCGGCTCACGGTGACGGTGGGCGCCGAGCCCGAGCGGGTCGAGTGGGCCGTGCAGACGGCGCGGCAGGCCCGCACGGCTGCCGGGCTCGACCCCACGGCGCTCGACGTCGGGGCCTTCGTCGTGGTGGGCGTCGGGACGGACGAGGAGGCGCTCGACGAGCTGGTGCGCGGCAACGCCGGCATCTCCGCCCACTTCCAGCGGGGTTCGCGGTCGTCGCTGTCGGCGGGTGACGCCGCCGTCGTGGCCGATGTGACCGCGCATTACGACACCTACCACCACGGGTTGGAGCACGCCGCCCAGTCGGAGTCGCTGTCCGACGACTTTCTCCGGAGGTTCTGCGTCATCGGCAGCCCGGACGAGTGTGTCGAGCGGCTCCGGCGGCTCATCGCGTCCGGGCTGTCGCACGTGACGATCGTCGGCGGCTCGCGCGACATCGACCCGGCGGTGCGACAGCGCTCCGAGCACCTCGTGGCGAAGGAGGTGCTGCCGGCGCTGCGGGCAGGCTGACCGCTACCGATGGCCAGCGGTCGTCGTCGGCTTCACCGCCCGGCGGCGGTCAGCCGGCGGGCGAGTGTCGCGGCACCGGCCTCGTCGATCCGACCCACGCTGATCCGCAGCATCCGGCGGTCGTCGGGCAGGAACGCCGTGCCGGGGATGACGAGCGTGTCGTGTTTGAGGAGGAGGTCCCGCACGACCTCCGACGTCGGGCGGTCGGTGAAGGGGTGCCGGACCCAGGCGAAGAAGCCGCCGAGCGAGACGGTCTCGAACCCGCCCGGCCGGGCGGCCAGGACCTCTCCCAGCCGGGTCCGGCGCTGCGCGATCTCCGCGGTTCGTGCCTGTCGCCACGACCCGGCGCGGGTCAGTCCGGCGAGCGCAGCCTCCTGCCCGATGCGCGGGGCGCAGATCGCGACGCAGTCCATCAGCTTGAGCACCTCGCGGTTCAGCTCGGGTGCGGCGACGACGCAACCGACCCGGTAGCCGGGAATGGCGAGGTCCTTGGAGTACGAGTGCAGGCTGACCAGGGTCGAGCGCCAGGCCGGATCGGCGAACAGCGGGTGGGCTGGTCGCCGGGTGTCCCGGAACGTCCGGTAGGTCTCGTCGAGGATCAGGGCGATGTCGTGGCGTCGCGCGAGGGCGGCGAAGGCGGCGATCTCGGCGGGCGGGATCGTCACCCCGCTCGGGTTGCCCGGCGTGATCAGCACGATCGCCCGGGTGCGTGGGGTGACGAGCAATTCGGCGTCCGCGGCGCGGGGGACCAGGCCGGCGTCCGGGTCGAGGTACACCGGCCGGACACCGCGCATCCGCAGCCACATGTCGTGGTTGAAGTAGTAGGGAAGCGGCGTGATGATCTCGTCGCCCGGGCCGGCGAGCGCAGTAGCGGCGAGGCTGAACGCCTGGTTGCAGCCGGCGGTCACGACCACGTCCGGCGTGTCGACCGTGCCCGCGTAGTCGTGCGACAACTCGTCGGCGATCGCTCGGCGCAGCGGCGGGATGCCGGGTACGGGTGTGTACCCGGCTCCGTCCGGGGTCGTCGCGACCTCGACGATCCGTTCGACGACCGCCGGGGCCGGCGGGTACGGCGGGGCCGCCTGGGAGAGGTCGAGCAGCGGGCGCTCGACGTCGTCGCCGAAGCCAGCGTGCTCCGCGAGCAGCTCCTGGGCTGCACCCATCGGTGAGTCGATACCGGCAGCTGTCGTCGGGTCGAGTCGCACCGCTTCGCCCGTCCTTTCGTGAGCTACCCGGACGCAGGAAGTCTAGGTACACGAGAGGTCGACGATCAGCCGAATGCGACCTGGATGTTGTCCCTCCGGTCTCGAGGAAGGCAGGCTCGGTGAACGACGAGCATCTCCGGCTGTGCGCGAGTGCCGAGTGGGCGGCGCTGGTGCGAGACGACCTGCTGCCCTGGGTGCTGGGCGACGACGAGCTCGGCGACGACGTGCTGGAGGTGGGGGCCGGACTCCGCAGCGGCGTGTTTCACGATGCTCCACCACATCCCCGGGCGCGACCTGCAGGACCGGGCACTCGCCGGGATCGCCCGCGTACTCTGTCCCGGCGGCCTGCTCCTCGGCACGTACGGCGAGGACACGCCTTCTCGCCGAGCCCTGCACGACGGTGATGTCTTCGAGCCGATCGACCCTGCCGGTTTCGCCGACCGTCTCCGGTCCGCCGGCTTCGACGAACCGGTCGTCGACAGCAACGGCGACCGGTTCCGCTTCCGCGCCCGGTCGCGGGCGCTGCCGCACTGAGGCCCGCCGCGGACCGGTGGAGACCTGTGCGGTCGGCCACCATCCGCCACGGTCACCGCAGGGCGGGCATCAGCACGGAACCGCCTCGTTCTCGACGGCGGTGCAGACGGCGCCGCCGTCCTGCGGGTCGGCGAAGTCCGACGTCCCCAGGCCGCCTCGGATGATGTCGAGGCCTGCGCCCCCGCGCAGGGTGTCGTTCTGGTCGCCGCCCTGGATGGTGTCGGCGCCGTCGAAGCCGCCGTGGGAGTTGGTGGGGTCGTCTCCGTAGATGGCGTCGACGTCCGGCCCACCACTGAGCATGGTGTCACCCGCCGCTTCGCCCCAGATGATGTCGTTGCCCGGTCCGCCGAAGATGTCGTCGACGCCGCCGGTGCCGCCCTTCAAGGTGTCGCCGCCGCCAAGCCCGCAGATGGTTTCGGAGACCCCGTTGCCGGTGAGGGTGTCGTTGAATTGCGACCCGACGGTGATGTGGTTGGCGACGGCAGGAGCCTGGAACACCACTCCCACAGGGCTGGCGCTGAAGTCGGCGATGGTGTTCGCCGGCACCATCGTTCCGGACAGACTGCCGCAGCCCGGCGGAACGGCGACGAGGGCAGGCTGAGCCGCCGCGGGTTGCGCTGCCGCCACGGCGATTCCTGCGGTGAGGGCGAATGCGGCCGCGAATGTGACGGAGCGCCGTGGGCTGCGGGTCGTGGTCGGGACGATGCTCATCGGATCCTCTTCCTGTTGTACAGGTCGACGATCCGGTTTGTCGTCGACGCACTTATCGTGCGCTTTGGTCTGCAATCCTTCTGTGTACTTCGACCGGTTGGGATGCTGTTCTTTACGCATCGTCGCGCAGTGCTTCGTGGCAGCAGCGGACGAATTCCTGAGCGATCGGGTTGCGGTCTCCGGCGTGGGGCCAGGCGACCGCGACGTGGCTGGGGGTGACGCCGGTGAGGGGTCGGTAGGTGACACCGGGCCGCGTGTAGAAGCGGGTGGCGGACTCGGGCGCGAGGGCGACACCGTAGCCGCTGGCAATGGCGTTGAGCCATTCGTCGGGCTGGTCGGTGACGGCGCCGATCAGGACGGCGTGGCCCTCGCGTTCGTCGGCGGCCAGCCAGTAGTCGCGCCATGCTCCGGTCTCCGCCGGTGCCGCGACGAACGGCTCGCTCCACAACTCGCGGAAGTCGATCCTTTCCTGCCCGGCCAGGCGATGGGCGGTGGGCAGCGCGACGCAGCGCGGTTCGGTGAACAGCACGTCCACGTGCAGTGACTCCTGCCCCGGGAACGGCACGCGGAGTAGCGCGGCGTCGACCTCTCCGGCGGCGAGTCCGGCCGTCGGGTCCGACCACGTCGCCTGCCGCAGTTCGACCCGCCAACCCGGTCGGTGCCGGGTGAACGCGGCGACGATCTCCTGGGTCGCCTCGTTCGCGGCGCTGGCCACGAAACCGACCCGCAGCACGCGCGATGCACGGCGACCGGCCGCCGTCGTGGCGCGCAGAACACTGTCCCAGTTCGCCAGCATGGCTGGAACTCCGTCGGCGAGTGCCCGGCCCGGTTCGGTCAGCGCCATCCCGGCTCGGGATCGGGTGAACAGCTGCAGCCCGAGGAGACGCTCCAGCTGCCGGATCTGCTTGGTCAGCGCCGGTTGGGACACGAACATCCGCTCGGCGGCGCGGGTCAGACTGCCCTCTTCCGCGACCGCCAGGAAGTACCGCAGCAGACGGGTATCGACGTCCATGCCGTCAGGTTATAGACGCTGGTATTGGACGTTCAGAATTGAACCGAACGAGACTCGGACGCACCGGAGCGCCTCGTGAGGAGCGTCACGTGTTCACCGTCCACACCGCGTACGTCGCCGTAGCCCTGATCACGGCCTGCCTTAACGCTGCTGTCGCCGTAGCCGACCTGGTCAGGGCCCCGTTCGTGCTGGCGACTTCGAGGGAGGTGGGCGTGCCCGACGCGTGGTTGCCCTACCTGGGCGCGCTCAAGGCGGCCGGGGCCGCGGGGCTGTTGCTCGGGCTTCTCGGGATCCGGCCGCTGGGCATCGCCGCCGCCGTCGGGCTGGTGCTGTTCTTCCTCGGAGCGCTGGGCGCGCACGTACGCGCCCGCGTCTTCCACAACATCGCCTTCCCGGCGGCGTTCTTCGCCTTCGCCGTGGCGACACTCACCTTGAGCGTCGCTGGAGGATGAGCGGTCACGCCGCCGGGTCCGGGCGAGCAGCGATGGGGTGGGGCAGGTCGCCGGGCAGGAGGAGTTGCGGAACCTGGGTGAACCGCCACCGGTGCCCATCCAGGGTGAAGGTCCAGACGATATCGAACCGGTCGGCCGGCCAGTGATCGGGCGGGGGCGGATCGACGGTGCCCAGGTGGTGGCAGATGCTGTGGATCGCCTCGTGGTGCCAGGCGATGAGGGTGGCACCGGCCCGTGTGCTGATCTCCTTGGCCAGGTGGGCCTCGTCGCCCGCGGCGTAGCGCTTGACGATCTCCAGACCCAGGCGGGCGGCCAGCGGGGCGACGGTCTGGATCGAGCGTTTGCTGTGGCCGCCGGCGTGCGCGGAGGCGTAGATGGAGTCGGGTCGCCTCAGCCCGAGGGGTGGCCGGCTGTGTGAGGGCGCGAACAGCTGTGCCAGTGCTCCCGCGCGGGTCCAGCCGGTCACGGTGAGGCTGTGTGGGTCCTCTTCACCGTGCGGCGTGACGCCGTAGGGGCTTCCTGCGGGGTGGAGAGGCTTCTCCGCGTGCCGGATGACCATGATCATGCGGGTCGCGTCGGCGGGGGAGGGGGGACTGTCCTGGACGTCCGGGGTCGTCATCGCTGCGCCTCACGCTGCCTCGTCGTGGTCCGCGTGGTCACGGAGCATCTCACAGCACGCCGAGCTGTAGTCGTCAGCGAGCGGCGGGCCGGTAGATGTCGGGTTCGAGGTAGATGATCCGGGCGCTGGGCAGCACGTCGCGGACGCGGGCCTCGGCGTCGTCGATGGTGGTGGCGATGTCAGCTCCGTCGGCGTGGCTCGACACGGCGATCTTCGCGGCGACCAGCAGCTCGTCCGGTCCGAGATGCACGGTGCGTAGGTGGATGACCCGGTCGACACCCGGAGCATCCCGCAGTGCGGCGTGGATCTTGTTGATCTGTTCGGGTACGGCGGCCTCCCCGATCAGCAGGCTGGTGGTCTCTCGGGCCAGGAGAACCGCGATCGTCGCGAGCAGGACGCCGATGCAGAGGCTCGCCACGCCGTCGTAGATCCCGTTGCCGGTCAGGACGGTGAGTCCGACGCCGAGCAGGGCCAAGGTCAAACCCACGAGGGCACCGCTGTCCTCGAGCAGAAGGACCGGCAGTTCCGGCGCGCGGGCGCGGCGGACGAAATGCAGCCATCCTCGGGTGCCGCGCGTGCGGTTGGCCTCCCGTACCGCCGTCCGCAGCGCGTAGCCCTCCAGTGCCATGGCGATCAGCAGTACCCCCACGGCGACCAGAGGCGACTCCAGCGGGTGCGGGTCGAGGACCTTGTGATACCCCTCGTAGAGGGCGTAGAGCCCGCCGAGGGTGAACAGCACCACGGCCACCAGGAACGCGTAGATGTAGCGCTCTCGCGCGTAGCCGAACGGATGCAGCTCTGACGGAGCCTGCCGAGAACGTCGGCCACCGATCAGGAGCAGCACCTGGTTGCCCGAGTCGGCGACCGAGTGCACGCCCTCGGCCAGCATGGACGCCGATCCCGTGATCGCCGCTGCGACGAATTTGGCGGCGGCGACACCGAGGTTGGCCCCCAACGCCGTCAGTACGACCCGAGCACTGTGGTCAGACGACATGAGGAGTCACCCTGTTCTGCCGAGTTCGGCGACAGCACCGCACCTCTGCGTTCATGTCGACGCGGTGGCGGCGGGTTCGACGGAGCCCAACTCGGGTTGGCGGTCGAGGCCGGGTTCGTCGGGGCCTGTCTGCTGCGGTGAGCTGGTGTGGACGTCGTCGGGGGCGATGTGTTCGTCGGCCGAGCTGCGCAGGGACCGGATCCCGGAGTTGAGTACGGCCAGCAGGGGTACGGCGAACAGTGCGCCGGCGATGCCGGCGACGACCAGTCCGGCGGCGATCGCGAGCACGACGGCCAGGGGGTGCAGTTTGACTGCGCGGCCCAGGAGCAGTGGCTGCAGCACGTGGCCTTCGAGCTGCATGATCGCGATGATGATGCCGAGCACGATCAGGGCCGGGACGGGTCCGTTCGCGACGAGGGCGATGAGCACGGCCACGCTGCCGGCGACGACGGCCCCGATGATGGGGACGAAGGCGCCGAGGAACACCAGCGCGGCCAGCGGTACGGCCAGCGGGATGCCGAGGACGGCCAGCCCGATCCCGATCGCGACGGCGTCGACCACGGCGACCACCGCGGTGGCCCGGACGTAGCTGACCAGTGCGGCGATGCCACGGCGACCGGCGACGTCGACCCGGGTGCGCACGTCGTGGGGGACCACGCCGAGCAGGAACTGCCAGATCCCGGCACCGCCGTGCAAGAAGAAGATGAGGATGAACAGCACCAGCAGGGTCTCGGTGAGGATCTCCCCGATGGTCGCCGCGGTGGTGAGCGCACCAGCGGTGATGGCCGACTGGTTGGCGCTGAGTGTGTCGAGCACCTGGATCTGCACACCGGCGAGCTGCGCGGCGCTGAGCTGCAACGGCCCGTCGGTCAGCCAGGCGACGATGGTGGTGACGCTCGTCGAGAGCTGGGCCGCGAGCGCGGGGACACCGCGGACGAAGGTGATGACGACGAAGGTGAGCACACCGCCCAGCAGCGCCAACCCGCCGATCATGACCAGCGCGGTTGCGAGACCGCGAGGGACCCCTCTGGTCTGCAGGCGGTGGACGGCGGGGGAGAGCAGCGCGGCGAGCAGCAGCGCGACGGCCATCGGGATGACGACTGCGGCCACGTACGACGCGGCTTGGCCGAGTACGTACAGCGCGGCGACGACGACCAACCACCGCCAGCCCAGCGCGGCGCTCACCCGGAGCACCCGTGGTACGGCGGTGCCGACGTCCTCGGCGCGGGAGACAGCGACAGGAGCGTGTCGTTCGCGGGCGGCGGTCATCTCTGCCGCGGGGTGAGCCGGTGGACGTCTCGAGCCCGGAAGATTCGTGATGTCATCGTCTCCGTCGGGTACCCGCCTGGCTGCCGTATACCGGAATCCGGCCGCCGGAGTCGTCACATGAGCGGTCGATCACCAGGGGCGTGGCCGACGGCGAGATATCCGGCGCCGAAAGCGAGCTCGCGGACCTGCAGATCGGGGACCAGGTCGGCTAGGAGGCGCCATGGGCGGTCGAAGCCGGCGAAATCCGTGACGAACGGGGCGTGCAGGTTGGCCACCCAGGCGCGCAGCGGCCAGGTCCAGGGAGCCGGCCACTTGCCGCCGATCGCCGCGACGGCTGCTCCGGGGCGGAGATGGTCGACGATGTTGCTCAGGGCGGTGCGGGACTGCATCACGTCGTGCACGGCGCAGAACAGTGCGGCGTCCGCCGTGTGCTCGATCGCTGCCGCGGCGACCGGGGCGACGAGGAGCTCGACGTTGTCCCAGCGGTGCTCGGCGACGCGTTCGCCGGCAACCTGCAGCATCTGCTCGGACGCGTCGATGCCGATGATGGTCCCGCCGGGGCCCACCTTGTCCTGAAGAAGGGGGAGACACAGTCCCGTACCGCAGCCCACGTCGAGGACGGTGTCGCCGCGCTGGACCGGTAGCTGCTCGACCAGCAGTTCCCGCCAGCGGCGGAAGGCGTCGGTGCGCTGGTCGTAGTCGCGGGCCTGGCTGCAGTAGGCCTCGGAGGTCGCGTGGTGCGCCAGGCCGGGTGACGCGTCGGACCTCGGCTGAATCGTCGACGTTGCGGCGCTGTTCACGACATCACGTCGTGTTCGGTCAGCCAGTCGCCCAGCACGGCCGCAAAGCGGTCGGGGTGCTCGACGTGGGGGAGGTGTCCGCAGTCGGGGAGCAGCGCCAGCCGTCCGTGCGGCAGGAGGCCGACCGCCGTCCGGGCCTGGTGGGCAGGGAGCACGTAGTCACATCCGCCCCAGACGACCAGGGTGGGCGCGGTGACGGCGGGCAGCCGGTCGAGCAGGATCTGGCGTTGCCCCGTGGCGTCGAACAGGGCGCGGGCCGTCGCGGTGGAGGCTTCGAGTTGGCCGCGCCGGCGTCCGAGGTCGTGCTGCTCGGTGAAGAAGTCGGCAGGTGCTCGCCAGGGTTGGGCGAACAGCATCGCCGCGGACATGGTGGTGCGTCCCATGTTCCCGCCGGGCAGGCGGCTGAGCAGGATCGCCAGCTCGCCGACGAAGGGCAGGGTGTCGACGGCCAGCAGGGGGTGCACCTCGCGGCCGAGCCCGGCGCTGTCCACGAGGACGAGGGTCCGGACGCGGGCCGGGTCGGCGAGGGTCAACCGGAGGGCGACGGCGCCACCTGCGGAGTGTCCGACCACGTGCAGCCGATCAACGCCGAGGGTGTCGAGGAAGTCGGCGACGAACGGAGCGGTGTCGCTGCCGGGCGCGTAGGCCCTGGCCAGCGCGGTCTGGCCGTGGCCGGGCAGGCTCAGAGCGAGCACGCGGTGGGTGCGGGCCAGGGCGGGGATGACCCACCGCCAACTCGTCGCGCCCTGCTCGTGTCCGTGCAGCAGCAGGAGTGTCGGCCCGGACCCGGCCTCGAGGTACTGCGTGGTGATCCCGTCGACGGTCACGCGGCGGTCATGGACGACGACCGGGCTCTGCAGGTCAGACGTGGACCCGGTGTCGGTGGGGAGCGAAACGGCAGACATGGAACCTCCGGGTGTACGCGGCTGGTCGGTGAACCGGACTGCGTCACCGGGGGCACGGGCGACACCACTGCATCGAGACCGTCGGCAATGAGCCACCGATCGTCATTGCTAACTATAGTACGCGGCCTGGTCGCCCTCGGCGACTCCTGACCGCGGCGTGTTGTCCGTCGGTCGTTCGTAGGCGGTCCCTGGCCGGTCGGGTCGCGATGGGTTTATCCGGGAGCCCGAGTGTGTAGATCAGCCGGCGACTCGTTCCTTCGGCCGCTCGTCGACGACGCGGCCGCGCGCCTGCATGCAGGTCCGCAGCCTTGAGGGTCGAGGACACCGTTCGTCGGACTGGGGGATCGCTGTGCGTCGTGTGCTTGCCGAGGGTGTGGGGACCTTCGTTCTGGTGTTCTTCGGAGTGGGGTCGGCGGTGTTCGGGGCCGACCGGATCGGCGCGGTCGGCGTAGCGCTCGCGTTCGGTCTGGTGTTGCTGGCTCTCGCCTACGCGTTGGGCCCGATGTCGGGCTGTCATGTCAACCCCGCGGTCACCCTCGGGGTGCTACTGCGCCGGGGGATCACCGCACGTGAAGCGGGCGGGTATGTCGCCGCTCAGCTGGTGGGAGCGATCGTCGCGGGCGGGTTGTTGCGGTTGCTCGTCGCCGTGGGCGGGATCCGGGACCAGACTCGGGTGCTGGGCACCAACGGGTGGGGCGACACCGTCAACGGCGTCGGTGCATTCGTGATCGAGGTCCTGCTCACGTTCCTGCTGGTCACCGTGGTGCTGCTGGTGACGCGGGCCGACGCAGTTCCGGGTTTCGCGGGGCTGGCCATCGGGCTGGTGCTCACGGTGATCCATCTCGTCGGGATTCCGGTGACGGGCACGTCGGTCAATCCCGCGCGGTCGATCGGTCCTGCGCTGTTCGAGGGCGGGACGGCGTTCTTGCAGCTGTGGCTGTTTGTTCTCGCGCCGCTGCTGGGTGCGGTGCTGGCCGCGGGGGTCGTCCACCTGCTGGTCGAGGGCAACCGGAGGCTCGAGGTGGAGGGGGATCGAGTCGCGGCGGTCGGCCGCTGAGGGTGTCGGTGATCGTTCACACCAGTTGGACAACATATGGACTGATTTGCCGGTTCGTGGGCACACGCCCTCCGTCGAGGAGCGGAGGTGTGGGTCGATGGTCACGACCACGAGGTGGCGGGCGCGGGTGCCCCGCGCGCGGTCCCTGCCGGACGTGTTGGCGTTCCTGCGCACGCTCGACCCGGACGCCCGGCTCGTGGTGCCGCCCGGCCCGCCGGGCGAAGCACCGGTGATCGACGGAATCACGCTGGACAGCGGTGCCGCCGCTCCGGGTGACCTGTTCGCCGGGCTGCCCGGCACGCGTCGGCACGGTGCCGAGTACGCCGTCGACGCGGCCCGTGCCGGCGCCCGCGTCGTGCTGAGCGACCGGGTCTGCCTCGTTCTGCCCACCCTGGTCGTCGCGGCTCCGCGGCGGGTCCTCGGCCCGCTGGCCTCCTGGCTGCACGGCGATCCGTCGGCAGCGCTGGACGTGCACGGGGTGACGGGAACCAACGGCAAGACCAGCACCGTGCACCTGCTCGCCGCCGGACTCCGGGCGGCCGGACGACGCGTGGGGTGGGCGGGCAGCCTCGAACTCCGGGCGGGCGACCGTGCCCGGGTCGCCGAGCGCACCACCGTCGAGGCGCCGGCGGTGCAGGAGTTCCTGGCCAGCGCCCGCGACGCCGGTGCCGACGACGTGGCGTTGGAGGTGTCGAGCCATGGCCTGGCTCTGGACCGGGTCGCCGGCACCCGGTTCCGCTCCGCGGTGTTCACCAACTTCAGCCCGGACCACCTCGACCTGCACGGCGATCTCGAGAGCTACTACGCGACCAAGGCGTCGTTGTTCACCCCCGACAGGTGTGAGCTGGCGGTGGTCGGGGTCGACGGTGAGGCCGGCCGGCGGCTGGCCGGGGAGACCCGTTGCCCGGTGGTGACCTTCGCCGCCGGCGGGGGTCCGGCCGACTGGCGCGCGCTCGACGTGCACGCGGGGATCACCGGTACGCGGTTCCGGCTGTGCGGGCCCGGGGTGGACCGGCAGGTCCGGCTGCGGCTGCTCGGTGCCCACCAGGTCGACAACGTTCTCGCCGCGGTGGCGACCGCGGCCGCCGCCGGTGTCGACCCGGACGACGCGCTGCGTGGGATCGAGGAGGTGGGGGTCGTGCCGGGTCGGTTGGAGCGGATCGACGTCGGCCAGCCGTTCCTGGCCCTGGTCGACTTCGCTCACAACGTCGGCGGTCAGCGCCGGCTGCTGCCTTTTCTGCGCTCGCTCACCGGAGGCCGTCTGATCGTCGTACTCGGAGCGACGGGGGAGCGCGACCCGGCCAAGCGGGCGGACCTGGGCACCTATGTGGGTGCGCAAGCCGACGTCGCGGTGGTGACCGACGAAAGCGCGTACTCCGACGATCCGGCCGCGCTACGGGCGGCGGTGGCTGACGCCGCTCAACGGGTCGGTCGGGCCGAGGTGGTCGTCGAACCGGACCGGGCACGCGCTTTCGCGGTCGCCGTCGCGGCAGCGGCCCCAGGCGACGTCGTCCTCGTTGCGGGGCGCGGCGCCGATCGGGTGCAGGTGTCCGCCGCCGGCCGCCGCGAGTTCGACGACCGCATCGCCCTGCGCCGCGCGCTGGTCGAGCGGGCGGCGCAGGCCTGGGACGCCCCGGTTGCCGGCTGACGACGGCTGTTCCGCAACGACCACGGGTTCCGGCGGTGGCCCGGGCCCCGACGACCGGTCCCTGATCCGCGCCGGCGGATCGGTCGCGTTGGCCACGCTGGTCAGCAGGCTCACCGGTTTCCTGCGCACCGTCGTCCTGGTGGCCACGATCGGCCTGTCCCTGGTGAACAGCTCGTACACCGTCGCCAACACCCTGCCGGTCAGCGTGTACCAGCTGCTGCTCGGCGGGGTGTTGAGCAGCGTGGTGGTGCCGGTGCTGGTCCGGGCGGCGCGGGAGGACGGCGACGGTGGCGACGGGTTCGCCCGGCTGCTGCTGAGCATCGGCGCGGTCGGGCTCGCGGCCGCCACCACGCTAGCGACCGTCGCTGCACCGGTGCTCGTCCCGCTGTACCTCTCGACGGGGGACCGGTCGGACCCGGAGCTGGCCGTGGCGTTCGCCTACCTGCTGCTGCCGCAGATCTTCGGGTACGGCATGGGGGCACTGCTCGGGGCGATGCTCAACACCCGCGGGGTGTTCGGTCCGGCAGCGTGGGCCCCGGTCCTCAACAACGTCGTCGTCCTCGCCGCGCTCGCGGTGTACTGGCTCCTGCCCCCGGCGGGTGCCGGCGACGCCGGCGGAATCGGGACGATGCAATTGCTCGTGCTCGGCCTGGGGACCACGGCGGGGGTCGTCGCACAGGCGGCGGTGCTGGTCGTGGCCCTGCGCCGCTGCGCTTTCCGCTGGCGCTGGCGGTGGACGTGGGACCGCCGCCTGTCCGCGTTCGCCGGGTCGGCCGCGTGGGTGCTGGCGTACGTGCTGGCGGGCCAGGTGGGGCTCGCCGTGACCAACCGGGTGGCGTCGGCGGCCGACGAGGGCGCCATCGCGGTCTATGCCAACGCCTGGCTGTTGCTGCAGGTCCCCTACGGAGTGCTCGGGGTCTCCCTGCTCACGGTCCTGATGCCGCGCATGAGTGCCGCGGCGGCCGCGGGTCGCCTCGACCGCGTCGTTGACGACCTCGCGATCGGCACCCGCCTGTGCACGATCACGCTGCTGCCCGTCGCCGTCGGGTTCACCGCCTTCGGCCCGGCCCTCGGTGTGGCGCTGTTCTCCTGGGGTCGCAGCGGTGTGGAGGCCGCGACGGTCCTCGGTGAGACCGTGGCCGTCTCGGCGTTCGGTCTGCTCCCGCTGGCCGTGGTCATGCTGCAGCTCCGGGTGTTCTACGCCCTGGACGACGCCCGCACCCCGACGTTGATCATGCTGGTGATGACGGCTTTCCGGGTGCCTGCCGCATTGTTGGCTCCGCAGGTGCTGTCGGCCGAGCGGGTGGTACTGGGACTGGCCGCCGTGAACGCGGCCGCCTTCGGCGTCGGAGCCGTGGTCGGCTGGGCGTGGCTACGGGTTCGCCTCGGTCCCCTGCATACCCGGGCAACGCTGAGCGTCATCGTGCGCACCGGTGTGTCGGCGGCCCTCGCCCTGCCTGCCGTCCTGGCCGTGGATCGGTTGCTCGGGGCGGCGAGCACGGCCGTGACAGCGGGGCGCACGCTGGTGATCGCCGCCGTGGTGGGTACGGCCGTCTACCTAACCCTGATATGGCTGCTCCGGGTGCCATTCCCTCGATACAGAGGATCGGGTCCGCGCTGAGGGCCGATCATGCGTTCGGCGGAGAGGCCTCGGCACAACTCGTCGGATCGCCATAGGGTTCACGGATGCGCGAAGACGATCATTCTGGTCCCGATCTCTGCGCGCTGCTGGAGAGGGTCGAGTGCGGGGCGCCGACGGACGCGGTCGAGGCGGTCGCCGCCGAGCTGGCGGTCATGGTCGGGGCCCGCGCGGTGAGTTTCCTGATCGCCGACTTCAGCGGCCGTGCACTTGTCCGCTTCGGTCCGCCCGAGGCGCGGACGGGCCAGGGCCGGCAGGGCACCGTGCAGGCTGAGACCGTGGAGCTCGCGGGCAGCGTGTACGACCGCGTGCTCCGCACTCAGAAGGTCGACGTGCGCGAGTGTGACGGAGGCGCGCAACTGATCGTGCCGGTGACCGACCGGGGTGACGCGATCGGCGTTCTGGAGCTGAGCCTGCCCCGCTTCCCCGACGACCGGACCGTCGCCGACGTCGCCGCGATCGCCCACGCACTGGCTTATGTGGTCATCGCCAACCGTCGACACACCGATCTGTTCGAGTGGGGTCAGCGCACCACTCCGTTCTCATTGGCGGCGGAGATTCAGCGCCGACTGCTTCCCGCGTCGTACACGTGCGAAGCCGGGCAGTTCACCCTCGCGGGCTGGCTGGAACCGGCCAGCTCTGTCGGAGGTGACACCTTCGACTACAACCTCGACCGTGACGTCCTGCAGCTGTCGATCACCGACGCCGTCGGGCACGAGGTCCAGGCGGCGCTGCTGGCCACTCTTCTGGTCGCCAGCCTCCGCAACGGCCGCCGCCGCGGCCTGAGCCTTGCTGAGCAGGCATCCAGGGCCAACGACGACCTGGCGGCGAACACCGAGGCGGGCAACTTCGTCACCGGCCAGCTGCTGCGCATCGACCTGCACAGCGGGGCGGCGACCATCATCAACGCCGGGCACCCGCTCCCGCTGAGGCTGCGCCAGGGCCGCGTCGAGGAGATCCAACTCGACATCGACCTGCCGTTCGGCCTGCAACCGGGTCGCTCGTTCCGGGTGCAGCAGTTCCCCCTCGAGCCCGGCGACCGGCTCGTCTTCGTCACCGACGGCATGCTCGAGCGCAACGCCGCACGCCTCGACGTCTCCACGGCCCTGGGCGAGAGCGGCGACCTGCATCCCCGCGAAGTCGTCCATGAACTCGGCGCAGCGGTACTGCGCGCGACCGCAGGCGACCTCCGCGACGACGCCACCGTGCTGGTCCTCGACTGGTACGGCGGCGGCCCGCTGCGTCGCCGCGTCAGTACGGCCGGGGCCAGTGATCAGTACGCCTCGCCCTAGCCATTCGGCTCGGACTACGGAGCGAGCAGAGGAATTGCCACGGTGGCACCGTCCATCAGCGCGTGCGCGACCGCGGACGGAATCACCCTCCGCAGTCGCAAGTACAGGATTGTTTCGAAGACGGAGAACAGTGGTGACGCCAACAGTCGGAACGCCATGAACTTCGCGTCGAACGTCAGGGGCATGACGACATGTTGGAAGGACCAGGCGAACGCCACGAACGAGACCGCGACCGTCGTGCTCCGGGTGAGGACCTGCAAGCGGGGTAGCAGGTAGCCGTTGTAGGTGAGCTGCTCGGTGAGACCCCAGATGAACGGCCACACCAGCACGCCGTACAAAGAGGCCGGTAACGGCAGGTCGCCGAGCAGATAGGGCGGTGCGGGTGCCCCGTACACGATCCAGCCTGCCGCATAGGTGCCGGCGAGGATGAACACGAGGCTCACCGGGATGAGCGCCACGCCCAACAGCAGATCGCGGACGAGGCGTGTCCGGTCGACGCCGACGAGATCGACCAGGCCGATGCCCTCTCGGCGCGTGAACCGCCACAGCAGAGCGAGGCAGCCGGCGTCGATCAACATCCCGTACACCGGCAGCCATGGTTCTGCGTCATGCCAGGGAGTCGGCGACCCCCGTAGAGCGAAGACGACGGCGACGCCCGCTTGCGCGCCGACGGCGAAACCTGCCCGCGCGAACAGCATCGACGCCGGGCCGCGCCACGTGAGTGTGCCCACGGCGCGTCGGCGAACGAGAGCGGCACGGGAGTTCGGGCCCATGACGGATTCCTCCGGCGTTCAGGTCTGACACGCATCGATTCTGGACCTCACGGACGCTCTGATCGTCACTGCCGCAGTGAGGGCGCCGACCGCTGCGATTCCTGCGGCGAGTACGGCGACGGCGTGGAATGCGGCCGCGTCCAGCTGGTGCGGTACCGCGAGTCCGAGGACGGTGACGCCGATCGTGACTCCCACGGGCCGGGCGGTCTGCAGTACTCCGGAGGCCATCCCGCTGCGCTCGGTTGGCACCTGCGCCAGTGCGAGGTGCGTCAGCGGTGTCACTGCGAGGCCGGTGCCGATCCCGGCGACCGCCATGCCCGGGGCGACGTCGAGCAGTCCGGCTCCCTCGTCGACGCCCAGGAGCAACAGCATCCCGCAGGCGATCAGGCCGACCCCGACCGTCGGCACCGGTGCGCCGGGAATGCGTGCGAGCAGGCGCCCGGCGAACGGTGAGATGATCATGAAGGGCAGGATCGTCGGCAGGTACACCACACCCGTCTCGGTCGGGCCGTAGTGCTGGGTCCCCTGGAGGAACAGGCTCAGGTAGACGAGCGTGCCGAAGTAGGCCCCGCCGCCCAGTGCGGTGGTGGCGACCGCCCCTGCGAACGTCCGGTCGTGGAACAGGCGCAGGTCCACGACGCCGTCGGGGGTGCGACGCTCCAGGACGACGAACGCCGCGAGCGCGCTGACCCCGACCGTGGCGGCGGCCATGACCTCTGGTTCTGCCCACCCGATCGCGCCACCGCGTAGCGCGGCGTACAGCAGCGCGGCGAGCCCGAGCGTGAACGTGGCGACGCCGACGTAGTCGAACCGGGCCGGTCCCTGTCGGCGGGACCGGTCACGGAGCTCGGGGAGGGCGGCCCGGGCCGCGAGGGCGATGCCGGTGGCCACCGGGAGGTTCACGAGGAACACCGAGCGCCATCCGAGCGTGTCGGTGAGCACGCCACCCACGAGTGGACCGACCACGAACGACAGGGCCGCGATGGCTCCGGAGATGCCGAGCGCCCGGCCTCGTTCCGCGGGCGGGTAGATGCCCACGAGCAGGGCGAGCCCGCTCGCGGCGACCACCGCCGCTGTCGCTCCTTGTGCTGCCCGGGCGAGGTCCAGTACGAGCATCGACGTGGCGAGGCCGCAGGCGGCGGAGGAGCCGGCGAAGGTCAGCAGACCCAGCACGAAGACCCGGCGGCGGCCGAACCGGTCGGCGAGGTCTCCCGCCGTGACCAGCAGCGCTGCGCTCAGGAGGGCGAAGGAGTTGACAACCCATTGGACCTCGCCCGGACCGGAGGCGAGGGAGCGCTGAATGTCGGGCAGCGCGAGGTTGACCGCGGTCGTGTCCAGCCCGGCGAGGAAGCCGGCGCCGGCGGTGACCGGCAGCGTCCAACGGTTCCGGGTCACGGTCGTCTGTCGCCGCGTCGAGGTCGACATGGTGAGGCCCCCCGTACGGGTTGTGATCATTCGGCGAGGGCGCGGTGCAGGGCGGCGGCGAGTTCCGCGATCTGCCTCCGGGACACCTCGGCGGAGAGGATCGCCTGCGATCCGTGAAATGTGCCGGGCCACTGGTGCAGCTCGACCGGGACTCCCGCCTGCAGCAGGCGCAGCGCGTAGGTGATGCCTTCGTCGCGGAGCGGGTCGAACTCCGCCGTGGCGATGTAGGCGGGCGGCAGACCGGACAGGTCGACGGCTCGCGCGGGCGCCGCGTACGGCGAACCGGCTTGCGACCCCAGGTAGTGCCGCCAGGTCGCGGCCAGCTTGTCGCGGGTCATCCAGGGCGTGTCGGTGAAGTGTCGTGCCGACCAGGTGTCCTGACGGTCGTCGAGCTCGGGTTGGTTGAGCAGCTGGAACCGGATCGGCGGTCCTTGCTGGTCACGCGCGCGCAGGGCGACCGCGGCGGCGAGCCCACCGCCGGCGCTGTGGCCGGCGACCGCGAGGTGTGCTGGGTCGACGCCGAGCTCGGACGCGTGCTCGGCGGCCCAGGTGAGAACGGCGTAGGCGTCGTCCAGGGCGGCCGGGAACCGGTGCTCGGGGGCACGGCGGTAGCCCACCGAGATCACGACCGCTCCGGAGCCGTCGGCGACGCGCGTGGCCCACGGGTGTTCGGTGTCCAGGTCGCCCATGACGAACCCGCCGCCGTGCAACCACACGACGGCCCCCGGCGGCTTGTGTGGGCGGTAGATCCGCACGGCCACGTCGGGATCGGCGGGCACGGTGCGGTCTTCGATCTCCAACTCCGTGGTGTCCGGTGTCGGTGCCGAGGCGGCCAACCCCGCGAGGTTCTTGCGCGCGGTGATCGGGTCGCTCAGATCGGCAGGAGGAAACAGTGGGAGGAATGCTTCGAGCTCGGGATCCATGCCGTTCATCGTCACCGTCGGAGCCCGCGACATCATCCGACAGCCGTCGCGCAAAAGGCGTCATCCGCGCGCCGGTCGGCGCGTAACCTCGCACCATGGAAGCGCTGGTCGAGCGCCTGTCACACCTGGATGCGCAAGCCGAGGGCTCGCTTCGGGTCGTCATGTTCTTCGACACGCTGATCCGCCGACGAGTGGACCTCCCCGCACTCGCCCGCGCCTCGGCAAGCCTGGCCGAGTGCGTCGCGGGGATCAGCCTCCACGGCGCCGAGCGGCCGATCCGTGCCGCGCCGGACGGCACGCCGGCAGCGGCGCCGCCGATCCCCGCGGCGATGACGGTTCCGATCACCCTCGACGAGGAGGAGATCGGTACCGTGTGGCTGGAACGCCCCGGCCCACCCGGCCGCCTGGACGACGTCCTGCTGGACCGGCTCGCCATCGCCGCCGCCGCGGTCGTCGAGCGGTACGGCCCGGCCCGGACCACCATGGCCGACCCCGCCCTCGTCGAACTGGTGATCAGTTCCGGCACCGACGAGGCGGCCCGAGCCCGCGCGCTCCGGCTGCTCGGGTTCGCGGCCGACCTGCCGATCCGCGTGGCCGCCGTGCGGTCCGAACTTGCGCTCGACCGGGTCGCCGTCCTGGCCTGCCCGGGCCGGCAGGCGAAGGCCGCGCCGCTTGCCGACGTCGGCGTCATCCTGGCCACCGGCATCGACCCGACCCGGTTCCCGGCGGGTGTGCGCGCGGGCCTCGGCGCCGCGGTCGGCCCCGACCGGTCGTGGCAGCAGGCCCGCACCGCTCTCCGGTTCACCACCGCACGCCGGCCGGTCGTCCGCCACGACAACCTGGGCGCGTTGGCGCTGCTCGCCCAGGTTCCTCCGGGCGTCATGCGGGACAACGCCGACGTGGCGGCCGTCGGCCGGATCGCCGACAGCGCCGAGGATCTGGAGACGCTGGACGTCTACTGCGCCGCCGGCTCCCTACGCCGGGCAGCCGACCTGTTGCACCTGCACCACAGCAGCGTCGCCCGACGGGTCGAACAGATCGGCAAGGCCCTGGACATCGACCTCGGCGAGCCCGCCGGACTGCTCCGGGCTCGGCTCGCCCTCACCGCGTGGCAGCTGCTCGACAGCTGAGAACCCGGACCGTCAGCGCGCGCCGCTGCCGAGCAGGGCCGGCACGGTGCGGATCAGGATGCCCAGATCCGACTGCAAGGAGCGGCTGCGCACGTAGCGCACGTCCAGCTCGAGCATCTCCAACGTGCCGAGCGCACTCCGGCCGCTGACCTGCCACAGTCCGGTGAGACCCGGCCGCACCTCGAAGCGCGGCGTGAACTCGGCGGGGAACATCTCCGCCTCCCAGCCCAGGCAGGGCCGAGGGCCGACGAGCGTCATGTCACCACGCAGCACGTTGAACAGCTGCGGCAGCTCGTCGAGGCTGGTGCGACGCAGGATCGACCCGACGCGGGTGATCCTGCGGTCGTTGTTCAGCTTGGAGCTGCCGCCGTCGACGGTGTCCTCGCCGCGCAGCTCCCGGGCGATGAGGTCACGCAGCGCGCGGTCGTCGACGCCCTGGAACATCGTCCGGAACTTCAGCAGGGTGAACCGCTGGCCGCGCAGCCCGACCCGCTCCTGACGGAACAGGGCCGGTCCGCTGCCCTCCAACCGGATGGCGAGGACGATCAGGAGCAGTGGAACGACGAGAAGGACGAGCAGGACGACACAGGCCAGAACGTCGACCACTCGCCGAATGGTCTCCGCGCCGTCGCTGCCGACGACGCGTGGTGTCCTCACTGAGTAGCTTTGCGTGGTCATCAACACCCCCCGAGATGTGCTCTGCTTCCCTAGACGTCCGGGAGCGCCTCATGTGGGCTACTCGGCCGAGGTGTTGTCCGCGTCGACACCTGTCCGTTACCGGTTCGCGACTTTCGCTGGGCCATTCGTGAACCGGGGCCGCGCGCGGCGATGGCTGTCGACCAGCACCTAGGCATCCTCCCGGGGCGAGGCCCGTGGCCTTCCTGCGACCATCGACCCCGGACGTCGGCATCTGACGGTGCCGTTGTTCGGGCACTCGGGGCGGAGTTGCGGCTACGGCCGTGCCGCGGCGGGTGCCGAACCTGAGACGAGGGGGTCCACGTGGTGACCAGACCTACGGCCAACGCGATCATTGAAGACGGACCGCGCGCAGGGGAGACGGTGCGACTCGACATCGGACACGAGGACGACCCTCCGAAGGAGTTCCTTCTCGCCGATGAGCACCTCGGAGTGCACACGGCGGACCATGCGGGGCGCCCTCCTACCGGCTCGGTGTCGACCTACCGGCTCGTCGGCCGCGACGAAGAGCGGGGCGGCTACCGCTACCGGGTCGTGCCGCGAAAATGAGGAGAGCCCGGCCGTGACCGGCGCCGACGTACAGTCCAGATCACCCTGGCCGGAATGCCCGGCGCACCGCGACAGCCAGACCGGCGCGCCGCCGGTCGTGGTCGCGGCGCTCGTCGCCGGCCGCCGCTGTGACGGTCGGGGACGCCGGTGACCAGGTCAGCGACAGTCCGATGACCATGGCGTAGACGTCGTGCGGGTCGAGGTCGGGATCGACGACCCCCCCACGATCACCGGGGAGGTGCTGCGCACTTCCGGGACCGCACGACCACGATCCGGCTGCCACGGCGGTTGCGGGAGCTGAACGGGCAGATCTACGACGCGCCGCCGAGCTCGCCCAGCGTCTGGGCCGCGCCGCGCGGCCGAGCGAGATCGCCCGACACCTCGGCCTGGACGTCGAGGTCGTCCTGGAAGGGCTGGCGGCCCACGGCGCGGGTCACACGTCCTCTCCGGACGAACCGGCAGGGGACGACGGCGGGGGCAGCGACTCGAACGGCCGGATCCGCTTTGCGGCTGCGCTCGCGCAGACCGAGCCGGACTTCGATCTCGTCGAGTACCGCGAGAGTCTTGTGCCGCTGATCGCGGCGCTGCCGGAGCGGGAGCGGGAGCGGGAGCGGGAGCGGCGCATTCTGCTGTTGCGGTTCTTCGGCGAGCAGACACAGACCGAGATCGCCGTGCAGGTCGGACACTCCCAGATGCACGTGTCACGCCTGCTGTCTCGGACCCTGGTCCAGTTGCGCCGCCAGCTGGCCACGGACTGACCGACGGCCGGACCCGACCGAGGCGGAGATGCGCCGCCGATGCCCGCCGTGGGCCACGATGTGTCGGTGACCGTCCTGTCGGTGCCCTTCCACCTCGATGAACAGCTCACCGGGTTCGTACCGCCCGTGCCTCCCGATGAGGTGATCGCACCTGCCCTGCCTGCCGGTGATCCCTGGAAGCGGATGGCGGTGTTGTACGCCGAGGTGGCCGACGCGGTGGATCTCGACGAGGTCCCTGTGGTGCTGTCGGGTGACTGTACGACCGCTCTCGCCGTGATGGCGGGGGTGCAGCGGGCGGGGATCGATCCGGCGCTGGTCTGGTTCGACGCGCACGGCGACCTGCAAACGCCGGAGACGTCGACGTCGGGGTATCTGGGCGGCTTTCCTGTGCGCCAGCTCGTGGGGGGTTCCGACCGATCGGTTCCTGATCGGTTGGGCCTGCGTCCGGTGCCGGAATCGGAGGTGCTGCTGGTCGACGCCCGGGACCTCGACCCGCCGGAGGGGGGTTCCTCCGCAGCTCGGCCATCCGGCGCGTGTCGGTCGACGCCGTGGCCGAGGCCCTGCCCGAGGGCCCGGTGCACCTGCACGTCGACGCGGACGTCGTCGATCCCGGCGACCTGCCCGGTCTGCGGTACCCGGCGTCGGCCGGCCCACGATTGCCCCAGGTCCTCAGCGCGGTCCGGGCGGTGCTGTCGACGGTTCCGGTCGTGGCGGTGACTGTCGGCTGCACCTGGCGCGGCGCGGGAACGCCCCAGTTCGCGGCACTCGTGCGGGAGATAGCAGAGTCGCCCGCTGATCCGCGCCCGAGGGTGGCGGTCACCCCTTTCGGGGAGCGGGGTCGGTGTCGAGGATCGCCCAGACCGACTTGCCGTCGTCGTGCGGTGTGACTCCCCAATGCCGGCTGAGGCCCTCGACGATCAGTAGGCCGTACCCGTGGCCGTCGCGGACACCGGGCTGGGGGAGCCAGTGCGGGTCGGGCCGATGGTCGTCGACGGAGATGTGCAGGCGGCATTCGTCGAGCGCGAGGTGGAGCACACAGCTCGTGCGGGCGTGCTCGACGGCGTTGGTGACCAACTCGGTGACCACCGCCTGCGCCGCGTCGTGCAGCTCGTCGGGCAGGTCCCAGTCCTCACTGGTGACTGTCAAGTACGTGCGGGCGAGTGTGGGGGCGGTCGGGTCGTACGGCAGCTCGTGGTTGCGGACGATGCGCGGCGGCCGGGCGGCGAGCAGCCGCTCGGCCTCGTCGACGGAGGTGGCGAGCGGCACGGTGAGGTGCACCCGGGCGGCCCGCAGCATCTTCGCGGTGCGGGGTTCGGGTACGGCGAGTACGAGGCGGGCCAGCGGCCACCCGCCGGCATGGGCCAGCGCTCTGCGGAACACCCCGGTTGCCGGTGGCCAGCGCAGCACGGCCTCGGACAGGTCCACGATCACCCGCCCGCAGTCCAGCAGATGCTTGGACACTGCCGGCCGCACGGACCGGAGCGCCGTCGCCTGCGTCAGGTCGCCGTGGACGGTCAGGACGACATGGTCGCCCTCGTCGCGTTGCCGGGTGATCAGCTGTTCGGGACCCACCGCCGCACCGCATCCGTCCCGTTCGCTGGAGACCGACGACCCCGAGCTGGGCTGCGCCGGCTGCTCGGACGGTACCCACCGCAGCACAGCCCATGCCGAACCGGTTGAACGAGCTGGGACCACGGCCCGGGCCGCAGAAGGTCAGAACGGGATGAACGGCACCACGACGGTCCGGAGGATGATCACTGCCAGGAACACCGCGGCGAATGCCAGGTCGATGCCGACAGAACCGATCCGCACCGGCTTGAGTACGCGACGGACCGGGGCGATCACGGGTTCGGTGATGCCGTGCGTGATTCGGCGGGCCTGGTAGAGGCCGCCGCCACCGGCGGTCGCCGGCGACAGCACGCCGACCCAGTCGACGATGATGCGAGCTACCAGGACGAGTTGGAACAGAACGAGGACGAATCCGAGCAAGCCTGCGATCACCGCATGTTTCCTTCCGCTCGTCTTCGAGTGTCCTCCGCGCAGTTGAGAGCCGGCTGTGAGTTCCGGCCAAATCCGCTTTTCGGGCATACGGGGTGCAGCGCGATGACTTCCGCCGTCCCGATGAGTCCAGCACCCATGACTACGCACATGCTGACAACCGCCGACGTCGACCTCGCCTACGACGTGTACGGCCCGCTCCCCACCACCGATGGCCGTCCGCCGCTGTTCATGATCGCCCAGCCGATGACGGCGGAGGGCTTCGACGCACTGCGCGGGCACTTCCCCGACCGCACCGTCGTCACCTACGACCCACGGGGGCTGGGCCGTAGCACCCGGAAGGACGGACGCGTCGATCACACGCCGACCGATCAGGCGGCCGACCTGCACGCCCTGATCGGTGAGCTGGGCGGCCCGGTCGACGTGTTCGCCAGCAGCGGCGGGGCGGTGACGGCGCTGGTGCTGGTGGCGGCGCACCCCGGCGACGTCGCCACCCTCGTCGCACACGAGCCGCCGATGAACCCGGTCCTGCCTGATGCGCAGGCCGCCGACCGCGCCCGCGCGGCCTTGTACGACGCGTACCAGGCCAAAGGCCGCGGAGCCGGTATGGCCGCCTTTTTCGTGATGACGAGCTGGCAGGGCGAGTTCACCGACGACTACTTCGCACGGCCTGCTCCGGACCCGGCCGCGTTCGGCATGCCCACCGAAGACGACGGCTCCCGTGACGACCCGTTGCTCTCGGACCGGTCGTGGGCGATCACCGACCACCGGCCCGACGTCGCCGCCCTCACTGCGGCCCCGACCCGCATCGTGATCGCCGTGGGCGAGGAGTCGGCGGGTACCTACACCGCCCGCACGGCGGTGGCCACGGCAGAGCTGCTGGGCCAGGCGGCGACGGTGTTCCCGAGCCACCACGGCGGGTTCCTGGGTGGGGAGTTCGGTTGGTCCGGACAGCCCGAGGCGTTCGCCCGGAAGCTGCGTGACGTCCTCGACGTCCGATGAGGCGCGCGCCCGTGTGGAGTCGGTCATCTCCGGTGGCGCCGCTTCCCGGCGCAGTCCAGGCAGGTCTCCGCGGCGGGGAGGGCTTCGAGCCGGGCATCGGGGATCTCGCACCCGCAGTTCAGGCAGCGGCCGTAGGTCGTGGCCCGTAGACGGGACGCCGCGCGGTCGAGTGCGGCGATCTCCTCCCGGGCGCCGGCCAGCAGGCCGAGGATCTGGGCGCGTTCGAAGCCGATCGTCACCCCTTCGGGGTCGTGCTCGTCGTCGTGCGTGGTGAGGGCCTGTTGCTCGGCGAGTGCCTCGATCTGGGCGGCCAGGGCTACGGATCGGCTCGCGGCGTCGGCGCGTGCCGCCACGATCCGGACGGCGATCCGGGCGGCATCGTCACCACTGCTCACCCGATGAGTCTTGCAGTCGTTCCCGGTCTTCACTCCTACGTTCAATCGCCGTGAAGGAGAACGACATGACCGCCACCTACACGTTCGACGTCTTTTCCAGCCTCGACGGCTTCGGCGCCGCGAGCGCCAACTGGTCCGGTTACTGGGGGAAGCAGGGTCCCGAGCTGCTCGACCATCGTCTTGCCTTGTACGGCGCGGAGCAACGGATGGTCTTCGGAGCCAACACCTTCCGGGCGTTCGTGCAGATGCTGGCCTCGAGCACCGAGGAATCCGAGGTGCGCGACCCGTGGGTGACCCGGATGTGGAACACGCCGGCGACGGTGGTGTCGACGACGCTGGAAGAACCTCTCGACTGGCCGAACGCGACCGTGGTCAGCGGTGACGCCGTCGACGTCGTCGCCCGGCTGAAGGAGGAGTCCGATGTGCCGTTGCGCTCGCACGGGAGCCTGTCTTTGAACCGGGCCCTGATGGCCGCGGGCCTGGTCGACCGCGTGCAGGTGACGCTGTTCCCCGTCATCACCGGTCGGACCGGGCTGGACCCGATCTTCGGGGGTGCGGACGACTTCGACCTGGAACTGATCGAGCAGCGGACGCTCGACGGTCACATCCAGGAGCTGATCTACCGACCCACCCTGCACTGACCCCGGGCCGACGTGCTCACGAGGGAACGGGCGGGTCCCACGCCGTCGCCCCGAACTCGACGGCCTGCTCGCTCGCGCTGACGATCGTCACGAGCGCGAGCCGGTGACCGTTCGTCCGCACGCAGAGGGCGTCGCCAGGCTGCAGGTTCCGGAGCTCGATGGCCGAGTCGGCGTAGCCGGTCTCGCGCAGGCAGGTCGCGAACGCGAACGGGCCGTTCACGACGGCGTGGCCGTTGTCGACGGACAACCGGCGTGCGTCGGCGGCGAATCCGACGTCGTGGTCACCGCCGGTGCCGGCGTTCCAGGTCGGGGTGGTCACGTCGTCGAGATCGACGCCATCCGACGGGCGCAAGAATGCGGCAGAGCACCGGGCCGCGATCTCCGCCGGGTCACGGCGTCGGCGGCCGGGGCGAGGCGGTCTCGTTGCCCCGGCCGCCCGTAGCGCTTAACGTAGCCGCTGGTGTGCCGGGAAGTCTGGTCGGCGGTCCCGTCGTCGACCTCTCCTGGAGTCCGCTCATGGCCAGTCCCTCGTCCCGGTCCGGCGGTCTGTTCGGCCGCGGCAGCTGGCCCGAGGTCAGTCGGATCGCCGAGATCCTGCGGGCGGAGACGGTCGGCGGGATCCTGCTGGTCGGGGCGGCACTGCTCGCCCTCGCCTGGGCGAACTCCCCGTGGAGCGCGGCCTACCGGACGCTCGGCGAGATCCGCGTCGGCCCGGCGGCGTGGCACCTGGACCTGACACTGGCGCAGTGGGCCGCCGACGGGCTGCTCGCGATCTTCTTCTTCGTGGCCGGGTTGGAGCTCAAGCGCGAGTTCGTCGCCGGTGACCTGCGGGAGCCACGGCGTGCCGCACTCCCGGTCGTGGCCGCGGTCGGCGGAATGGCCGTGCCCGCGCTGATCTACGTCGCGATCAACGCCGGCGCGGGGACTCTCGCCGGCTGGGCGATCCCGACGGCCACCGACATCGCGTTCGCCCTCGCGGTGCTGGCCGTGATCAGTACGCACCTGCCGGCGGCGCTGCGCACGTTCCTGTTGACCCTGGCGGTCGTCGACGACCTGTTGGCGATCACCATCATCGCGGTCTTCTACACCGGCTCGCTGCACGTCGTTGCACTGCTGGCGGCGCTGGCGCCGCTCGGGTTGTTCGGGTTGCTGGTGCAGCGCCGGGTGCGGTCGTGGTGGGTACTGCTGCCGCTGGCCGCGGCGACCTGGGTGCTCGTGCACGAGTCCGGAGTGCACGCCACCGTCGCCGGAGTGCTGCTGGCCTTCACCGTGCCGGTCCGGCGTCGCGCCGCAGGGGAGGGCCCGGGGCTGGCGGAGTGGTTCGAGCACCGGTGGCGCCCGTTGTCGGCGGGCGTGGCCGTACCGGTGTTCGCGTTCTTCGCCGCCGGGGTCGCGGTGACCGGCGGTGCCGGGATCGGGACGAGCCTGACCCGGCCGGTCGCCCTCGGCGTGGGCGTCGGACTCGTCGCAGGCAAGGCGATCGGCGTGCTCGGGGCGACGTGGCTGGTGCAACGGTTCACCCGGGCCCAGCTCGCCGAGGGACTGAGCTGGTGGGACGTGTTCGGGCTGGCCCTGCTGGCCGGAATCGGATTCACCGTGTCCCTGCTCATCGGCGAACTCGCCTTCGGTGTCGGCACGGAGTACGGCGCCGAGGTGAAGATCGGGGTGCTGAGCGGGTCACTGGTGTCGGCGCTGCTGGCCACCGTGGTGCTGCGCATCCGCAACGGCCACTACCGGCGACTGTGGAACGACGAGCAGCGCGACAGCGACGCCGACGGCGTCCCGGACATCTACCAGCAGGACGATCCCCGGTAGCCGCTCAGGTGTGGAACCGGTACCCCATGCCGGCCTCGGTGATGAGATGCCGCGGGAGGGCGGGGTCGCGCTCGAGCTTCCGGCGCAGTTGGGCGAGGTAGACCCGCAGGTAGCTGGTCTCCTTGCGCTCGCTCGGGCCCCAGATGTGGTGCAGGAGTTCACTGCGGCTGACGAGCATGCCGCGGTTGCGGGCGAGCAGTTCGAGGATGCTCCACTCGGTGGGGTGAGCCGAATCTGCTCCCCCTCCCGGTACACCCCTCTGCGCTCGCGCAAGCAGAACGCAGAAGCAGTACACCGGAGCAGGCGACGATGCCTGAGGCGTTATGGGGCACGGTCGGCAGGTCAGGTTACGGGGCGTCGGCGTCGGGTGCTCGGCGATCGAGTTGTCCGCAACGACGGCAGGACCGAGCGGCGCCGGCGACCACCGCGTGCCCGACGATCGCCGTAGCGCTGGCGAGCAGGACCGCGGCGGGGGTTGCGGCGTCAGCCAGCACGGCGACGAGGACCGCGGTGGTGAGCACCATGGTCACGGCCGCGACGCTCGCGGTCCACGCGGTCGTCGTCGCCAGTCGGGCCGGTGTGTGCAGCGACCGAGCGAGGCGGCCGGTCGCGAGAAGGACGGCGCCGGCGTGCACAGCACCGAGGGCGGTCACCGCGGCCAGCGGGATCGCGACGAGTCGCCAGAGACCGCCGCCGGCGCCGACCCACAGCGTGTGCCAGCCGGCGAGGGCGACCGCTGCGCAGAGTGCGAGGCGTGCGGCGGTCGCCCGGGTCTGCCGGATCGTGAGCTCGCGCTGACATTCCGGGATCAGGTCGCGCGGGCGCCCGAACTCGTCGGTGGCCCGTTCCACGGCGGCGGCGAGTTCGCCACCGGCCGCGTGGTACGGCTCGGCCGCGTCCCGCAAGCCGTCGGCGATCTCGGCGAGCAGGCGCTCCTTCGCCCTCCGCGGCCCGTGCAGCGACGCGTCGAGGACCGCGGTGTACGCCGCGATCGGGTCCGGACCTGCCGACGTCGTCACGGCGTGCCGGGGGAGGGCGCCGGGTCCAGGACCGCTCCGATCGTGGAGGTGAACGTCCGCCAGGCCGATCGTTCGTCGGCCAGGGAGTGCCGACCGGCGTCGGTGATCTCGTAGCACCGCCTGCGCCTGCCGCCGTCGGCGAGCCAGACGCTGCGCACCAGGCCGAGCCGCTCCAGCCGGTTCAGAGCGGGATAGATCGTGCCGGTACGCAGCTCCAGCGCGCCGCCACTGCGGACCCGGACCGCGGTGATGATCGCGTAGCCGTGCAGTGGCTCGAGCTCGACGGCGGCCAGCAGCAGCCCGTCGAGGTGGCCGCGCACGGGATCGGGCTTCATAGGTTGACAGCCTACACATCTACTGAGTAGACAACCTACCTGTTGGCTATCTACTTATGGGGTGAGTATGGCCAAGGTCCTGCTCGCGGTGCACGTGCTCGCCGCGATCCTCGTCGTCGGGCCCGTGGCCGTGGCGACGTCGTTGTTCCCGCGCGCCGTCAGTTCTGGGGGCGGTCGGGTGACGGGAGAAGCCACCGGTCAGCAGGTCGAGACCGCCGGGTTGTTGCACCGGATCTGCCGCGGCTACGCGGCGGTGGGCGTCGTGGTCCCGGTCTTCGGGATCGCGACCGGCGCGCAACTCGGCGTACTCGGCGATCCGTGGCTGCTCGTGTCCCTGCTTCTCACGGTGGCTGCTGGGGCACTGCTCGGGGTGCGCATCCTCCCAGCCCAGCGCGGCTTGTTGGGAGCGGCCGGCGAGCGTGCCTCGACGGCGGTGGCGGCCCGCGTCAGAACGTTGGTCTTGGCCACCGGGGTGTTCAACCTGCTCTGGGCGGTCGTGGTGGTGCTGATGATCGTGCGACCCGGCTCGACGACGGGGGCGTGAGCCGTGCGACTGCTGCGCATCGCCGCAGGCACGGAGGCCGTGACCCTGCTGGTCCTGTTGCTGAACCTGGCCACCGTCCACGCGCCGGGAGTCGCGGCTGTGGTGGGGCCCGTGCACGGCGCCGCGTACCTGACGGCGATCGTCGCGGTGCTGCTGCACGACGGCGCCCCCTGGGCAGCCCGCTGGTGGGCTGCCCTCCCCGGAGTGGGCGGCCTCGTCGCGATCCGCTTGCTGCGACCGGCCTCCGCCTCGCCACCGTGACCGGCTCGCCCGTTCGCTACCGGCCCACGACGGGAGAACCCATGTCCTCGCCGCCCGATACCCCACCTTCCGGCACTTGTACCCGCCGGCGGCTCCTCGTCGCCGCCGGCGCACTCGCGGCGGTCGCCGGCGCGTGCGGCACTCCGGACGCTGCCACGCCGAACCACTCGGCGGCAGCCGTCGATCCGATCATGGATGACTTCGGCGATCTGCCGTTCCCGCGCACCACGCTCGCCGGTGCCGCGACCCGCCTCGCCGCGTCGACCGAAGACCCCGCGATCTTCCACCACAGCATGCGGACCTATCTCTACGGACGAGTCCTCGGCCGCCGACAAGGCGTCGAGCCCGGCCGCGACTACGACGACGAACTGCTCTACCTCGGCTGCGTTCTGCACGACCTCGGGCTCGGTACACGAGGTACCGGCGCCGGACGCTTCGAGTTGGACGGAGCCGACTTGGCGCGGCAGTTCGCCGTCGACAACGGAGTGCCCGATGGACGGGCCGATATCATCTGGGACGCCGTCACGCTGCACACCAGCCCCGATATCGCCGAGCGCAAGCGTCCGGAGATCGGCCTGGTCAGCATCGGTGCCGGGTTCGACCTCGGCGGCGACCCGGCCGCACTGCCCGCGGGGTACAGCGACCACGTGCACCGATGGCTGCCCCGCCTGCATGCGGCCGTGGCTCTGCACGACACGATCGTCGCCCAGGCGGTGAACCGCCCCGAGAAGGCGCCACCGTTCACCCTTGCCGGCGAGCTCGTGCGCCAGCAGACGGGGACGGCGTGGCCGAGCTGGCGTGACATCGTCGGCTCGCCCCGATGGGGCGACTACTGAGCGGTCAACTGGGCAGGCGCAGCTCCCGGAGCGAGGTGACGGCCTGAGCCCACTCGGCTTCGACGCCGATCGTGTCGTGGGGGCGCAGTTCGACGACGACGTCGCGCAGCCGCATGAAGGCGGCGCCCTCGTCGACGACGATGTCGGTGATGTCGCCGGGGGAGACGACGGTGGTGACCTCGTCGTCGGCGGCGAGGCACGTCAGTGCGGCGACGACCTCCGCGGCATGCGGGCCGCCGGTCCAGGAGACGCCGAAGCCCCCGCCGAGGCGCTCCCAGACGCTGACCCCGGCGGCCGTGCTGCCGCTCAGTGGGCTCATGTCGAAGATCAGTGTCATCAGTCGGCCGAACGTCTCGTAGGAGGCGGCGGTGCCGCGTGTCGTTCCGGTCATGGCCACACCGTTGCGGGTGTCGCCCGCCGGTGGACCGTCGACACGCGGCGCCGCAGTGGCGACCACCGGCACGAGCGATTCTCGCCTATCGGCGTTTAGCGTTGCCCGATTCGGTGGACCTGCGGCGGAATCGAGCGTCACCCGCCCGTGGGGTGAACGTTGGAACCGGTAGATGGGCTCGACGTGCTGGACCGAGCCCCGGACCGCCGGAGGACACGTGACCGTGACCGTGCAGGACCACCGCCCCATTCCCACGGCTGCCGCCGGGACGAGTGGGCTGGCGTTGGCGATCCGCCCGCTCGACGACTCCGTGCTCGGCGACACGGTCGCGAAGTTCAGTCGGTGCGGCACCCAGCTCTACGTCAACACCTCGTGTCCACGCGAAGACCAGCTGTGGGCGATCGGAGAGGCGCTGGACCACCTGCGCGGGCTCCCGGCGCTGGGGGCTCAGGAGGTGCAACCGCTGCGGTGGTCCCGCAGCGCGGTCATCCTGCCCTACTGACGGTCGCGGTCAGGTCGGGGAGGATCCCGAGTCGATCGTGTCGGCGAGCCGGCCGAGTACCCGCTCGACGGTGACGAGGCCGACGAGCCGTGCGCGCTCGTCGCACAGCACGGCCGGGACGTGGCGCTCGTCCGTCGGGCGGGTGGCGATGCGCCGCGCGACGTCGGCGAGCCGTTCGGTGGGGAGCACGTTCAGCGGAGGGTGTGCGCCGCCGCGCCGGTCGACGAGGCGGACCGGTCGGTCGTGCTCGTCGACGACGACGACCCACGCGGTGGCGGGGTTGCGGGCGAACGAGGTGGGGGCGGCCTCGATCTCGCTGACGTGCGGCGCGTGCTCCGCGAGATCGAACAGCCCGCCGTACGCGGCGATGGACCGCCGGCGTCGGCAGAGCGCGACCGCGTCGGAATGGGCCTTGCCCATCATGGGCTGCGGAGAGCCGATTCCGTAGCCCTGGGCGAGCGGCACGCGTAGCGACAGGATGCGGTCGAGTTCGGCAGTGGTCTCGATGCCCTCGGCGACCAACCACGCGTCGAGTCGCGAGGTGAACATCCCGAGCGCTTCGACCACTGCAGCCTTGGTCTCGTCCTTGTCGATGCCGGCGACCAGGTCGCGGTCGACCTTGACGAAGTCGGGCCGCAGCACGGTGATGTGCTTGAGCGAGGCGAAACCGGCGCCCGCGTCGTCGACCGCGAGCAGCGCGCCGGCCGCGCGTAGGGGCTCGATCGCGGCGGCCAGGGCGTCGTAGTTGGCCACCGCGGTCTGCTCGGTGATCTCGACGACGATGCCGCGGAGGTCGCCGGCGTCGGCGAACACGGTGGCGACGGCTGCGGTGAGCAGCGCATCGGGGCCGATGTTGATTGAGAGGAAGCAGTTCGGCGGCAGCGCGGATCGGGCATCGAGCGCGGCGCGCAGAGCCCGGGCCTCCAGCTCGGGGCCGACACCCGCGGCGCGGGCGACGGCGAACCAGCGATCGGGTGTGGTGTGCGGTGGGCCGCTGAAGCGGGCCAGCGACTCGTACCCGACGACCGTGCCCCGCGCGGTGTCGATGATCGGCTGGAACTGCATGCTCAGGACGCCGGGCCTGCGGCAGGCCCTGACGATGACGTCCTGAGTCATGTTCATTGCAGGTTCGCCAGAACCTGACGGACCAGTTCCTCGGGAACCTCGGGTAGGTCGTGATCCTCACGGGCGTGGCGGGCGACCTGCTCGAGGATGCCCTGCTCGGTCTCCGCGGCGAAGGTGGCGGTGCACCCAGGCACCACGGCACCGCAGGCGAATTTCTTCATCTGCCTGGCTTCCTGTTGCTTTCTGTAGTGGGCTCGTCACCCTACCGGACTGCTTCTTGGCGATACCCGGCGCCTCGCGGTAACAAGCATCTTGCTTTCAGTGATCAGAAGGACTCACGAGCTGACGTGGTGTGACGGGATTACGGTCGGTCGCCGACGGATACTCATTCGTCCGTGCATCTGCACTTGAATCTGTAATTGCGGGCGTGTCGAGGCCGTGACAAGCTCCACGCTCGCCTGACGGATCCTGACCTGGGCAACTGATGTGACTCACGTACTGCGGCGCGACGCTCCGAGGTGGTCGGGGTGAGCGCCCCCGACCCCGTGGTGGTCAGCGCTGCCTTCCATCACGCACCGATGGGCGTGGTCGTCACCCGTCCGGACGGGGTCGTGGTCGCCTGCAATCCGGCGGCAGGCCAGCTGCTCGGCAGGGATCCTGCCGACCTGCTCGGCGAGGTCCTGTTCGACGCGGTGCACCCCGAGGATCTCGACGACGCGCGCCGCCGCAGTACTCGACTGGTGGCCGGCGGAACAGGGATCCTGCGCCACGAATGCCGTTTCCGCCTGAACACCGGCCGCGTCATCTGGGTTTCCCTGAGCCTGTCGCCGGTGCCGGAAGGCGGAGACCGAGCCGAGCACGTGGTCGTCCACCTCGAAGACATCACCGAACGCAAACGGCGCGAAGCCGAGCTCAGTCACCAGGCCCTGCACGATCCTCTGACCGGACTGGCGAATCGGACGCTGCTGATCGCGCGGATCGGCGAGGCCCTGTCCGGTCGCGGCCGGCACGCCCGCCCCGCGTATCTGTTCTACCTCGATCTCAACGGTTTCAAGAGAGTCAACGACCGGTTCGGGCACGCCGCCGGGGACGCCGTACTCACCCAGCTCGCACACCGGATCGTGGCGCAACTCCGGCCTGGCGACATCGCAGCGCGCCTGGGCGGAGACGAGTTCGCGGTGCTGTGCGAGGACGCCGAACCCCACCACGCCGCCTCCATCGCCCAGCGGCTGCGCACGGCGGCCGCCAAGCCCTTTCTGATCAACAATGACCGGATCACCCTGTCCGCGGCGGTGGGCGGCAGTCCCGCTCATGTCGCCGACCCCGACGAGCTGCTCCGCGAAGCCGACCGGCGCATGTACGAGACCAAGCGACGTACCGTCGGCGTACCGGTTCCGGAACCACGCGGCGCCACGTAGATCCGCTGGTCCTCACCGCCGGTTGAGCAGCGCCCACACCGTCTTGCCACCGGCATGGGGGGTGACGCCCCAGCCCCAGCTCCGGCTCAGTCCTCGGACGATCAGCAGGCCGTACCCCCGTTCGTCGGGAACCACAATCTGTTGGTGTCCTTCGGTGACGGGGCTGTTGTCGCGGACGGCGATCTGGAGGCGTCTCGAGTCGACCGCCAGGTGCAGGACGCACGCGGTGGCAGCGTGTTCGACGGTGTTGCCCACCAGCTCCGTGACCACCGTTGCCGCCGCCTCGTACAGGCCGTCGTCGAGACCCCAGTCTTCGCACGCCGACGCCACGGCGGCCCGGGCGAGGCCTGGAGCCATCGGGTCGTTCGGCAGGTCGTGGTCGCGAACCACCCGCGGGGGGCGCACGTCGAGCAGACGGCGCGCTTCGGTGAGCGTCGTCGCCAGCGGCACCGTCAGATGCACGCGCGAGGCCTCGCCGGACTCGGGCAGGGGATGGTCGGTCGTGAAGCGGTCCGACGCTGGCATGTCCGGCAGTGGGTACTGCAGGACGACCCGCGTGCCATGGCCGTGATGGTCGATCGCGACGTCGGCGCCGAGCCGCCGGATCATGTCGAGCCCGCGGCCGCGGTCAGGGGACCCGGTTGTCGACTCCCGCCACTCCCCGTGGTCGGCCACCGAGAGGCAGAGGTTGCCGCCGTCGAGCCAGCAGGTCAGCTCGACGTGGCCACCGGTGTCGCCGGGTGGGTAGGCGTGCTCGATCGCGTTGGCCGCCGTCTCGTGCACCGCCAGGATCACGTCGTGTTCGACGTCGTCCGGCAGATCCAGCGTGCGAGCCAGCGGCGCGCCTCGGCTCGCACCGCGGCCAACTGTGTCGCCTCGGCCCTCACGTGGTGGACGTGGCGGTCCGGCCCACCGGGGGGAACAGATGACGCAGCCAGAGGCAGGTGCCGCTGCCGCTGCTTCGTCACCGACGATCATCAGCCGTCGAGCACGAGGAACGACCGACGGCCGGGCTCACAGGGCGAACGCCGCGGGCGCCACCGTGTTCAGGCATTGCGTGTCCGGTGCCGAGAGGCCGTCGAGGAAGCTCTGCATGACGGGCAGCGCGCAGGGAGTCGACCAGAGCAGGACATCGTGCGCGGAGTCGGGGAACAGCAGGCGGGTCGCCTTCGGGAGCGACCGGGCCACCAGTTCGCCGTTGCGTGGCGCGGTGATCGCGTCCAGACCGCCGTCGAGGATCAGTACGGGCGTGTCGCCGGTCGCGGGCGTGGCCACCGCCTCGGGTGCGGCGGGGACGTCCCAGCTGCGGCAGTCGCCCAGCAGGTAGGGAGCCTGCGGGAGCAGGCCCAGCACGGCGTCGGGCAGGTCGGGAAGCACGGGCCGGCCTGCGGCGACGATGTCCGCCCTGTCGATCGTCGCCGCTGCCTCCGAGCAGAACACGCCCAGGGCCAGCCCGTAGCCGGTTACCCCGGAGGGCGGCGCACCCGCGAGCAGCGCGGCGGCGAGCACGGAGCCGTCGCCGCGGGCGAGGTTCTCGACGGCCGCCGGCACCGTGGCGATCGTGCCGGGGACCAGGCTCGCCGTGATGGCGAAGTTGACCAGCTTGTAGCCGTCGACGACGACCGGAGCGGCCGTGCCGGTGGCCGGGTTGTCGACGGTGACGGTGCGGGGCGTGGTGGTGAGGTCGCGGGCGAGCCGGAAGAAGTCGTCCCGAAGGGTCGGATGGGCGTCCCGGCAGGCCGGCTGGGCGGCGCAGGCGTCGAACATCGCCGTCAGACCCGAGGCGGCCGAGGGCCAGAAGCTGAGCATGGTGTTGGCCTGCGGAGGCACCACGGAGTCGAGCACGACGCTGCGGATGCCCTCGGGGTGGTCGCGCAGCGTCTGCAGCGCGAGGTCGGTGCCGTAGGAGACGCCGTAGAGGTTCCACTGCTCGATGCCGAGCGCCACGCGCAGGTCGGCGACGTCAGCGGCGTTCTCCGTCGTCGAATACATGCCGAGGTCGGTTCCGGTGGCGGCGAGCCGGTCGCGGCACGCCCGGGTGGCCGCGGCACTGCGGTCGGCGGTGGCCGGGTCGAAGCTGCTCAGCCCGGTCCAGTCGGCGAGGAACGCGTCGATCTCCGGACAGGACAGCAGCGGATCGGATTTCCAGGTGCCCCGCTGGTCCAGGAAGATCACGTCGCGGTCCCTGTTCCAGCCAGCACCGATCCGTGGCGCCGCGCTGAGGAGTCCGCTGCCTCCGGGGCCGCCCGCGAGGTAGAGCAGCGGGTCCGCCCGGGGTGTGGCCGAGGTCGCCTTGGCCCGGGCCACCGCGAGCCGGATCCGACGGCCGTCCGGACGGGCGCGGTTCTCCGGCACGGTCAGGTAGCCGCACTCCACACCGGCGCCCAGATCGAGCTGGGGGACGTTCGGGTAGATCGGGTTGGGGCACGGTGCCGACACGTAGGTGCTGGTGCTGGTCGGCACGGCGCCAGCTCCCGTTGCAGGCGCACAGGCGGCCAGCATCCCGACCACCCCGACCACCCCGACCAGGGCGACGAGCACTGCCGGGCCACCCCACCCCGCCCGGCCCCTCCGTCGTCCCGCTCCATGAGCCACGTCGACTGGCATCCCGATCCGCCTTCCTCCGTCCTCCACGAACCCGGCTCGGGTCGGAGAACCGGCTCCCCGGGCCGAATGCTGTCGTCACGATCGGGCCGCGACAACCGACCTGGGGCGGGGGGCGCACAGGACCTGGGTCCTGGTCCACTCGGGGACCTCGTACCCGGTAGGAGAGACAGGTCGGTTTGACGAGCCGCCAGGTGGCGATCATGGTTTCTGCGTGACGAACATCCGGCGGAACCCCGGGTTCCGAGCCGCGAGGAGTTCGCCGGGCGCGTGGTCGGGCCATGCGTTGCAGCTCGCCCTCGCCCTCGTGCTGACACTCGGGACGGTCCTCGCCGTCGTCGGTGCCGGCGCGGTCGCCGCCGCGTCGCCGGCCGGGCTCGGCGACGCGGCGCCGTCCGCGGTCGGGCTGGTCTATCTCGCGGTCGGCGCCGTCGCCTGGAGCCGGCGCCCCGGGAACCGGCTCGGGCTGTTGATCTGCGTGACCGGGACGCTGTTCCTGCTCGCGTCGCTCTACAACGCCGCCGAGCCGGTGATGGTGTTCCTGGGTGTGCTCGGCGGCCAGTCGGTGCTCGCCGGCGTGCTGCACCTGCTGCTGGCGTTCCCGTCCGGGCGCCTGACCGGTGCACGCGACCGCGCACTGGTCGTCGCGGGCTATCTGACCACCACCGTTCCGCTGTTCCTGCAGTACGCCTACAGCGGCGAGCCCGTCGTTCTCCCGATCTTCGACCAGGGAGCCGACGCCGGGGTCGTGGCCGCCGCGGACCTGGCCCACCGGGTGCTGGCCACCGCGGTCCTGCTGATCTCGGCGGCCGTGCTGGTGCAGCGTCTCCGCAGGTCCGCGGCGGTCGGGGCGCAGCGCCGGACGCGTGCCGTCGTCTACCTGACCGGCATGCTCGTACTGACCTTCATCCCCTTCTCGGCGCTCGTGCTGGAGCCGGTCGCCGCCCTGTCGTCTCAGGCCCGGTTCCTCCTGCAGATCGGCGCCCTCGCCGTCGTCCCGTTCGTCTTCGCGGTCGCGATCCTGCGCGGCGGGTTCGCGCGCACCGCGCAGCTCGAGGAGCTAGGGCTGTGGCTGGGCTCGGCCGACGGTCGTCGACCGGTACGTGAGGCGCTGGCCGCGGCGCTCGGCGACGAGTCCCTGGAGCTGTACTTCCCGTCGAGACCCCACGGGTGGCTGCTCGACGAGGGCGGGCGGGTCGTCGCGCCGGAGCGCGACGGCGCGACCGTCTCCGTCGACGCCGCCGACGGGGCGGTCGCCGTCATCGCCTACGACAGCTCGCTGATCGGCGATCCGTCGCTCGTGCAACAGGCAGGACGCGTCGTGGCGCTGGCCCTGGAACGGGAGCGGCTGACCGCGGAGCTGCTGGCCCGCCGACAGGAACTGCTGGAGTCACGCTCACGGCTGGTCCAGGTCGCCGACGACGAGCGGCGCAGGTTCGCCCAGGACCTCCACGACCTGTTGCAGAGCCGGCTCGTGCTCGCGACGCTGCGCGCCGGGACGTTGGGCAGCGCACCGGGCCTGGACCCGGCGATCCGCCACGACGCCGACGCGTTGCGCGACGATCTCACCGAGGCCGTCCGCGAGCTGCGGCGGCTCGTGCACGGCGTGATGCCGGCCCTGCTGCTGGAGCGAGGGCTGTTCGCCGCGGCGGAGGACCTGCTCGACCGCTCCCCGATCCCGGTGGACGCCCACTGGTGCGGCGTGCTGACCGAACTCCCCGCGGCCGTGTCGACCGGGGCGTACTTCATCCTCGCGGAGGCGACCGCGAACGCGGTCAAGCACTCCCGGGCATCCGCGATCCGGGTCCGCGTCGAGCGGGCAGATGATGCGCTGACACTCGACTTCGCCGACGACGGCGTCGGCGGCGCGACCCCGACCGGCGCCGGCCTGCGGGGCGTGCGCGATCGGGTCGACGTGCTCGACGGGCGCTTCGAGCTGCTCAGCCCGCCCCACCAGGGCACCCGACTGCTGGTGCAGCTGCCGTGCGGTTGATCATCGCCGAGGACGAGACCCTGCTGCGCGAGGGCCTCGTCCTCGTGCTGGAGCGGGCCGGGTTCGAGATCGCCGGGACCGCGGCCGCCGCGGACACCCTGCTGGAGCTGGCCGAGCGCGTGCGGCCCGACGTCGTCGTCACCGACATCCGGATGCCACCCGGTCGGGCGGACGACGGCCTGACCGCCGCGATCCGGATCCGGCGCACGCTGCCCGGTGTGGGCGTCCTGGTCCTGTCCCAGTACGTGCAACGCCGCTACGCCCTCGAGCTGATCGGGACGAACCCGGCCGGGGTGGGCTACCTGCTCAAGGAACGGATCGGCGAGGTTCGCCGGTTCGTCGACGACGTCGAGCAGGTCGGGTCCGGCGGGACGGTGATCGACCCCGAGGTCGTCCGGGTCATGATGACCCGGGCCGCGCACAAGCACGGCGACCTCGAACGACTCACCCCCCGCCAGCGCGACGTCCTCGAACTGATCGCCCAGGGCCGCACCAACGCCGCGATAGCGGCCCGCCTGGGCATCGCCGAGAAGTCGGTGGTCCAGCACGCCTCCCGGATCTACGACGACCTCGGGCTCGAGGTCAATCCTGTCGACCATCGGCGGGTGATGGCGGTCATCCGGTACCTGTCCTGGTGAACGGGACCTGGGTCCATGGTCATCAGGTGCTGCGGGTCATAGCGTCGATCGCCGAGGAGTGTCCGCACGGAGAGGGGTTTTGAATGACGATGGTCCGGCGCGCCCCTGTGGCCCGGGCGGGCGTGGCGCTCGCGGTGACGGCGGTGTTCGCGGCCGGGTGCACGTCCGGACCGGCCGGTTCCGCTCGACCCGCGTCGACCACCGCACCGACCGCATCGACCGCGCCGGCCGCGGCCCCGGCGTTCGCGGCCGACCTCGGCCCGAAGATCACTGCGCTGATGGACGAGCTCAGCGTGCCGGGCGCCATCGTGTACGTCGACGTGCCCGGGAAAGGCACCTGGCTCACCGCGTTCGGCTCGTCCACCACCGAAGGCGCGCCCCCGATGAGCACCGACAACCACATGCGGATCGGCAGCGTCACCAAGAGCCTGACCGCCGAGGTGGTCCTGCAGCTCGTCGACCAGGGCGCCATCGGCCTCGACGACCCGGTGACGAAGTACCTGCCCGGCGTGCCGAACGGCGAGAACATCGCCATCCGCCAGCTGCTCGGCATGACCGCCGGGATCTTCAACTTCACCGAGGACGACTACTTCAACCTCACGCTCGACAAGGACCCCCACAAGCCGTGGACCCCCTTCGAGTGCATCGGCATCGGGCTCGCCCATCCGCCGTACTTCCCTCCCGGCCAGGGCTTCCACTACTCGAACACGAACTACGAGATCCTCGGTGTGATCGCCGAGCGAGTGGGCAAGGCGCCCCTGCAGAAGCTCATGCAGGATCTCGTGTTCGCCAAACTCGGCATGAGGTCGACGAGCCTGCCGGTCTACGACGACACCGCAATTCCTGACCCGCACTCGCAGGGCTACATGTACGGCACGAACGTCGAGGGCAACGTCGCCTACAACGCCGCCCTGGCCGGGAACAAAGCCGCCGCGCAGATCACGGTGGCGCCGGGGACGAAGCCGAACGACGTCACCGACCTCCCCTCGAACGGTGTGGCCAGCGGTGCCGCGATCTCCACCATCGGCGACATGGTCATCTGGGCGAAGGCGCTGGGAACCGGCTCGCTGCTGACCCCGGCCACGCAGGCCGCCCGCACGACGTTCGACCCGCGCGGCAACTACGGCCTCGGCGTGGAGAAGGCGTTCGGCGGCCTGATCGGGCACAACGGGGCCGTGCCCGGCTTCCAGACGTTCGTGGGCTACCAACCCGAGAAGGGCGCCACAGTCATCGTCATGGCGAACCTGCTGCTGGCGCCGAACACCTATTTCGGCGAGGCGCTCCCCGCGGACGGAATCGCGCAACTCGTCCAGCAGACGGTGCTCCCGGAATGATGGGGTCGTCCTTGCTCCGGTGGGGCAGAAGAAGTCAGGACGCCTGGCGCATGGTCAGTCCGGCTAGTGTCCTGCGCCGTTGATTCGGCGTAGAAGTCGTCCGAGTCGTTCGAGGATGTCCTCGGCGGTCTTGGTCCAGATGAACGGTCTTGGGTTGTCGTTCCAGGCCTTTACCCAGGTTCGGATGTCGGCTTCGAGGGCGTGGACGCTGCGGTGGTCACCGCGTTGGAGCAGGTCTTCGGTGAGGTAGGCGAACCAGCGTTCGACTTGGTTGAGCCAGCTGGAGTAGGTCGGGGTGTGGTGCAGGGTGAAGCGGGGATGACGGGCCAGCCATGTCTTGATCGCCGGGGTCTTGTGGGTGCCGTAGTTGTCGGCGATCAGATGGACCTGCAGGTGCGCGGGGACCGTGGCGTCGATCTTGGTGAGGAACTTCTTGAACTCGATCGTGCGGTGCCGGCGGTGCAATGAGGAGATCACGGTGCCGTCGGCGGTGTTGAACGCCGCGAACAGGCTGGTGGTGCCGTGGCGGACGTAGTCGTGGGTGGCACGCTCGGGCATGCCGGGCATCATCGGGAACGTCGGCTGGGACCGTGCCAGGGCCTGGACCTGTGACTTCTCGTCCACCGACAGCACGACTGCACCCTCGGGTGGGTTGAGGTAGAGCCCGACGACGTCGAAGACCTTCTCCACGAACAACGGGTCGTTTGACAGCTTGAACGTCTCGGCGCGGTGCGGCTTGAGTTCGAAGGTCTTCCAGATCCGTCCGATGCTCGAGCGCGACAGCCCGGTCCGTTCGGCCATCTTCGCCCGCGACCAGTGCGTGGCGTTCGCCGGCGTGGACTCCAGCGTTGCCACGACAACGTCCTCGACTTGCTCGGCGGTGATCGACGATGGGCGCCCGGGCCGCGGATCATCGGCCAGCCCGTCGAGGCGGGCCTGCACGAACCGGGCCCGCCATTTACCGACCGTCTGGGGCGAGACTCCGAGGTCGTCGGCGACTGCGGTGTTGGACCGACCCTGCGCGCACGCCAGCACGATCCGAGAGCGCATCGCCAGCGCCTGCGCCGAGGTGGCCCGCCGCGCCCACCGCTGCAGCTGCTCGCGCTCGTCAGCGGTCAGTTCCAGCACGGCTTTGGGGCGTCCGGTACGGGCCATACCTCCAGTCTAGGACTTACCCTGCGAAATACTGGCGCAGGACACTAGTGCGATCACGTAGTCCTTCGTCTGCTGGTCGACGTGGACGGTGTAGGTGGTCGGGTAGTAGGCCGTCTTCTGGTACGACTGGGGCTGCTTGAGGTTCTCCTGCACGGTCGGCTGGGTGAGCAGCCACTCGCGGGTGATCATCGGCTCGATGAACGTGTAGCGGCCGTCCCACGCGCCGTTGATGATGATCTGCTCGAAGTCGTACTTGCCCGGCACGAGCGTGGTGTCGCCGGAGTCGACCAGGTGCACACCCATGCCGGGCACGACCTGGGCCGCGACCGGAGGCCCCGGGGGAACGACGTAACCCTGGGGCAGGTACTTCGGCTCGGGAAGGTTTTCGGCCTTCGTCGCATAGCCCGGGTCGTCCGGGTTGATCGCCTGCATCGTGGACATGTCGACCATGTCGAAGTGGAAGTCGAAGTGCGGCTTCCCGAACAGTTCGGGAGGTTCGTGTCCCTGTGGGTTCCAGTTCAGCATGACGTGGTTGAGGGCGGTTCGGGCAGCCTGGTCGGGAAACGCGAGCATCACCATTTCTGCAGGGCCGGTGTCCTGAGGTAGACCGTCCATAGCGGTTGCGGTGAGCCGTAGACCGACTTCAGTGGGCTGCCCCGCGTCGTCCAGCGTGACGAAGGTCTTCACCGTGCCGTTCCCGAGTGGCTGTGAGGGGCCGAAAACGGTTTCGCCGCCCGGCCTGTCGGTGGCAATGATATCGGTAGCTCTGGCGGTGCACGAGCAGGCGAAGGCGACGACGGTGCAGACGGCCACCGCCAGTCGAGTACTCCGGCCCATGTGGTGGGAACGCACGATCCTCCTCCATCCTGATCAATTCACACTCATCCGGGGGGAGCGAGGCAAGGAGCGTGGCAGCGTCGCGCCCGTTCTGCGATACGTACTTCTACGTACTGCGGGGCGCGCGACGACGGCGTCGGTCGGGTATGACGATGCGATGAGATTCGGGATCGCCACGTTCATCACCGACGAGGGCATCCGGCCCGACGTGTTGGGGCGTGCTCTGGAGGAGCGGGGCTTCAGCTCGTTGTTCATCGCCGAGCACTCCCACATCCCCGTCAGCCGGGAGTCGCCGTACCCCGGGGGAGGCGAGCTGCCGCGGAAGTACTACCGCACGCTCGATCCTTTCGTCGCGCTGACGGCGGCCGGCACGGTGACGTCGCGGCTGCTGCTCGGCACGGGGATCGCGCTGCTGCCACAGCGCGACGTCATCCACACCGCGAAGCAGGTCGCCAGTCTCGACGTCGTGTCCGGCGGGCGCGTCGCCTTCGGGGTCGGGGTCGGGTGGAACCGGGAGGAGATGCGCAACCACGGCACCGATCCCGCCACTCGCGGGGCGCTGATGGACGAGCAGTTGGCCGCGTTGCAGCAGATCTGGACCGGCGAGCAGGCCGAGTACCACGGCGAGCACGTCGACTTCGACCCGATCCACCTGTGGCCGAAGCCCGTGCAGAAGCCGTATCCGCCGATCTACATCGGTGGCGAGAGCCCGGCGGCGTTGCGGCGGCTGGCGACCTACGGCGACGCATGGCTGCCGCGCGTGCGCACCCCACCGACGGAGATCAAGCGGGTGCGGAGCTGGCTGGCCGAGCAGGGTCGTGACGAGGTCCCGTTCACGGTGTTCGGGGCGGACACCGACGAGGGGCGCCTGGCGGGGTTCGCCGAGGCCGGGGTCGAGGAGGTCACCCTGACACTCGACACGCTGCCTGAGGACGACACGCTGCGGTCACTCGACGCGCTGGCCGCGGTCGCCGCCGCGCACCGGTGACCCGTCGTCGAGGGGGAGCAGGTCGTCAGGCAGCGGCGCGCCGCAGGTCGGCCTCCCGCGCAGCCGCGACGACGTGCGGAGCGAGTGCCGCGGCGATGCGTGCGTAGCCGGCTGACGAGGGGTGGTAGCGGTCGTCGGAGAACAGCTCGGGTTCGCTCGCGAAGGCGTCGGCGAGCTGCCCGGCGATCGGTGCGACGACGGCGCCCGCCGCCTCGGCCGAGCCGGCCTGCCGACGCTGCAGTTCTTCGCAGGCGACGTGCAACGCAGGGCGCAGAGCGGCCGGGACTCCGGGCACGCACGACAGGTCGGGCGCGGGTGCGACGACCACGGCGGCTCCAGCAGCGTGCAGTGTGCGGACCGCAGAGGCGAGCGCCGCCGCCGACCGGGCAGCGGGGACGGACCGGGCGAGGTCGTTCGCGCCGACCATGACGAGGGCGATGTCGGCGTCGAGCGCGACGGCCTGGTGCACCTGGCCCGCGAGCTCGAGCGAGGTGGCGCCGGGAACGGCGACGACGTGGACCTGGACCGTGTGTCCGGCGCGCTCGACCACGCGGGACATCCGTGCGCCCAACGTGTCGTCGGGGCGGGTGGCGCCGGTGCCGTGCGCGAGCGAGTCACCGAGGACGACAAGACGCAGTGGACCTTCATTCACGTCCTGGTTCAACGCCTCCCGACGCCATGGCATGCCGCCTGACATCGATCTGTGACGATTCAGACGGCTTCGGTCAGCCCTGGAGGTCGCCGGGGCGAAGTCGGTACACCTGCAGGTTCAGGCCGTAGTACTTCGTGGTCTCGCCGACCCACTGCATGTCGAGCCTCTTCACCGTCGCGAGTGCCCGGGCGTTGTTCGGCCGGGCGACCGCGAAGAGTTCGTCGATGTCCTGGGTGAATGCCCACGTGATCAGTCCGCGGGCGGCTTCGGTGGCGTAGCCCTTGCCCCATTCGTCCGGGTTGAGCTGCCAGCTCAGTTCGAGGTCCTCGGCGTCGGGCGGCAGGAGGCGGATTCCGACGCCTCCGACGACCGCGCCGTCGTCGTTGCGCTCGATCGCCCAGCGTCCTTGGGGCGGGGTCAGTCCCGGCTGTTCCTGCTGCCACTGCTCGAGTACCGCTCGCATCGCGTCGACGTCGGCGATGCGGCCGAGCACGGGGGTGAGCCAGTGGGCGACCTCGGAAGAGCCGTAGATCGCGAGCGCGGCCGGGGCGTCGTCGGTGGACCAGTCGCGCAGCGTCAGCCGGGTGGTCGTCACGAGAGGCTGCATGCCCGGTCCTCGCTGTTCTCGACGTACCGGTGCGCGAACGCGACCGGTGTCCTCGTTACGACGCCTGCGCCGGCCTGGTCATTCCGCGAACGCGCGGGCGTGCGCTGCTGCCCACCGGATCGCAGCTCGCGCCCGAGGACGTCGCCCGGGATGTGCGCGGCCGAATGCCAGGATGGCGGGTGGAGGGGGAGTCGTCGTACGTCGAGCGCGCCGTCGGGGGCTACGTCGACCGGCTGAGAGGACACGATCACTGATGGCCAGGGTTGTGATGCAGGCGGTGGTCTCGGTGGACGGCTTCATCGCCTTTCCCGACGACACGGTCGGGCCGCTGTTCGACTGGTACTTCAACGGCGACACCGAGTTGACCGCCAGGCCGAGCGGCTGGACGTTCCGTGTCTCGCGGACGTCCCACGACTACATCCAGCCCTTCTGGGACGAGATCAAGGTGACGGTGATCGGCCGCCACCTGTTCGACACCACGAACGGCTGGGACGGCAAGCCGGCCGCCGGCGACGAGCTGGTCGTCGTCACCCACCGACCGTTGCCGGAGCGGTGGCTCGCCGACCACCCGGACGCACCGTTCCACGCCGCCGGCTCGGCCGAGGAGGGCATCGCGCTCGCCAGGGAGCTCGCGGGCGACGGTCTCGTCTGCGTGACCGCCGGCGACCTCGGCGGGCAGGCGTTCGCGGCCGGGCTCGTCGACGAGGTCGCGATGGACGTCGTCCCGGTGGTTCTGGGCGAGGGGGTGCGGTTCTTCGGCAGCCACGTCGGCACCGTGCTCCTCGACGATCCCGACCAGGTGGTCCAGGGCGACCGCGTGCTCCACCTGCACTACACGGTCAAGCGCTGATCACCGGAGTCAGACCGGTGGGCAGGGTCTGACAGTGCACCTCGCAGACCCGTCGAACTCGTCGCAGAGGCAATCGCCTCTGCGAGGACGGGGCGGGCTTTGCGAGGACGCGTTACGCGCGGCCGCATCACGCAACCCTGAGCCCGAGACGTGGGCGCCCCGGGTCGGATCTCCGGGACCTTCCTGATCCGGGCGAACCCCGGGCAGCGCCAGGGTCGGTGCATGACCGAGTGCCTCCGCACCGCTGGTGAGGCGAACGACGTCCCGGACGAGCTCGTCCGGGACGCGGCGGCCGGGGACCAAGACGCGGTGGGGCGGCTGCTGGCCGTGGTCCGGCCGTACGTCGTGCGCTACTGCCGTGCCCGGCTGGGCCCGTCGCACCGGATGTCCGCGGACGACGTCGCGCAGGAGGTGTGTCTCGCCGTGCTGACGGGCCTGCCCGGGTACCGGTTCCAGGGCAAGCCGTTCCTGGCGTTCGTGTACGGCGTCGCCGCGCACAAGGTGATCGACGCGCATCGGGCGGCCACCCGGACCCGCTGGGATCTCGACGTCGAGATCCCCGACGCGGCGGACACGACCGAGGGGCCCGAGCAGCACGCGCTGCGCGCCGAGCTGTCCGGTGAGCTGCGCCGGTTGCTCGACGAGCTGCCCGACCCGCAGCGCGAGATCCTCGTGCTCCGGGTGGCGCTCGGGATGTCGGCGGAGGAGACCGCGGGAGCGGTCGGTTCCACCCCGGGAGCGGTGCGCGTCGCGCAGCATCGGGCCCTCGCCCGGCTCCGCAGGTCGCTCGCCGAAGACGGCGTCCCGACGCAGGTGCGGCGGGCCTCGCGCCTATCGACCGCCGCCGACGGCTTGTGGGACACGGAACGCGCGGCGGTGCTCTGAGGGCGTCCGGCCGTAGGTGTCGAGGAACGCCTGGCGCAGGGTCTCCGACGACCCGAAGCCGCACCGACCGGCCACCCGGGCCAGGGGAAGGTCCGTCGTGGCGAGCAGAGCCGCGGCGGCCTCGGTGCGGGTCCGCCGGACGTGCTCGGCCGGGCTGCGTCCGAGGTGGGTGCGGAACAGCCGGCCCAGGTGGCGTTCGCTGACCCCCGCGCGTTCGGCGAGCGCAGCCGTCGACAGGTCGCCGTCGAGGTGCTGGACGACGTGGTCGACGACGTCGCGCACGACGTCGTGCGCCGGGGCGGGCGCGGCGACGTGCATGCTCATCTGGGCCTGTGTGCCGGGCCGCTGCAGGTAGGTGACCAGTGCGCGCGCCACCCGGCGCGCGAGGTCGGGGCCGTGGTCCTCGTCGACGAACGAGAGAGTCAGGTCCAGTGCGCTGGTGACGCCCGCGGACGTCGCGATACGGCCGTCGCGGATGAAGATCGGGTCCGGGTCGACGGTGACGGCCGGATGGTCGTGCGCGAGGGAGTCGGCGAACGCCCAGTGCGTGGTGGCGCGCCGCCCGTCGAGCAGGCCGGCGGCGGCGAGCACGCTCGCCCCGGTGCAGACCGACGCGACGCGGCGGGCCCGCCGGGCGAGGCGGCGCACGTGGGCGACGAGCACGTCGTCGTGAGCCGCGCGCAGGTGGCCGTAGCCGCCGACCACAATGAGCGTGTCGACCGGACCCGTGTCGTGCTCCAGGGCACCGTGGGCCTCGAGCCGCAGGCCCGGCCGCGCGGTGACCGGTCGTCCGCCGACGGCGAGCAGGCGGATGTCGTAGCCGGCGCCGTCGGATGTCGTGACGGGCGGGGCGTCGGAATGGGCGGTGTGCTCTCCGGTCAGGAACCGGGTGGCGGTCGCCAGCGTCGTGGTGACGCAGGCGATGTCGAGAAGCTCGGCGTCGTCGTAGGCGACGACCGCGGTGGCGACGGCCATGGGTGGACGATACGGCACGGGGGGTCCGACCGGACCGGTTTCGCAGGAATCCGGACCAAGCTCGACGGATACCCCCTCTGGGTACCTGTGCCGCGCCATGCTCGTCGCCATGACCGCACACACCACCTCACCCCGTCCCTCCCTTCGGCTCGCCGCTCTGACGCACCGCTGGCCCAGCGTCGTCGGGTTCGTCGCCGCGGTCGGCATATTCCTCGCGGGGGCCGACCGCGTGTCGGTCGCTCTCGTGGTCGCGATCGCCGCCACCTGTTACGTGGCCGCGGCGGCGTTCTCCTTGCCCTCGATGGCGTGGGCCTGGATCCCCCTGTCGTTCGTGGCCGTGTTCGCGGGTGCCCTGGTCGAGCTCGATCCGCTCGTGGCGACGGCCGTGGCCGCAGCCGTGCTCGTCGTGGTGGGGCTCCTGCGGGGCGCGGCCCGGCCGGCGCTGACGCTGGAGGTCGCCGGCTTGCTGATCTACGGGGCCATCGCGGTGAGCGCGCTGCTGCTCGCTCCGACGGCCGGCCTGGTCCTGGTGGCCCTGACGCTGGTCGCGCACGGGGTCTGGGACCTCTGGCACCTGCGTCGGCACCGCGACCTGGTCTCCCCGTCCCTGGCCGAGGCCTGTGTGGCGCTCGACGTCCCGCTCGGGCTGGCGGTCCTCGTCGCCGTACTGGTGTGACGCGACGAGCTCGAGCCCGTTGCTGGCGCTGAACATGGACGGGGGGCGCTGCCGTGTGGTCGTCGATCGGAGACACTCACCCCGACCACCACGAGGGAGACGCCGCAGCGATGATTCTGAAGTTTCCGATCGCCACCGTCGCCGAGCAGAGCACCGACTTCCGACGGGTGCTCTGGACCGGTGACAACAGCCAGCTGGTCACCATGACTATCCCGCCGGGCGGGGAGATCGGTGAGGAGACCCATCCGCACACCGATCAGCTCCTCGCGTTCGCGAGCGGGACGGGTGAGGCGGTCATCGCCGGCGAGTCGGAGCAGATCGCCGCGGGCGACCTCGTCGTGGTGCCCGCCGGGACCGTGCACAACTTCCGCAACACCGGCGCCGACCCGCTCGTGCTCTGGACGATGTACGCACCCCCGGAACACGCCGACGGCACGGTGCACGCGACGAAGGAGGAGGCCGAGGCGGCGGAAGAAGCCGGGGACGACGAGCCACCGGCTTCCTGACCGCACACCGTCGACGACACTCCGGAGGTCGAGATGGACGAGCATGCGGTGGTTGCGACCCGCCGATCCCTGCACGCGGTGGCCGAGCGCCTGCTCGCCGGGCCGCAGTACCGGGAGCACGGCGAGATCCGGCTGCAGGTGACACCGGGCGGCATCGGGCAGTTCGTCGGGCCGCTGCGGGTGGAGGGGACCGACATCGTCGGCGCGAGCGGACGGGTCCCGTTGCGCGGCCGCATCGGCGACATCGCAGCCGAACTGGGTGTCGAGGCGGGCGAGCCCGCGGACCTCTACTCTGAGCACGCCCAGTTCGGCGCGGACGACGAGCTGACCGTCGACCCGGCGGCGGCCGCGCTGCTGCTCGACTGGTTCGCCCGCGGTGACGGCGCGATGCGGCGCTTCGCTCCGTCCGAGGAGCCGATCCTGTGGCCCGAGCACTTCGATCTGGGGATCTCCCTCGACGAGGTCAACTACGGCGTGTCGCCGGGCGACGGGGGCCATTCCCTGCCGTACGCCTACGTCGGCCCGTGGACACCCCGCGAGGGTGAGTTCTGGAACGCGTCGTTCGGCGCAGACCGGCCAGCGCACCGACTGCCCGACACCGACGCCGTCGTCGCCTTCTTCGCCGCGGGCCGTGCCGCCGCGGCCTGACCTTCAGCCGGCTGCCCGGGCCACGACGCGGCGTGTTCAGGCCGGCGGGCGGACCTCCTGGTCGAGCCAGACGCGGTCGAGCAGGGGGATGCCGTCGACCTCGAGCCCCGGCGGGTAGCCCGTCGCCGGGCCGAAGGCGTCGCGCTCGACCGAGCGGAACCGGAAGCCCTGGCGCTGGTAGAAGCGCAGGTTGCCGACGTCCGCGGCCCCGGTGGCGACGACCATCTCGTCGGCGCCCGCGACCGCCGCGAGGTCGAGGGCCGCCCGCACGAGCCGCGCGCCGATGCCGCGGCCCCGCACCGCCTCGAGCACCGCCATGTTCTTGATCTCCACCCGGCCCGGGCGGTCGGTCTCGACGAGCTGCAGGTGGCCGAGCAGGTCGTCCCCGGACCGCGCGACCAGCACCCGGCCGGCGTGCAGGTACGAGTCGAGCTCGGTGGGGGAGTCCTCGGCCAGCTCGAAGAGGCTCCGCAGGTCGTTGCGGGCACCGGCGTGGAGCTCGATCCGGACGGCTTCTGGCTCCGTCATGGCTGCTGGGCGATTGCAGCATGGTGGCTTTGCTGCACTCCTACCGCAGCAAAGCCACCATGCTTCACCAGGACCGCGCGGGTGTAGAGCAGGTCGAACCCGCAGCGCTGCGCGTTCTGCTGCGACTTTGATCCGGGCTGGGTGACCACGACGGCGACGTCGCAGCCGGCCGCCGCGGCGTCGACGAGTCGCGCCGACAGCAGCGCGGCCTGGATGCCGTGACGGCGGTGCGCGGGTGCGGTGGCGGCCCCGGCGAACTGCGCGACGCCCTCGGCGAGTCGCAGGCCGGCGGCGCCGGCGAGGACGCCGTCGCGCAGCGCGGCGTAGCGCACGACACCGGCAGCGGCCATGTCCCGCTCGGCCCGGATGTAGACATCGCGGGGGAACTCCTCGTGCCAGGGCACGCCCTCGGTGTCCGGGCGGGCGACGGCGTCGGCGGCGACGTCGAGCCAGGCGTCGAACTCCTCGTCGCCGCTGCGGCGGACCTCGATCCCGGGTGGCATGACGCGCTCGGTTTCGTCGCCCAGCGCTCGCCCGAGCACGTTCTCGAACGACTCGAGCCGGTAGCCCCGGTCCGTGAGGAGCGCGCCGATCTCCGGGTCGGCGAGGTGGGGGAGCTCGACCTGGACGGGGGAGTCGCAGGCCGCGAAGGCCCGTTCGATCTCGTCGAGGTCGGCCGCGTCCGGCACGCCGGCGAACCCGAGCCCCGCGACCTTGTTGAACGGCGAGCCCGGCTCGGCGAAGCTCGCGACGCCGCCGGCCACGGGCAGGACGAAACCCCGGCCGTGGTTGCGGCGATGGGCGGCCCTACTGGCCTCGGTGACGAGCTGCGTGTCCGCGCGCTCGATGCGTTCGGCGAGGGCGGCGTCGCAGAACAACGGTGTCCGCTCGGTCATCATCTCTCCACGTTCTCAAGCCAGTTCGTCCACTGTGCCCAGGGGGCGGCCAGGTCGGGAAGGTCAGGCGATGACGCGAGCTTTACGGCCGCCGCTCGGTTCCGGTCGTGTGGACGCCCGCTCCCGCAGGCCCACGGCGTCGACCCCGCCGACGCGCCCGAGTACGCCGCACACAACGACCTCGGCACGGCCGTCCTGCTCGCCGGGATGCACGCGGCCGGACTGCGCCGGCTCGTGCTGGCCGGCTCGATGGTCGTCTACGGCGAGGCTTACGGCCGCCGGGACAGGCCCGCCCGGCCGAGCGCGGCGTCGAGCGTTGCGGGTCCGCCACGCCACGCCACGTGGGCGTCGGGACGGACCAGCGTCCACGGCATGTCGGCATCCGCCGGGGACGCCGGCACGACGTGGTCGTGGCTCCCGCCCAGTTGCGCACGGGCCGGGTCCGGCGCCAGGAGCACGTACCGTCCGTCGCGCAGCACCTCGTACAGCCGCCGTGAATCCGTCAAGGCGACGTCCGCCGCGCGAGGGGCACCCGGGTAGTCGATCCCGATGCCGGAGATGGTGCCCGCGGCCTTGTGGGCGACCGGCGGAAGACGCAGGGCGGTGCCCCCGAGGACGTTGCGCGCCAACCTGCCGGCCCGGGACTTGACCATCGCCATCCGGATGATCGCGCCGCTGCTGCGCAGCACGAGCCGACCGACGGGGTGCCGCTCGCTCTCGTAGGTGTCGAGCAGCCCGTCGGGTGCCCAGCCCTGCGCCGCGGCGGCAAGCTTCCACCCGAGGTTGGCCGCGTCCTGCAGACCGGTGTTCATGCCCTGCCCGCCGGCGGGGGAGTGGACGTGCGCCGCGTCGCCGGCCAGGAACACCCGCCCGACCCGGTAGCGCGGGGCCTGGCGCTCGTCGCTGTGGAAGCGCGACAACCAGCGCGCCTCCTGGATGCCGAGATCGGTGCGGAGCGCATGCCGGGTGACGTCGCGGATCTCGTCGAGCGTCACCGGCGCGGTGTCGGGCATCTGGTGGCGGCGGTCCCAGGCGAAGACGCGGTACCACCCGTCGCCGAAGGGCGCGACGAAGGCGAACGCGTCGCCGACCGCGTTGACCATGAGCGTATCGGCGGGCGGGTGGGCCAGCCGCACGTCGGCGAGCATGATCGACTTCAGCACCGACCTGCCGGGGAACGGCAGCCCGAGCGCGCCCCGGACGGAGCTGTTGACCCCGTCCGCGCCGACGGCGTAGTCCGCCCGGAGGACGCCGCCGTGGACGGTCAGCTCGACGCCGTCCGCGTCCTGGCGCAGCCCCGTCACCTCGGCGTCGCGCACGATGCGGACACCGGCTGCCGTCGACCTCTTCTCCAACGCCTGCTCGACGTTGTACTGCGGGGTGATCAGGAGGAACGGGAACCGCGTCGGCAGGGTGGACAGGTCGATCCTGATGCTGTCGAAGAGGCTCAGACGCTCGATCCGGGCGCCGCTGGCCATGACCTCGTCGGCCAGCCCTCGGGCGTCGAGGTGCTCCAGCGTCCGCGCATGGACGCCGAACGCCCGGGTCAGGTTGGACTCCGTGCCGCGCCGCTCGAGCACGGTCACGTCCACACCGGCCTGGGCCAGGTCGCCGGCCAGCAGCAGCCCGGTGGGCCCGGCCCCGACGATTGCGACGGTGGTCTGCAGTTCCCGATTCATCATGGACAGGACGATCGGGGCGAACCGGGTGCCCGCACACCACCCCGCGCGCCATGTACCCGGGGTACGCCGGCTGGCACAATCGCCGGCGGGTTGCGGCGCCACGCCGCAGGTCGGGAGCACTGTGACGTCGGAAAGGCCCCCGCGGCCACTGCTCGCCGTGAAACGCACGATCCCGCCGGTCCGCGACGGCGCGATCTCGCGCGACCGACTCGCCGAGCAGCTGCGTGCCGCCCGCACCCGGTTGACCGTGGTGGTGGCGCCCGCCGGGTGGGGCAAGACGACCCTGCTCAGTGCCTGGGCGACGGATCCCGACGAGAAGCGGCGCATCGCGTGGGTCTCGCTCGACGAGAACGACGACGAGCCGGCCCGGTTCTGGACCTACGTGCTCACGGCGCTGCGCGACGTCAGCGACGACATCAGCAGGGAGCCGCTCGACGCGCTCGGCGTGGCCGATCTGCCCGCCGTCGACCTCGCGCTGCCGGTGTTGCTGAACGAGCTGGCCGCGACGACGGCCCCGCACGTGCTCGTGCTCGACGACTTCCACGTGCTCGCCGATCCGCGGATCCACGAGGCCGTCGAGTTCCTCATCGCCTACCTGCCCGCGTCGTTGCGGGTCGTCGTCGCCGGGCGCGCCGACCCTCCTCTGCCGATCGCGCGCCTGCGGGCCCGCGGCGATCTCACCGAGCTGCGCGCCGAGCAGCTCCGGTTCCGACCCGACGAGGCGGCCGCCCTGCTGTCGAGCGTGGCCGGCGTCGACCTCGAGCGATCTGCCGCGACGACGCTGTGGCGACGGACGGAGGGCTGGGCGGCGGGGCTGCAACTGGCCGCACTGGCGCTCCGGGCCGACCCCGGCCGTCGGCGCGACGACGACCGGCACCTGCTCGACTACTTCGCGGCGGAGGTCCTGCCCGGGCTGGCCCCGCGGCAGCGCGACCTGCTGGTGCGGTCGGCGCCGCTCGAGCTGTTGTCGGGTCCGCTGTGCGACGCCGCACTGGACGTCGCGGGCTCGGCCGAGGTGCTCGACGAGCTCGTCCGGGCCGACCTCTTCGTCGCCGCCCTCGACGACGACCGGCAGTGGTACCGGTGCCACCGCCTGCTCCGCGACGCCTTGCGGCACCAGCCCGGGGCCGACCCGCACATCGTCCTGGAACGTGCCGCCGACTGGTTCGCCGGCCACGACCGCATCGACGACGCTGTCAGCCACCTGCTCGTGGCCGGACGCGACGCGGCCGCCGCCGCACTGATGCAGCGGTGCGCGGCGTGGTTCTTCGAGCGCGGCGCCGCCGCCGGCTACCTGCAGCTGGGCGAGCGGCTGTCGCGCTCCGCCGTGGACGCGGCGCTGGCGTGGTCGCTGGCCTACGCCGCGGCGCTGTGCGGCGACCGGGACGGCGTGAACCGCTGGCTCGACCACGCCGAGGCGACCGGCACTGCTGACACCGTCGTCCCCGGCTGGCGCAGCCTCCGGGCCGCCGTGCTCACCCTGCGGTCGAACTTCGGGATCACTGACGACGAGGCCTCCCGGACCATCGACCTCGCCCGGGAGGCACTCGCACTTGAGACGGCGGACGGCGCGCCCGGGCATCCGAACGTCCGGCCGGCGTTGGGCGCCGCGCTGGCCCGCGACGGCCGCTTCGACGAGGCCGCGACGTTCCTGCTCGGCGTGTGGCGCGAGCGGCACGCCGATTCCTGGCCTCCCTGGCTGGTGCTGATGGTCGCCGGCACGCTCGCGGTCTGCCTGGTCGAGGCGGGCCGCGGTGACGAGTGCGACCGGGTGCTGCGCGAGGCCGCTCCGCTCGCCGCGGTCGTCGAGCGTGAGCGGCGCGAGGCGAGCACACCGGGGATCGCCGCCCTGCGCCTCGCCGAGGGCAGGCGCCGCCACCAGAACGCCGACGCCGGGGCGGCCGTCGTCCAGCTGCGCAGGGCCGTGGCGCTCACCGAGCTGCACCCCCGGCCGAGCGTGCTGTCGCGCGGCCTGGTGTACCTCGCCGACGCCGAGCTCGCGTGCGGTGACCGCGCGGCGGCGCGGGCCGCGCTGTCGCGGGCGCGGGAGGTCGTGGAGAACGAACCGGTCAACGCCTTCGCGGTGCGGCTGCTGGAGGAGGCCGAGGCCCGCATCGGCCGGGGGACCGCCCGGGCCGCCGCCCGTTCCGGCGCGCTGATGGAGGAGCTGACCGACCGCGAACTGTCGATCCTGCGGGCGCTGCAGGGCACGGCCAGCCAGCGGGAGATCGGATCCGCGCTGTTCCTGTCGATCAACACGGTCAAGGCGTACAACAAGAGTCTCTACCGGAAGCTCGGCGTGGCCTGCCGGCAGGACGCGGTCGACGCCGCGCGGAACCTCGGCCTGATCTGACCCGCACGGGGCTAGGGAGTGATCGCCGGGGCTTCCGCGCCGTCGACCACCTCGACGTCTTCGAGCGGCCGTCCGGCGACGGTGCAGTTCTCGAACCGCACGCCTCTGATGCCCTGGCCCTTCAGGAGGATGTCGTTTCGGGCGGCCCAGGTGACGTTGCGCAGCGTGACGTCGGACACCGTTCCTGTCCCCGAGTCCAGCATCACGATGCCGAAGTTCTCGTTCTCGACGTCCGCCTCGACGCGGATGTCGACGAACTGCACATCGTGGATGCGTGCCTGGTCTCGGTGCTGAATGCTGAACGCCATCCCGGTGTTCGCGCGGACGATGTCGCAGTCCTGGAACAGGATGCCGCTCATCTCCGGGCAGTAGGTCTCGGTACCGATCTTCAACGCGTCGCCGCCCTCTTTGGCGGTGGTCTTCGGGTAGGTCTCGAGGACGCAGCCACGGACGGTGACGCCCGAGACGTTGCGCCTGCTGCTCTCCGTCGACTTGATCACGATGGCGTCGTCGCCGGTGGAGACGAGGCAGCTCTCGATCATGACGTCCTGGCAGCCGTTCGGGTCGATCCCGTCGCCGTTGACCTTGAAGCTGAAGATCTTGACACCCTGGATCACCAGGTGATCGCACTCGTTGTAGCGCGAGGTCCAGCCTCGCGGGATGTCACGGATCGTGATGCCCTCCACCCGGGCGTTCTGGCAGGCGTCCATCACGATGGTGTAGAAGTCGGCCTCGTCCTCCAGGGCGCGCGGGTCGCTCGACTCGTCGGGCTCCTGCAGGATCCCCCGGCCCCGGATGCTGATCCCTGCAGCGTTCTGCGCGACGACCCGGCCGATCACGAGCGCGCCCGGGGCGAGGTAGAGCGTGTCGTCGGCGTTCAGCGCGATCGTGCCGGCCTGGTGCGTGCCGGGCCCGAAGAACATGAGCTTGGCCGCGGCTGCGGTCGGCGGGTCCAGTTCCGGCTCGTCGACCGTCAGGTAGAGCGGGTCGCGCCGGCCGTCCGCGGTCGTGACGAAGACGATCAACTTCCGGGGACCGTCGCCGTCGACGGTGAAACGGACCGTCGTTCCGTCCCACGAGGGCGCCGGCCCCCGGTGCCGGGGGCTCACCGTCACCGAGTCGACCTCCTCGTCGACCTCGATGCGGATCGGCACCGGCCCGGTGGCGGCGAAGTTGGCCACGTGGACGGTCCGGGTCCGGGCGAACTCCTCGGTCCAGATCTCCACGTCGCCCGCGAACACCCGGAACACCGTGCTCGTGGTCAGCGAGTCGATCCGCGGGTACGGCACCACCGGCCCCGTGGCGATCGGGCTCTTCCTGACCAGGGCGTCCACCGCGGCCGCGCCCGCGGCCAGCCCGACCCCCGCCCCGATCAGGCCGAGCACCCGCCGCCGGGAGAACGGAGGCGTGGGCCACGCCGGCTCCGACGGCTCCCGCACAGACGGCCCTGACGACACGGCGTTCCCCCCATCCGATCCTGCTGCGCCGATCCTCCTCCTGGTCGTGTCGTGGAAATCTGCGGGCCGGAACCTCAGGCGAGGATCGCGGCCATCCGGTCCGCGTCGAGCTGCGTCAGGTCCGACAGGACCACGGTGGCCCGGGCCAAGGTCTCGGGACTCGGCTGGAAGCCGGGCCGTGGCACGGCGACGACCTTCGTCCCCGCCGCCAGCCCGGAGGCGATGCCTGCTTCCGAGTCCTCGATCGCCACGCAGTGCCTCGGGTCGGCTCCCAGCCGGCGACACGCCCCCTGTAGATGAAGGGATCGGGCTTGCCCACGGCGACCTCGTCTCCGGCGACCGTGGCCGCGAAACACGATCTTAGGCCGGTGCTCGTCAGGACGGTGTCGAGCAGTACCCGGTCCGACCCGGATGCGACGGCGAGCGGCCAGCGCGACGCCATCGCCTCCAGGGCGGCGCCGCACGGAGCTGGCAATGAGCGTGTTCGGGCACTCCTACGGCGTCGGGATCTCCGGGCGCCTGATCAAGGACGGCGAGCCGATCCAGGCCCGGACTGTGGCCGAGGCCATCGGGCACGGCATCGCCTACGCGACAGAAGACCGCAAGCGCTACGGGCTCAACCTCATCGACGAGATCAAGCGCAACGTCTCCGCCGCCCGGCTGCACAAGCTCGCCCGCCACGGGTGGGTGGACGACAACGAGGAGTACCGGGTCGCGGAAGGCTTCCGGCGCAGCATGAACATCAAGGCGCCGACCGTCGCCAGCGTCACCGGAAAGCTCAGCGGCGGGAACCAGCAGAAGGTCGTCCTGTCCAAGTGGATCTTCATCGATCCGACGGGCTGATCCTCGACGAGCCCACCCGCGGCATCGACGTCGGCGCCGAGTACGAGATCTACACGATCATCAACCAGCTCGCCGACGAGGGGAAAGCGGTACTCGTCATCTCCTCCGAGCTGCCCGAGCTGCTGGGCATCTGCGACCGCATCTACGCCCTGTCGGCCGGCCGCATCACCGGCGAGATCGACCGCGCGGATGCGACCCAGGAACGCCTCATGCAGTTCATGACCCAGGCCACCACGGGATGATCCTGATCATCATCGCCGGGCACATCGACCTCTCCGCGGGCTCGGTCGTCGCGGCCACCGGTGCGGTGTCCATGGTGCTGATGGTGAACATGGACCTGCCGTGGCCGCTCGCGGTGCTCATCACGATCGTCGCCGGCGCCGCGATCGGCGCCTTCCAGGGTTACTGGATCGCCTACTTCGGCATTCCGGCGTTCATCGTGACCCTCGCGGGCATGCTCGTGTTCCGGGCGGTGACCCTGACGGTGCTGGGCAACCAGGGCGTCGGCCCCTTCCCCGACACCGTGCGCACCCTGTCCAACGGCTTCCTCCCGGCCTTCCTGGGCAACGTCGGGCTGGGCCCGCTCGGTGGAGCGGACCTGTTCACCCTGCTCGTCGGGCTCGCCGCGGTGCGGCCATCGCGTTGTCGCAGTGGCGCGCCCGCAGCGCCCGGCTGGGCTACGGCCAGGTCGTCGACCCGTTTCCCGTCTTCGTCCTCAAGATCGCGGCGCCCGCGGTGGCGCTGATGGCCGTCGTGGTGCAGCTGGCCCGGTTCCGCAACCTGCCGTGGGTGCTGGTGCTGCTCGCCGCCCTGGTCGTCGGCTACACGCTGTTGACCACCCGCGCGGTGTTCGGCCGCCACATCTACGCCGTCGGCGGCAACCTCGCGGCGGCGACGTTGTCCGGGGTGAAGGTCAGGTCCGTCACGTTCTGGATCTTCGTCAACATGGGTGTGCTCGCGGCGATCGCCGGAATCATCTTCGCCGGCCGGCTCAACCAGGCGTGTCCCACCGCCGGCACCTCCTTCGAGCTCGACGCCATCGCAGCGGCGTTCATCGGCGGCGCCGCGGTGCAGGGCGGGGTGGGCAAGGTCGTCGGCGCGATCACCGGCGGCCTGATCATGGCTGTGATCAACAACGGGATGTCGCTGATCGGTGCGCCGAGCGAGCGGGTGATGCTGGTCAAGGGGCTGGTGCTGCTGGCAGCCGTGGCGTATGACGTGTGGACCAAGCGTCGGGCGGGAGCGGCATCGCGATGACGGATCTGTCGGTCGGAGATCCCGGGCCGGGTGCGGCGCCCGTCGGTACGGACCTGATCGAGCTCGGAGGGTCCGCGCTCCAGGTCGGCGTCGTCGCGCTCGGCGCCCGGCTCGCGGTGCTGCGGGCCCCCGACCGCGACGGGACCTTCGCGGACGTGGTGCTCGGCCTCGACCCGGACGGCTACCGCGACGACCGCGCGTTCCTCGGCGCGACGGTTGGCCGGTTCGCGAACCGGATCGACGGCGGCACCTTCGTCCTCGACGGCCGCCGCCACACCGTTCCCTGCAACGAGAACGGCGTCGCCCTGCACGGCGGACCCGACGGCTTCGACCGGCAGGTTTTCGCCGCAGACCCGGTCGTCACCGGCCCGGACGGATCCCGCTCGCTCACCCTGCGGCGCACCAGCCCGGACGGGGAGAACGGCTTCCCCGGCACGCTCGACGTCGCGGTCGCCTACGCCGTCCGGGGCGCCGAGCTGCACATCGAGCACACGGCCACCACGGACGCGCCCACCGTGGTCAACCTGACCAACCACGCCTACTTCAACCTGACCGGCCACGGCGGCACGGTCGAGGGGCACCGTGTGCGGATCCCGGCGGACCACTTCCTGCCGGTCGACGACCGGCTGATCCCGACCGGCGGGCCCGCCCCGGTCGCCGGCACCCCCTTCGACCTGCGCACACCGACCCCCCTGGGTCGGCACCTGCGTGCCCCGCACCCGCAGCTGGCCCGGACCCGGGGTTACGACCACACCTTCGTCATCGACCGGCCCGCCGGGGCGGACCTCGCACTCGCCGCCCACGTCGAGGACCCGGGCAGCGGCCGGACCCTCACCGTGCTCACCGACCAGCCGGGCGTGCAGTTCTACTCGGGCAACTTCCTCGACGGCACGATCCGGCTGCGCGACGGGACGGCCGTGCGCCAGGGCGATGCGTTCTGCCTCGAGCCCCAGCATTACCCGAACTCCCCGAACGAGCCCGACTTCCCCAGCACCGTGCTCCGGCCGGGCGAGCGCTACCGCTCACGGATCGTGCTGCGTTTCGGGCTGATCGAGCCGCGCTGAGAAGAACTCTGCGATCAGGTCCTACGATCGCCGACGTCGCCGCGGCGTGACGGGAGGGTTGATGGGCTCGTTCGACGTGCTCCTCGACGACGAGCGCACCCAGCTCGACGCGTTCGTCGAGGAGTACCGCAGCGCCCTCGAGGCGACCCTCGACGGCCTCACCGAGGAGCAGGCCCGCCGCCGGCTCGTCGCGTCGGCGACGACGTTGCTCGGGCTGCTCAAGCACGTCACATGGATGCAGCGGGTGTGGTTCGAGGAGTGCGTCGGCGGCACGTCCCGCCGGGAGCTGGGCCTGGTGCAGAGCCCGGACGAGTCCTTCCGGCTCGCCGACGACGACACCGTCGCCTCCGTCACGGCGGCCCACCGGAAGGCCTGCGCGACGGCCCGGGCGGCGGTCGCCGACCTGCCGCTGGACGCCGTCGTGACCGGCCACCGGACCGGGCCGCGCACGCTGCACTGGGTGTACCTGCAGGTCCTGCGCGAGCTGGCCCACCACTGCGGGCACGCCGACATCCTGCGCGAGCAGGTGCTCGCCGACCGACCGTTGGGGGAGTAGTGCAGCATCAGTACGCGTCGCTGTGGGTGTCGGCCGAGGGGGAACCCGGTCCGACGAACGACGATCTGCAGCAGCACATCGACGAGTGGAACAACAGCGGCTGGTTCGTCGTCGGCTACTCGACCGAGAGAGTCGACGACGGCAGCATGCTGCACAACTTCATCTGGCGGCGCGACACCTAGACACGGTCTACACGTCCGCTGCGTAGGGCGGCGCCGGCTCGTACTGGATGTAGCGCTGCGTGGCGCGGGCGTGGGCGGGCGAGTGGAGCTGACCGACCAGCCACAGCGCCATGTCGATGCCGGCGGAGACGCCCTGGCTGCTCACCACGTTGCCGTCGCGCACCCACCGCACGTCGCCAGCGCAGCAGCACCGGGTTCTCCGCGCCGAGGAGGGTGCCCTCGCCGCCGGGGACGACGACCACGTCGAGCGGCGGATGGTCGGCGAAGGAGACGTCCGGCAGCACGCGCATGCCCTTGCGGCACCGCACCGGATCGAGCCGCTCCGCCACGAGCACCACGCGGTCCGGCGGTGCGCCGTCCTTCTCGAGCAGCGCCGACGACGCGGTAAGCACCTCCCACGGACCGACGAAGTCGAGTTCCTCCGCGCCGTCGAACACCGGGATCCCGATCGTGCTCATCGCACCCACTCCACTCGGTCGACCACGCTGCGGACAACTTCTCGACGAGCGTGCATGGTCAGCCGGTCCACCGGGCGAGTACGGCGGTGAGCGCGGCGACGAACCGGGTCAGCGCCGTGGTGTCGCCGGCGGCGCGGGTGGGGTTGAGCTCCCCGATGGCGAGCGCGCGGCACCGTGGGTCGGACACGACCACGTCCAGGGCCGCGCCGAGCTGGTCGAGCGTGGGCCCGATGTTGCGACCGCTGGTGTTCTCGGCCAGTGGCGCGTCGGTGAAGTCGAGGACGTCGACGTCGACGTGCACGGCGAACGGCGCGTCGGGCAACGCCCGGAGAGCCGCTGCGGCGGCGCCCGCCGGGTCGGCGATCATCTCGGCCTGAGTGGTGACGCCGATGTCGAGCGCGGCAATCTGCTCGCGTTCGAACTCGGTGGACTGGGTCGGGTCGGTTCCCAGGAACGCGAGCCGTCGCGGGTCCAGAACGGGGCGGGTGGCGAAGGCGCCGGCGAACTCGTCGCGGCTGCCGGGTAGGTCCAGCGCGTGCGCGAGGCCCATCCAGTCCAGAGCGCCCTCGATGGTGGTGCCCGGGGTGTTCATGTCGAAGTGTCGGTCGATGTAGAGCAGTCCGCACCGCTCGTCGAGGGCGGCATCGAGGCCGGCCAGCAGCCCCACGGCGATCGTGCAGTTGCCACCGAGCACGAGCAGGCGGCGGTCGTCGGCCATCAGCCGCGGGACGTGGTCGGCCAGTTCCTGGACCGAGGCCACGACCTGGCCGATGTTCTGGGCGAACCGGTCGTCCCGATCGGGCGCCCACACCTGAGCGGTGAGGTCCCCGGCGTCGTGGACGTCGATGCCGGCGGCGGCGAGTGCCTCGACGAGCCCCGCGTGGCGGAGGGCGCGCGGTGCCTGGTCCTGACCTGCGGCGTAGCTCCCGGCACTGCTCGGTACGCCGATCATCGTGAGAGTGCGCATGACGAGGAGAAGTCTAGGGCGACCCGGTGGCCTTGATCGGCAGTTCGGGGACATGAGGCTCATATATGAAGCTCATGTCCCCGTTTCGTCGATCTTGAGCTACCTGGGTGCGCGCTGCCCCTCTCGGCACCGCCGATGCCCACATCGCGTGGCGACTTGCCCGGGGTCGCCCGTCCGGACGGCTTGTGGTGCACTCCCCGGGACACGGGTCGCGTCCTCGGGCGGCTGGTGCTGATGCACGTGCAGAAGGGCCCGCAGTGACCGGTGAGCGATTCATCCCGTTCCGCAGGACCAGCATCGTCACGATGTGCGCGGACGAGGTTCCGGCCGAGGAGCGGGAGTCGTTCCTGGCCTTCACCGAGCTGCTGGCCAGCCTCATGCACCAGGAGTTCCGCACCCGGCTCGAGGCGCTGAAGGACACCTACCACCCGTTCAACCCGGACACCGAGACGCGCACGATCGTCGAACTGGGCCCCGCCGAGCGGCAGGCGGCGCAAGAGCACCTCGTCGACGAGCTCACCGCCCTGGCGGAGGACGCGAACTTCGAGCGCATCAGCACCGACGACCTCGGCCGCGCGTTCGTCGAGGAGTCGTTGATGAAGGTCCGGCTGGAGGCCGACTTCGACGACTTCGAGGAGGTCGTGTTCTACCGCCGCGGCGTGCGCACCCGCCAGGAGGAGGTGACGCACCTGTTCGGCCTGCGGCGGCGGACCATCGAGTTCACCAACTACGCGAAGGTCCTCGTCTACGTGAAGTTCAAGGACGCGGAGCACTTCGAGGCGAAGGGCAAGGACGTCGAGAGCCTGCCGTTCACCCCGGGGTCGACGATCATCAAGCTGTTCCAGGACGTGCCGCGTGCCGACCTGGAGATGCTGTTCCCCAACGCCCAGGTCCGGATGCGGCTGATCGACAAGCTGCTGATCGGCGTTCCCGCGGTCGTGTCCGGGGTCGTCGTGGTCGTCACCAAGCTCATCGCGTCACTGCTCCCGGTTCTGCTGCTCCTGGGTTTCTGGATCGGAGTGCGCCGGGAGCCCGTGGAGCTCAACCAGGGTCAGCTCGTCGCGCTCGGGGCGGCGCTGGCGGCCGTCGGCGGCTTTCTGGTCCGCCAATACACGAAGTTCAAGAACCGCAAGATCCAGTTCATGAAGGCGCTCTCGGAGAGCCTCTATTTCCGCAACCTCGACAACGACGCCGGGGTGTTCCACCACCTCCTGGACGCGGCCGAGGAGGAAGAGGTCAAGGAGGCGGTGCTCGCCTACCACTTCCTCCACGCGGCGGGGCGGCCGTTGACCGCCGCTGAGCTGGACCAGCGGATCGAGGACTGGTTCGTCCAGAAATGGGACGCCACGTTCGACTTCGAGGTCGACGACGGTGTGGGCAAGTTGCGTCGGCTGCGGCTGATCGACGACGGCGGGGAGGGGCGGTTGGCCGCCGTGCCGTTGGACGAGGCCAACCGTCGCCTGGACCAGACCTGGGACGATCTGTTCGCCTACAGCTCGTCACGTCAGGGGAAGGCCTGAGGCGCCAGCTCCTTGCCATCCCGCAGGATGGTGGTAGGCTGGTTTGCAGATGGGGAAGAGGTGACGGCATGGCTGAGGTCGACAAGAGCGAGAAGATCACCATCAACATCGGGCTGGTCGACCTGGGCCAGATCGATCTGCTGGTCGACGAGGGGTTCTACGCCAACCGC
>NZ_JAVREJ010000017.1:0-151421 GCF_031845345.1 Pseudonocardia charpentierae | reverse complement strand
GCGGAAGGCGTGGACGACGGCCGCCATGTCCTCGTCGCCGTGGCCTGCGGCCTCCGTCGTCCGGAACGCCTCCTCCACCGCGTCGACGACGTCGCTGCGAACCCCCGCACTGCGGACCGCCGCGGCGGGCGGGTCGAACGCCGTCCGCCGGACGAACGCCAGCGCATCGGGGGCGCCGACCAGCCGGTCCATCCCGGCGTCCTCCCACTCGACGGAGATCGGGCCGTCGTACCCGATCGTGTTGAGCATCCGGAAGCACGCCTCCCACGGCACGTCGCCGTGCCCCGTCGAGACGAAGTCCCAGCCCCGGCGCGGATCGGCCCACGGCAGGTGCGAGCCCATGCGGCCGTTGCGGCCGTTGCCGACCTGACGCTTCGCGTCCTTGCAGTCGACGTGGTAGATCCGGTCGCGGAAGTCCCACAGGAATCCGACGGGGTCGAGGTCCTGCCACACGAAGTGGCTCGGGTCCCAGTTCAGCCCGAACGCCTCCCGCCGGCCGACGGCCTCCAGCGCCCGCACGGCCGTCCAGTAGTCGTAGGCGATCTCGCTCGGGTGCACCTCGTGCGCGAACCGGACGCCGACCTCGTCGAACACGTCGAGGATCGGGTTCCACCGGTCGGCGAAGTCGCGGTAGCCGTCGTCGATCATCGACTCGGGCACCGGCGGGAACATCGCCACCGTCTTCCAGATCTTCGACCCGGTGAAGCCGACGACCGTGTCCACGCCCAGCGCCGCAGCGGCGCGGGCCGTCACCTGCATGGCCTCGGCCGCGCGCTGCCGCACACCCTCGGGCTCGCCGTCGCCCCACACGCGCGCGGGCAGGATTCCCTGGTGACGCTCGTCGATCGGGTCGTCGCAGACCGCCTGGCCGGTGAGGTGGTTGGAGATCGCGAAGACCTGCAGACCGTGCTTCTCCAGGATGTCGCGGCGGCCGCGGACGTAGGCGTCGTCCTCCACCGCAGCCCACGGGTCGAAGTGGTCGCCCCAGCAGGCGATCTCCAGCCCGTCGTAGCCCCACTCCCCCGCGAGCCGTGCGACCTCCTCGAACGGCAGGTCGGCCCACTGGCCGGTGAACAAGGTGATCGGTCGCGCCATTACTCCTCCGCCACTTTCTGCCAGCTTCCGGACGACGCCGACTTCTCCACGGCGTCGAGCACGAGCTGCACCCGCAACCCGTCCGCGAACGACGGCACCGGGTCGCGGCCCTCCCCGATGTCCCGGACCAGGTCGACGACCTGGTGGGTGAACGCGTGCTCGTAACCGAGCAGGTGCCCCGGTGGCCACCACGCCCCGACGTACGGGTGGGTCGGCTCCGTGACGAGGATGCGGCGGAACCCGGCGGTGTCGGGGTCCCCTCCGTCATCGGCACTGCGGCCGTCGTAGAACTCCAGCTCGTTCATCCGCTCCTGGTCGAACGCGAGCGACCCGCGGCTGCCGTTGAGCTCGATCCGCAGCGCGTTCTTGCGCCCCGTCGCGAAGCGGGTGGCCTCGAACGACGCCACCGCGCCCTCGGCGAAGCGGCCCAGGAACAGGGCCGCGTCGTCGACGTCCACGGTCCCCTTCTCGGCGGTCCCCGAGGCGGCGAGCCCGCTCGACGCTGCGGGCCCCTCGATCTTGGCAGGCAGGGGCCGTTCCCGGATGAAGGTCTCGGTCAGCGCCGAGACCCCGGTGAGCACGTCACCGGTGAGGTACTGCGCCATGTCGACGATGTGCGCGCCGATGTCGCCGAGGGCCCCCGACCCCGCCGCGCTCCGCTGCAGCCGCCACACCAGCGGGAACTCGGGATCGACGATCCAGTCCTGCATGTACTGCGCGCGGACGTGCCGGATCTCGCCGATCCGGCCCTGCTCGACGAGCCGCCGGGCCAGCGCCACCGCCGGAACGCGCCGGTAGCTGTAGCCGACCATGCTGCGCACGCCCTGGGTCGCCGCCTTCTCCGCAGCGGCGACCATCGCGCGCGCCTCGTCGACGGTGTTCGCCAGCGGCTTCTCGCACAGCACGTGCTTGCCGGCCTCCAACGCCGCGATCGCGATCTCGGCATGCGTGTCGCCGGGCGAGCAGACGTCGACCAGCGCCACGTCGTCGCGGGTGAGCAGAGCACGCCAGTCGGTCTCGACCGACCGCCACCCCAGCTTCTCCGCCGCGGCGCCGGCCTTCGCCGCGTCGCGGCCGCAGAGCACGGTCAGGTCCGGCTGGAGCGGGAGGTCGAAGAACCGCCCGGCCGTCCGCCACGCCTGGGAGTGCGCCGCGCCCATGAAGGCGTAGCCGACCATGCCGACGCCCAGCTGGATCCCCCGGGGAGTGCTCATCAGGACTCGAAGCCCAGCGGCAGGTACTGCGCCACGTTCTCCTTGGTCACCGTGGCCGACGCCAGCGTGATCGACGCGGGCACCTCCTGCTCCACCAGATCGCTCATCCCGCGGCCCTGTGCGATGAGACGGGCCAGGGCCACCGCGGAGCCCGCCATCGTCGGCGGGTAGGTCACGGTCGCCTTGAGCACGGTGTTGTCGGCCTGGATGGCGCGCATCGCGTTGGCCGACCCGGCGCCGCCGACCATGAAGAACTCGCTCCGGCCGGCCTGCTGGATCGCGGCGAGCACGCCGATGCCCTGGTCGTCGTCGTGGTTCCACACGGCGTCGAGGCGGGGCGCGGCCTGCAGCAGGTTCGCGGTCACGCGCTGCCCGCCCTGCGCCGTGAAGTCGGCGGCCTGGCGCGGTCCGACCGAGAACCCGTACGTCGCCAGCGCGTCCTTGAACCCGCGGCTGCGCTCCTGGGTGAGCGGCAGACTGTCGATGCCGGCGATCTCCCCGATGATCGGGTTCGCGACGTTGCGCTGCTTGAGCTGGGTGCCGATGTAGTTGCCGGCACTGACGCCCATGCCGTAGTTGTCGCCGCCGATCCACGTCCGGTAGGCCAGGGGCGAGTCGAAGACCCGGTCCAGGTTGACCACCGGGATCCCGGCCTGCATCGCCTTGGTGCCCTGCGACGTCAGCTGGCTGCCGTCGTTGGGCAGGATCACCAACGCGTTGACCTTCTGGTTGATCAGGGTGTCGATCGCGGCGATCTGCTGGGTGATGTCGTTGGTGGGGTTCACCGGCGCGAACGTCACGTCAGGGAACTTGCCGGCCTGGGCCTGGGCGTCCGCCGCGATCGCGGCGATCCAGCCGTGGTCGGCCGCGGGCGCGGAGAAGCCGATCGTGACCGGCCGGCCCGGCGCAGCCGGGGCCGCACCGCCGGCGGTGGGACCTCCGGCCGCCGGTGCCGCAGCGGGTGGCGGCGTGTTGCTCGTGCACGCCGCCAGCGCGGCACCGGCGCCGACCGCGACCGCTCCGGCGAGGAAGCCGCGGCGGCCGAGGGAGCGGACGGGTTCGGGGAGATCGGGCATCGTCGCCCTCCTTGTACTCGGGGGTCAGGTGGAGTCGGGGGGTGTTTACGTGTCCGCGCGGCGGGCGCGGCTCTGGAACAGCACGGCAGCCACGATGATCAGGCCCTTGGCGATGTTCTGGACCTCGGTCGCCAGGTTGTTGAGGATGAACAGGTTGGTGATCGTGGTGAACACGAGCACGCCGAGGATGGAGCCGATCAGCGTGCCGCGGCCGCCGGTCAGCAGGGTCCCGCCGATGATCACCGCGGCGATCGCGTCGAGCTCGTAGAGCGTGCCGTGCGTGCTGGACCCCGTCGTCGTCAGCGACGCGATCATGATCGCCGCGATCCCGCAGCAGAGTCCGGAGATCACGTAGAGCAGCAGGGTGTGCCGTCGCACGTGCAGGCCGGCGAGCCGGGCCGCCTCCGGGTTGCCGCCGATCGCGAAGGTCCGCCGCCCGAACGTCGTGCGGTTGAGCAGGACCCAGCCGACCGCGACCACGGCCGCGAAGATGTAGACCAGCAGCGGGATGCCGAGCACCCGGGTGGTCGCGATCGCCGCGATGGTCGGGTCGGTGACGATCTGGCTGCGCTTGCCCGAGATCCGCTCGGCGAGCCCCTGCGCGGAGATGAGCATCGCCAGCGTCGCGATGAACGGGACGATGCGGCCGTAGGCGATGAGGGTCCCGCTGACGAGCCCGCACCCGGCGCCGACCGCGAGCGCGCAGAACACCATGACCACAGGTCCGTAGGCCTGGGTCGCCAGTGTCGTCGCCCAGACCGACGCCAGCGCCATGACCTTGCCGACCGACAGGTCGATGCCCCCGCCGATGATCACGACCGTGACCCCGACGGTGATCACACCAATGATCGAGGCCGAGGTCAGGATCGTGAGCAGGTTGCTCGTCGTCGCGAACGTATCGGCGGTCGAGACCCCGATGACAACGAGCACGACGAGCACGGCGACGAGGCCGAGGTTGCGCCCCGCGCCGGTGTCCAGGGCGCGGGCGAGGGCGGACGGGCGGTCCGCCCGCGCCGCCGCCGTCTCCACGCGGCCCTGCTCGGCGGCGGGTGGCACCGGCGGGGTCACCACCGTCTCCGCCCCCCTGTCGTTGCCGGTCACAGGTGACTCCCTTCCCGGTCTCGGCCCTCCATGACGAGGTCGAGCACCCGCCCCTCGTCCAGCTCGGTCGCCGGCGCCTCGCGCACGACCTGCCCCTCCCGCACGACCAGCACGCGGTCGGCCAGGCCGAGCACCTCCGGCACCTCGCTCGACACCATGAGTACGGCCACCCCGCGTGCCGCGAGCCTGCGGATCAGTGCGTAGATCTCGCTGCGCGCCCCGACGTCGACGCCCCGGGTGGGTTCGTCGAGCAGCAGCACGGAGCACTCCTCCAGCAGCCAGCGCGCGAGCACCACCTTCTGCTGGTTGCCGCCCGACAGCGTGCGTACCGGGCGCGTCGGGTCGGGCGGGCGCACGTCGAGCTGCGCCGTGACCTCGGCGGCGGCCGCGAGCTCCGCCCCACCCTGCAGGAAACCGGCCCGGGCGAAGCGGCCCAAGGCCGGGAGCGAGACGTTGCGGTACACCGGCTCGTTCATGAGGAGGCCCTGGCTCTTGCGCTCCTCGGGCGCCAGCCCCATCCCGGCCCGCACCGCCGCAGGCACCGACCCACCCGGCAGCTTCTTCCCCCGGACCCGGACGGTGCCCGTGGTCGGGCGACGCGCCCCGTAGACCGTCTCGAGGATCTCCGACCGCCCCGAACCCACCAGCCCGGCCAGTCCGACGACCTCGCCGGCGCGCACGGTGAACGACACGTCGGCGAACTCGCCGCGCCGGCCGAGGCCGTCGACCTCGAGGACCACGTCTCCGGTGGGCGTCGGCCCGCGGTCGGGGAAGACGTACTCGATGGCCCGGCCGGTCATCAGGCGGATGACCTCGGCCGTCGGGGTCTGCGGTGCGGGGAGGTTGCGGGCGACGGTCCGGCCGTCCTTGAGGACCGTGACCCGGTCGCCGATGCGGCGGATCTCCTCGAGGCGGTGCGAGATGTAGACGACCGCGACGCCGTCCGCCGTCAGCTCGCGGACCACGCGGAACAGGTTGTCGACCTCGTCGGCGTCGAGCACCGCCGACGGCTCGTCCATGACGATCAGCCGCGCGTCGCGGGACAGCGCCCGCGCCATGCTGACGATCTGCTGGCCCGCCGCCGACAACCGGCCCAGCTCGCGCCGGGGCGGGATCTCGGGGTGGCCCAGCCGCCGCAGGAGCGCCCGCGCCGCGTTCTCCGCGGACCGCGGGCTGCTGAACCCGAACCTGCCCGGCTCGTGGCCCAGGACGATGTTCTCCGCCACCGACAGCCCGGGCACGAGGTCGAGCTCCTGGTGGATCGTGGCGATGCCGGCCGCGTCGGCGTCGTGCGGCGAGCCGAACACGATCGGGCTGCCTGCCCAGCGGATCTCACCCGAGTCCGGGCGGTGCGCGCCGGCGAGGACCTTGATCAAAGTCGACTTGCCCGCTCCGTTCTGGCCGAGCAGGCAGTGCACCTCGCCCGCCGCGACGTCGAGGTCGACCTCGTCGAGGGCGCGGACACCGGGGAACTCCTTGACGATGCCGCGCATCTGCAGCAGCGGCGTCGGGAGATCGGACACCGTCGGGTCCAGCTCGGAGCGCTCGGGCTCGGCCATGCCTCCACCTCGTCGTGCGGGAACGTGCACGAAACCTAGGAGTGTTGACCAGTGCCGTACAACAACCGAATAATGACTTTTCGTGTCATTTGACAGTCGAAATACGGAGCCGTCGCCGCTGCCCCAGTTGCGGTTGAGCGCACCCGTCCTCTCGGCTCGCCTCGACGGTCCGGTGACCCTCAGCACGCTGGCCCGACTCGTCGCGTCCGGTGCCGCGGTCAGCAAGGCGGACCTCGTGCAGGCGGCCGGCCTCGCCCGCACGACGGTGAGCAGCGGCGTCGACGAACTGCTCGACCGCGGCGTGCTCCGGGTCGTCGGCACGCGTCCGACCCCGGGACGCGGCCGCCCCGCGGACCGGCTCGCGCTGTCCCCGCGCGGCGGGCACGTGCTGGTGGCCGACCTCGGTGCGCACGGTGCGCACCTGGCCGTCGTCGACCTCAGCCAGACGCTGCGCGCCCACGTGCACATCGACATCGACGTCGCCGAAGGACCCGACGCGGTGCTCGCCGCCGTCGAGTCGCAGCTGCGTGCACTGCAGGCGCGAGCATCGGGCGGCGCTCCGGCGCGGGCGGTGGTGATCGGAGTGCCGGGACCCGTCGACGGCCAGCACGGCGTACCGGTACGCCCGCCGATCATGCCCGGCTGGCACGCCTACCCCGTCGCCGCGCGCCTGCGCCGCACGTTCGGCTGCCCGGTCCTGCTGGAGAACGACGTCAACCTGCGCGCTCTCGGCGAGGCGCGTGCGCTGCCCGCGGACCAGGTACCGCTGCTGTTCGTGAAGGTCGGCACCGGGATCGGCGGCGGGCTGATCACGAGCGCCGGGGAGCTGCACCACGGCGTCGACGGTGCGGCGGGCGACATCGGGCACATCCGGGTGCGCGGCGGCTCGGACGTGCGGTGCGTGTGCGGCAACGTCGGGTGCATCGAGGCTCTGGCGTCGGCCGGCGCGATCGCCCGTCGACTCGGCGCCGAGGGCGCCGCGGAAGCGAGCGTCGCCGAGGTCCGTGCTCTCGTGGCCCGCGGCGACCCGACGGTGCTCCGGCTGGTCCGGGAGGCGGCCGAGCTGATCGGCGAGGTCGTGGCCACGCTCGTGCACTTCTACAACCCCGCGCGGGTGACCATCGGCGGATCGGTCGCGGCGGCGAGCGACGACCTCCTCGCAGGGATCCGCAGCGTCGTCTACCAGCGGGCGCTACCGCTCGCGACGCGCAACCTCGTGCTGGCCAACAGCGTGCTGGGCGAGTTCGCGGGGGTCGCGGGAGCCGCCGTGCTGGGGATCGAGCGCGTGCTCTCGGCGGGTGGGATCGGCACTCTGATGGAGGCCGGCGGTTGAGGCCCCGCTCCGCTTGACGTCGCCTGCGACGGCCAGCAGGCTCGGCCCGCGACGCTCGGCCGACGGAGGGCCGGCGCAGGTGCGGGAGGAGACCCGGTGGCACGTCAACCGGAACAGCGGATCGCCGGAGCGCCGATCTCGTGGGGTGTCTGCGAGGTCCCCGGCTGGGGGCACCAGCTCTCCCCCCAGCGGGTGCTGACGGAGATGCGCGAGGTCGGTCTCTCGGCCACGGAGGTCGGCCCCGACGGTTTCCTGCCCGCCGATCCGGCGAAGCTCGCCGGCACGCTCGCCGAGCACGACCTGCAGGCCGTCGGCGGGTTCGTCCCGGTGGTGCTGCACGTGCCCGGACACGACCCGGCACCGGCGGTCGACCGGGTGCTCGACGGGTTCGTCGGCGCGGGGGCGAAGACGCTCGTGCTCTCCGCCGACAGCGGGCTGACCGGCTACGACTCGCGTCCCGTCCTGGACGACGAGGGCTGGGCGACGCTGCTGGGAAACCTGGACCGGCTGGCTTCGCTCGCCGCGGACCGCGGGATCCAGGCCGTGCTGCACCCGCACGTCGGGACCATGGTCGAGAACCCCGACGACGTGCGACGAGTGCTCGACGGCTCCGGCATCGCCCTGTGCCTGGACACGGGACACCTGCTGATCGGCGGCACGGACCCGGCGGAGCTGACCCGCCAGGTGCCCGATCGGATCGCGCACACGCACATGAAGGACGTCGACAACCGCTTCGCGCGGCGCGTGCAGGACGGCGAGCTGACCTACACCGAGGCTGTCCGCGAGGGCATGTACCGGCCGCTGGGGTCGGGCGACGTCGACGTCGCGGCGATCGTGGGCTACCTGGAGGGCCACGGTTACGACGGCTGGTACGTCCTGGAGCAGGACACGATCCTGCCCGGCGACCCGTCGGGCGAGGGTCCGGTGGGCGACGTCCGCACGAGCGTCGAGTACCTGCGCGGGTTGTTCGCGAAGGGCGGGGCGTGACGGAGCCGCTCCGGGTCGGCATCCTCGGCGCGGCCCGGATCACCGAGCTCTCGCTGATCGGACCGGCGCGGACCACCGGCGACCGGCTCGTGGCCGTCGCCGCCCGCGACCGGTCGCGCGCCGCGGCGTTCGCGGCACGGCACGGCGTCGAGCGGGTCGCCGACTCCTACGCGGCGCTGCTGGACGACCCCGAGATCGAGGTCGTCTACAACCCGCTCGCGAACGCGCTGCACGGGCCGTGGAACCAGGCGGCCGTGCAGGCGGGGAAACACGTGCTGACCGAGAAGCCGTCGGCGAGCAACGCCGAGGAGGCCCGCGAGGTCCGCGACGTGGCCGAGAAAGCCGGCAAGACGGTCATGGAAGGCTTCCACTACCCGTACCACCCCCTGCACGCCCGGCTGCTGGAGCTGGCCACGTCCGGGGAGCTGGGCGAGGTGCGCGCCGTCGAGGTCCACATGGTCATGCCGCCGCCGGGTGACGACGACCCCCGCTGGCAGCTCGACCTCGCGGGCGGCGGGCTGATGGACGTCGGCTGCTACGCGGTCCACGCGCTGCGGATGCTGAGCGGCGCGCTCGGTGGCGCGCCCCGGTTGCTCGGTGCCCGGGCCGGGGAGCGCGACCCCGGCGTCGACGCCTGGCTCGACGCCGACCTCGAACTCCCCGGCGGGATCCCGGCGACGCTGCGGAGCGGGATGAACGGGGCGGAGTACGACTTCAGCTACCGGCTGACGGGGTCGCGCGGGGAGGCGTACGCGCCGGAGTTCGTCCGTCCGCACCTAGGCGACACGCTCGAGGTGACCGGCCCGGACGGGACCCGGGTCGAGGAGCTGGGGCGCCGCTCGTCGTACACCTACCAGCTCGAGGCGCTGGCCGCGCACTTGCGCGACGGCTCCCCCGTGCTGACGGACGCGGACGACGCGGTCGCCAACATGGAGCTGGTGGACGAGGTGTACCGCGCGGCCGGCCTCGCCCCCCGCCCGCGCACCGCCCCGGTCACCTGACCCCCGCGAGTCCTGCGTTCCGGCACGCGAGTCTTGCGATCCGGCACACCCAGCCGGCGTCTCGATACGGACGGACCGACGGCGTTCGGGTATGACTGAGCGGTGACAGGACAGCATCTCGGTTCCGACGGGCAGGGCACGGCGACCGTGGGGCTGCCCTCGGTGTTGCTGGCGCTGTCCGTGGTCCTCGTCGCGATCAACCTGCGGCCCGCCGTCGCCGGGGTCGGGCCGGTGCTGCCCGAGCTGCGTGCCGGCCTGCCGCTCTCGGGCGCCGGTGCAGCCGTGCTGACCACCCTGCCGGTGGTGTGCTTTGGCCTGCTCGCGACTGTCGCTCCGCGGCTGGCGCGCCGGTTCGGCATCGAGCCCGTGCTGGCCGGGGTGATGGCGGCGCTGGCGGCGGCAGCTCTCGTCCGGGTGCTGGACGGACCACCGGTGCTGTTCCTCGGCACGGTCGTGGCCGGCGGCGCGATCGCGATCGGCAACGTCCTGCTGCCCCCGCTGATCAAGCGCGACTTCCCCGACCGTAGCGGTCTGATGATGGGCGTCTACACCATGGCCGTCAGCGGGGCCGCCGCTGTGGCGGCCGGGCTCGCGGTGCCGCTGGCCGATGCGACGGACCTGGGGTGGCGGGGCGCGCTGGGGGCATGGGCAGTGCCCGCAGCCGTCGCTGCGCTCGTGTGGGTGCCGCGGATGCGCGGCCACACACGTCCACCCGCGTCGCCTGCAGCGGGGCGTTCGCTGGTGCGCGACCCGCTGGCGTGGCAGCTGACCGTCTTCTTCGGCCTCCAGTCGCTGTCGTTCTACGCGATGTTGGGCTGGCTGCCGTCGATGTACCGCGACTTCGGCGCCACACCCGCCGTCGCAGGTTTCCTGTTGTCGTTCTCCGGACTCGTGCAGATCCCCGTGTCGCTCGTCCTGCCGGCACTGGCCAACCGGGCCACCCGTCAGGTCGGGTACGCCATCGGCGCCACCGCAGTGATCGGCATCGGGCTGCTGGGGGTGCTGCTGGCACCGATGGCGGCGCCGTACCTGTGGGTCGGGCTGATCGGCGCCGGTCAAGGCGCCTGCTTCGCGCTGGGCCTCAACCTGTTCGTGCTACGGACCGAGCGGGTGGCCGACACGGCGCGGGTGTCAGCGATGGCCCAGAGCATCGGCTACACGCTGTGCGCCTTCGGGCCGCTGCTCGTCGGGCTCCTGCACGACGCCACCGGCTCGTGGACGGGCCCACTGGTGCTGCTGCTGGCGCTGATCGTGCCGCAGGCGGTGTCCGGGGCGCTCGCGGGGCGGAACCGCACGGTACGGGGCTGAACGACGTACTCGAACGCAAGACTCGTGTACACCAGCGCAAGACTCGCGTGCACGAACGCGCAACTCGCGCGTGGTGGGCCGAGCTACGCGGTGCGGCGCCGCGGCAGGCCGGGGAGGGCGGTGTCGAGCAGGGGGTCGAGCAGGGGGGCCTGCAGGCGCGCCCAGGGTGACAGCACGCTGTCCGGAGCCTCGGCGGCGGCGAGGAACGCGTCCCAGTCCCACCACACCCACTCGGCCACCTCATCGGGCGCCGGCTCCGGATCGCCCTCGAGCCGACAGACGTAGACGGGGCACAACTCGTTCTCCTCGACGGCGCCGTCGGAGGCGCGGTAGGAGAAGTCCGGCAGCAGCAACGTCAGGTCGCGGGCTTCGACGCCCAACTCGTCGCACAGGCGGCGGTGCACCGCGGCGGCGATGTCCTCGCCGGGTGCCGGGTGGCCGCAGCACGTGCCGGTCCACACCAGCGGGAAAGCGCGCTTGTCCGGCGCGCGGCGGGTGACCAGCAGGCGACCGGCGGCGTCGAAGCCGTAGCAGGAGAACGCGAGGTGGCGCGGCGTGGTGGGGCCGTGGACGGTCGCCTTGTCGGCGACACCGACGGGCCGACCCTCGTCGTCGACGAGCACCACCTCTTCGCGGACGGATTCCTCGCGGAGGTTGCTGGTGGTCACCGGCGGTCCTTTCAGGAGTGCGGGGGATCAAGACCAGCGTCCCAGACGGACCCCGGCCCGGCGCGCCGAAGGCGTACCCCGGTCGCCTGTCACTCGAAGTCGGCCACGCCCTCCGCGTCCTCGGTGGCGTCGTCCTCGCTCGCGTCGTCGCGTTCCTCGGCGTCGTCCCGGTCGGCGACGGTGTCCTCGTCGACCTCGTCGACCTCGTCGACCTCGTCGACCTCGTCGACCTCGTCGACCTCGTCGTTCCGCTCGTCCCCGTGCGCACCGGTCCTGGGACCGTCGTCCTCGTCCGAATCCCGGTCCGTCTCGAACCACGACCATTCGGGCCGGTCGTCGTCGTCAGCCGTCTCGAACCACGACCACCCCGACCGGTGGTCGTCGTGGTCATGCGCGCCGTGCCCGTCCTCGCGGTCGTGGTCGTGCTCGTGGTCGGCACGGTCACGCTCGCGGTGGTCCCGGTCGTCATGGTCCCGATGGGAGTGATGGTCCCGATGGGAGTGATCGTGCCGGGCGACGTGGTGCTCGACCTCGCTGTCCGGAGCACGGTGCCGTCCGCCGGACCGGCGCCCCTCACCCCGGTCCTCGTCCGCGCAGGCCAGGTCCAGCAACGCGGCCGCGTCGGCCGGTCGCGGGGTCGGTACCCGGAGCCGCCCGACATCCGCACGGTGCCGTGCGGGCCGATCCTCTCGGTGTTCGATGGCGCTGGCGACCTGTTCCGCGAGCGTCTGCTCCTTCGAACGGGACGCCCACCCCGTCGACCCCGTCGATCCCTGGCGCATCCGCGGCGGCGCCGCAGGGTGCGGACGCGCCGACCGCGGTGGCGTGATCCGCGGGACGGTGACGGCCGGCGCCGGGACGAGCTGCGGTAGGGCGATCGCCGGTGGCGGAACCTGCACTGCGGGAACCTGCGGCACCGGAACGGAGGGTGCCGGAACGACGGTTTCGGGCAGCGGGCCCGCCTGCGGTCCGGGGCCGAGCGCTTCGGCAGGTTGGTCCGACACCGCCTGGTCGCCCGAGGTGAGCACGACGGTCACCGCCGCGCCGCACGCCAGCAGCCCCGCCAGTGCGGCGCCGATCCGCGCGTCCCACAGCCGGCCCGGTGCCACGTCCGGACCGAGCAGGTCCCGGACCGGCCACTGGGACGGCCGCAGTCCGCGACGATGGCTCGCCATTTCACCACTCCGCGCGTCCACCGTCGGCGACCCTCTGTCCTCCGACTCTCACGCGGCGTAACGACAGGCACGACATCGCGTTGCGAAACTCCTGATATCACCCGACAGAGGGGCGACAGGGGGCGACGAGCGGGCTGTCCTCGGATATGTCAGAAGCTGGATCCGAGGCGGACGGTCGCCTGCAGGTGCGCCCCGGCGACGGACGCTCCCGTCACGGGTCCCGCGTGCGACCGGAACCGTGCAGCCTCTTCTTCGCGGGGAGCCGGGATCACCGGCTCGAGCGCCGACGCCGCGCGTTCCGGTGCGTCGGGATGCGGGCGGGGCGCAGGCACCGACGAGTTCGACTGGGCGCCGAGCGCCAGAACGGCTCCGACGGTCGCGGCGACGACGCCGGCCGACCGCGGTAGGAGCGAGGGCCGGCGCACCGGCTCGACGAGACGGTGGCGGCCACGGGGGACGTCGGCGCTGCTCACGAATCCGAGATACCCGCTCTGTCGGCAGTGATCCATCCGGGCACCCATCCGATCGGGTGATGTCGCGCAACCTGACGAACCCTGCTGCGTCTTGTCACTTCCGGTGGTTCGCACCTCCCGACGGAGGGACTCGCGCAGGCACTCGGGGCACCTGAGACGGGTGAGCGGGTCACGGGTGGGGTCGCGTACCCACCCGTGACCCGCTCGAGGTCACCTCAGCCGAGCGAGGGCGCTACTCGACGCCGTCGTCCTGCGGGCCACCCGTCCCGGCCAGGTCGGCCGGATCCGTGGTGCCCTGCGGGTCGTCCTCGACCGTCAGGTTGCCCGCGGGCTCGTCGGTCGATCCCGCAGCAGCGGCGTCGCTCGCCGCGTCGTCGGGGTCGGTCCGGTCGGATATCTGCTCTGACATCCTGCCCTCCTCCTGCGGCCCCACGTCGGACCGCTTCGATGCGGGATTCCCGGCACTCGCCTTCCTAACCCGGAGCTATCCCAACTTCGGCTGGATCAGCGTCTTGATCATGCCGTCCTGCTTCTTCTGGAACGTCGCGTAGGCCTCCGGTGCGGCGGCCAGCGGCAGCCGGTGGGTGGCGAAGTCATCGACGCCCAGAGGGTCGGCGTCGGTGAGCAGCGGCAGGATGTCGGGCGCCCACCGGTGCACGTTCGCCTGCCCCATCCGCAACTGCACCTGCTTGTCGAACAACTGGAACAGCGGCAGGGGGTCCGCCGAGCCGCCGTAGACGCCCGACAAGGAGATCGTGCCGCCTCGCCGCACCATGTCGATCGCCGAGTAGAGCGCGTTCAGCCGGTCGACGCCCGCGTGGCGCATGAGCGGGTTGGCCACGACGTCGGGCAGCAGGCCCACGAGCTGGTGGGCCGCCTTCCCCACCGGCGAGCCGTGCGCCTCCATGCCGACCGCGTCGATCACGGCGTCGGGGCCACGACCACCGGTCAGCCCGCGGACGACGTCGCCGAGGTCCTTGCCGTGCTGGCGCAGGTCGATCGTCTGGACGTCGTTCTTCCGCGCACGCTCCAGGCGCTCGGGCACGAGGTCGATGCCGATCACCGTCTCGACGCCGAGGTGCTTCGCGATGCGCGTGGCCATGTCGCCGATCGGCCCGAGGCCCAGCACGGCCAGGGAGCCGCCGGGCCGGACACCCGCGTACTGCACGGCCTGCCAAGCGGTGGGCAGCACGTCCGACAGGTAGACGAACCGGTCGTCCGGCGGCCCGTCCGGCACCTTGATCGGCAGTGTGTTGCCGAACGGCACCCGCAGGTACTCGGCCTGTCCACCCGGGACCTGCCCGTAGAGCTTGGTGTAGCCGAACAGCGAGGCGCCGGTGCCGTACTCGTGCACCTGCGTCGTCTCGCACTGGCTGTGCAGCCCCTGGCCGCACATGAAACAGGTGCCGCACGAGACGTTGAACGGCACGACCACGCGGTCGCCGACCTTGAGCTCGGTGACACCGGACCCGACCTCGGCGACGACGCCCATCGGCTCGTGGCCGAGGATGTCGCCCTCGCCGAGGAAAGGCCCGAACAACTCGTAGAGGTGCAGGTCCGACCCGCAGATGCCGGTCGAGGTGACCTCGACGATCACATCCGTCGGGTCCTGGATCGTCGGGTCGGGCACGGTGTCGACGCGGACGTCCCGCTTGCCGTGCCAGGTGAGTGCTCTCATCGAAGTTCCCCTTACTCGTGCCCAGGACTATTCGGCGGAGCCGGGCTCGGCCATCTGCCGGTGCATGGCACCCTTGACCGAGTCCGGCAGCACCTTGGCCGCCATCCCCTGCGCCTTGGTGCCGAGCCCGCCGGCGACGATCTTCTTGTCGCCCTTCATGAGCGCCTCGAAGCCCTGCTTCGCGACCTGCTCGGGGCTGTCCTTGCTCGACGCCCCCACCTTGGTGTCGTCCATGTCGGCGCGGTGGAAGAAGTTGGTCTCGGTCGGGCCGGGCATCAACGAGGTGATCGTGACCCCGCTGTCCTTGAGTTCCTCCTGCAAGGCCTCCGCGAACGACTGCAGGAACGACTTGGACGCGTTGTAGACGGACTGGAAGCTGCCCGGCATCGTCGAGGCGATCGACGAGGTGATCAGCACCCGGCCCTCGCCGCGGCCGTTCATGTCGCGCAGCACGAGCTTCGCGAGGCGCACGGTGGAGCTGATGTTGGTGTCGATGATCTCCTGCTCGTCGGCGATGTCGGTGTCGAGGAACGCCCCGCCCTGCCCGACACCGGCGTTGAGCGCGGCGGCGGCCAGCGGGCGGCCGGTCGCGGACACCGCGGACCACACCGCGTTCACACCGTGCTCGTCGCGCAGGTCCGCCTGCACCTCGTGCACCGTCGCGCCGGCACTGCGCAATTGCTGCGCGGCGGCGGCGAGGCCGGCGTCCTCCGCGTTGACGATCAGATCGAAGCCGTTGTCGGCGAACTGGCGCGCCAGCTCCAAACCGATGCCGCTGGAGGCACCGGTGACGAGGGCGAGTGAGCGGTCGGTCATGCAGGCGGCATACCCACCGATCGGGCGACTACGCCTTGGCCGCCGGCCGGGCCAGGAGCACGGTCGCCAGCAGCGCGGCCACCGCACCGCCCGCGACGACTGCGGCCATCGGCAGCGCCGTACCCTCCCCGCCCGCCGCGAGCAGCGGGGTGACCAGCACACCGCCCGCGAACATCAACGCACCCAGGACGGCCGAAGCCGATCCGGCCGCGGACGACCGCTCGATGCCGAGCACGGTCGCGTTGGCGGACACCAGGCCGCGGCTGGCGACCACGACGAACAGCGGCACGAGCACGGCGACCAGCCCGGCACCGGCGGCGACGGTCACCAGCAGCAGCACCGCCGCGACGGTCGAGCCGAGCAGCCCGACCACGAGGATCCGGTGGACCGGGTACCGCCTGACGAGCCGGGCGTTCAGCAGCCGAGGTCGGTCTGGCCGAGCTGGTCGACGGCGCCGACTTCGTCGAGATGCGGGCCGAGTCGGGCCTGCGCACCCAGGTCGACGCGGCCTTCACCCGAGCCGGCGTGCACCGCGGCGTCGCCTTCGCCCTCGACACGTCGGATGCGGTGGTGCGCTACGTCGGGCTGGGTCTGGGCGTGGCTGTCGTGCCGGCGTCCACCGCCGCGGGACAGGTCGGAAACGGGGACGTCGCCGCGGTGCCCCTCGACGACCCCGGGGCCCGCCACCCGGTGAGCCTGGTCCACCGCCGTCCCGAGCCCTCCGCTCCCGCCGCCCGCGCCTTCCTCGCCCTCCTCCCCCACCTGTGACGCACCCGAGCGATCCGCGAGTCCGTCACTTCGACAGCGCGAGTCCGTCACTTCCACAGCGCGAGTCCGTCACTTCGGCCGGGCGTGATGCCACATTCGCGCTGAAGAACACACGGACTCGCGCTGATGAACACACGGACTCGCGCACACTGGAGGCGTGACCACGTTCGATCCCGCGAAGGCGACGCTGGAGGCCCTCGACGCTGCGCGGCGGCGCAGGGGGCGGGCGCTGGCGGCGGCCGGGCTGGGCCCACGCACCACGGCGTCGACGGTCGTCGACGTGGCACCCGGGGTGCGCCTGCACACCTACGCCGGCGACGGGAACCCCGTCCTGCTGGTGCCGGCGCCGATCAAGCGGTCGTACCTCTGGGATCTCGAGCCACAGGTCAGCGTCGTGGAGCACGCGCGGCGTCGCGGCCTGCGTCCGTTCCTCGTGGAATGGGCCGACCAGCCCGCCGACGCCGACGCCGGCCTCGCTCACTACGCCGACACGCTGCTGGTGGCCTGCCTGGACACCGTGACCGAGCAGACCGGTTCAGCGACGGCCGCCGTGGCGGGCCACTCACTGGGCGGCACCCTCGCGGCGGTCCTCGCCGCCCGCCGGCCGGAGCGGGTGTCCGCGCTCGCCGTGCTCGAGGCACCGCTGCAGTTCGGCGCCCTCGCCGGGCGGTTCGCGCCGTTCATCGCCGCCACATCCCCTGCGGTGGTGGACCATCTCGCCCGGGGCGGGGTACCCGGCGCCTTCCTCGACGTGGTGAGCGCGGCGGCGTCGCCCCGAGAGTTCGCCGCCGAGCCGCGCATCGACCTGCTGCGCAGCCTGAGGGACCCCGCGGCGCTGCGCACGCACCTGCGCGTGTTGCGCTGGGCGTCCGACGAGTTCCGCATGCCCGGCGCCCTGTTCCGCGACGTCGTCGAGCAGCTGTACCGCGACGACGCCTTCGCCCGCGGCACGCTGGAGATCGCCGGCGAACGGGTCGGTCCCGCCACGCTGACCGCACCGTTGACCACGGTCTTCGCCCCGCGCAGCGCGGTCATCCCGCCGTCGTCGGTCGTGCCCGTGCACGAGGCGGCCGCGTCGGCGGACAAGCTGCTGCTGCACTACACCGGCGAGGTGGGTGTGGCGCTGCAACACGTCGGCGTGCTGGTGGGGCGCGCGGCGCACCGTGACCTGTGGCCGCGCATCCTGGACCGGCTGGGTGCCACGGGCTGACGCCGTGTGCCAGGGTGGGCGCGTGGCTGCTCCCGGCTCGCCGAACCACCTCCACACGGCGCACGACCTGGCCGTCCGCCTCGCCCGGCAGGCAGGCGAGCTGCAGGTACGCGAGCGGGCGGGCATCACCGCGCACACGGTCAAGGCCCACGCCAACGACCTCGTGTCGCACGTCGACCTCGCCAGCGAGGCCCTGATCGTCGAGGGTCTGCGCGCCGCCTTCCCGGACGACGGCGTGCTCGGTGAGGAGGGTGGCGGCGTGACCGGTAGGAGCGGGCGGCGCTGGATCGTCGACCCGCTCGACGGCACCCGCAACTACCTGGCGGCAGCAGGCCCCTGGTCGGTGTGCATCGCGCTCCAGGACGGCCCCACCGACGACGACCTCGCCCTGGCCGTCGTGCACGACCCCGTCGTCGGCGAGACCTTCAGTGCGATCTCGGGCGAGGGCGCGTTCCTGGACGGCGTGGCGGTCACCGCCTCGGACCGCACCCGGCTCGGCGAGGCGATCGCCGGCCTCAGCTTCGACCCGTCCGCCGCGACGAAGCAGCTCATGGTGGGCGTCATCGGTGCACTGCTGCCGGAGGTCGGCGACATCCGCCGCATCCCCTCCGCGCTGGATCTCGCCTACCTCGCCTGCGGCCGCTTCGACTGCGCGGTGCTGGCCGGGACCAAGATCTGGGACGTCGCCGCCGGGATGTTGCTGGCCCGCGAAGCGGGCGTCGTCCTCGGCGGCATCGACGGCCACCCCTCCCCGGCCCTGATCCTCGCCGCGGCGCCCGGACTGTGGGAGGCGTTCTCGACCAGCAATGCGGCTGAGCACGCGCTCGGCGCCGCTGCTGCGCTGCGCGGTACCGGTTCCTGAGACAGCAGCCGCCGCGCCCGTGCCCGGGCTCGGCGCTGCCCGGCCAACCACTCGCGGCCGAGCAGGACGAACAAGGCGACGTGCACCGGCGCCGCGCCGTAGTACATGAGCAGTCCCGCCGCCTCGGCTTGTGCCACCGGTACGCCCGGCGGCGGTGCGGCGTAGAGCAGCTTCGCGAGCACGTCGTGCGCGGCCACGGCCGCCACGAGTACGCCGACCCGCACGACGAGCCCGGGCCGGTGCGGGGCCGGGTCCGGGCCGATCAGCGCGAAGGCGAACAGGTATCCGGCCAGCAGCATGTGCACCTGCAGCAGCAGCGGTGACACCTCGGAGAGCAGCGCGGTCCGGTACATCAACCACAGGCCCCCGACATCGAGCAGTGCGGCGACGGCCGGGTGGGTGAGCACGGCCAACGGCCGGCGGCGGAGCAGCCGGCCCAGAGTGCGGGCGTGTTCGCGTGGCAGGGCGCGCAGCGCGAGCGTGATCGGCGCGGCCGTCACCAGCAGCAGCGGGGCGACCATCCCCAGCAGCAGGTGCCCCACCACGTGCAGCCGCAGGTCGTGCGCGCCGCCGAGGGACCACACGGCGACGCCGGCCACCGCGGTCCCGATCCCCAGCAGCCACCGCACCGTGCGCCCCGCAGGCCACCCGACCCCACGGGAGGCCGCCACGTAGACGACAGCGGCCGCCACCAGCAGGGCCGCCAACAGCTCCGCCTCGACCAGCGCGACCGGGCCGTGGTGGGTCACGCCGGCTGCCGTGCCGCCCGGCCGGTCGTGGCGATCAGCCCCAATCCGGCGAGCAGGAGCCCGGACGCGATCACGATCCACGCGACGTCGTACGGCACGAGGTCGACGCCGTAGCGGATCTGGTGCAGCCCGAACAGCTTGTGCTGCACCAGGCCGTCGTAGAGCTGGAAGAACCCGGCTCCGGCCAGCCAGCCTGCGAGGAACCGCCGTCCCCAGAAGGCGTGATCCCGCCTCAGGTCGGCGACGAGGAACAGGGCCGCGACGGTCGCGAACCAGCTGAACGCGTGGAACAGCCCGTCGGAGACGAGCCCGACGTCCGAGGTCGAGCGGTCGTAGAAGTGGTGCCAGTGCAGCAGCTGGTGGAACACGGTCTCGTCGATGAAGGCCACGGTGCCCAGGCCCAGCAGGACGCCGGCCGCGAGGGTGCGGCCGGCTCGCGAAGCCTGGTCGGTGGTCGGTGCGGTCACGGCGGCGACGTACCCGAAACCTCCCGGATCAGGCCTTCCGCATCAGACCGCGTACCAGGCCGACGTCGCACCCGGCAGCCGGCCGTCCGGCTCCAGCGGGTCGCTCGAGAGCAGCAACGCCCCGTCGCGCACCGCGTCCGGAGGCGGCGCGGGCTCGCCGCCCACATTCACCACGCAGACGAAGCCCGGGTCGCGGCGGAACGCGAGCAGCTCGCCGTCCGTGTCGATCCACGACATCGTGCCGTCGCCCAGCTCGGGCCGGTCGCGGCGCAGCTCGAGCGCAGAGCGGTAGAGCGCCAGCATCGACGCCGGGTCGCCCTGCTGCTTCTCGACGGTCAGCGCGGCCCAGTCGGCCGGTTGCGGCAGCCACGGCTGGCCGGAGCCGGGCCCGAAGCCGAACGGAGGCGCCTCGCCCGACCACGGGATCGGCACCCGGCACCCGTCGCGAAAACCGTCTTCCCCCTGGGTGCGCCCGAACGCTGGGTCCTGCCGCAACTCCGGCGGAAGGTCGACGACCTCGGGGAGGCCGAGCTCCTCGCCCTGGTACACGTACGCCCCACCGGGCAGGGCGAGGGTCAGCAGCGTCGCAGCCCGGGCGCGGTGATTTCCGAGGTCTCCTCCGCCGTAGCGGGTGACGTGGCGGACGACGTCGTGGTTCGAGAGCACCCACGTCGCCGGCGCGCCCACCGCACTCAGTGCGTCGATGCTGTCGTCGATGGCGGTGCGCAGCGACTTGGCATCCCACCCCGCGAGCAGATAGGTGAAGTTGAACGCGGTGTGCAGCTCGTCGCCGCGCAGGTAGCGGGCGAGCTGCTCGGGTGTCTGCACCCAGACCTCGCCGACGAACACCCGGTCGCCGGCGTAGGCGTCGGTCACCCGTCGCCAGCCCCGGTACACCTCGTGCACCTCGTCGCGGTCCCAGTGCGGGTGCCCTTCGACGGCCGGGCCACCGGTCGCCCAGTTGCCCTCCAGGTCCGGCATCTCCGGGTCCTTCGCCAGGCCGTGCGCGACGTCGATGCGGAACCCGTCGATGCCCCGGTCCAACCAGAACCGCAGGATGGACTCGAACTCGGCGACCACCTCGGGATTCGTCCAGTCGAGGTCGGGCTGCTTCGAGTCGAAGAGGTGCAGGTACCACTGGCCGTCGGCCGCCCGCGTCCACGCCGCGCCGCCGAAGTTGCTGATCCAGTCGTTCGGCGGGATCTCCCCGTGCTCACCGCGTCCGTCCCGGAACATGTACCGGGCCCGCTCGGGACTGCCCGGGGGCGCATCGAGGGCCGCCCGGAACCACTCGTGCTCGTCCGAGGTGTGGTTGGGCACGAGGTCGACGATCACCTTCAGCCCCAGGGCGTGCGCCTCGGTCAGCAGCGCGTCCGCGTCGGCCAGCGTCCCGAAGATCGGCTCGACGTCGCGGTAGTCGCTCACGTCGTAGCCCGCGTCGGCCATCGGAGACGGGTAGAACGGGCTGATCCACACCGCGTCGACGCCCAGTTCGCGCAGGTACGGCAGGCGCGCGCGGATTCCGGGCAGATCACCGATCCCGTCGCCGTCGGAGTCGGCGAAGCTGCGCGGATAGATCTGGTAGATCACGGCCGAGCGCCACCAAGGCGCGTCGACGGGCTGCCCCGGCTCGTCTCCCACCGGGCCATCAGATCACGCCGGCACGGACCGGACAACGGGTGGAACGGCGTTTGGACGCAACCGTTTGCGTAGTAATTCCCGATGCTGAGTCGGTTCGTCTCGTTCGGGGGCGGAAGGGTAGGCCAGACCCTTCTCCCCGAGACGTTGCTCACAAGCGATCGGTCTGGCAGCCTGCGGAGCGGCACATCGGACGGTGCACACCGGTCCCCCTCGGCACCCGCCGGAACGGGCCCGCAGGGAGCGGACGGGCGGCGGCCGCAGTGCCAGCGAACCGCCTTCCACAGTGCTAGAGAAGACCCAGCTCGACAGCGGCCTGCAAAGACGTGCAATGCAAGGAGCGCAGATGCCCGAGGACCAGGACCCCCAGGAGACCCAGGAGTGGCGGGAGGCGCTCGACTCCGTCGTGGAGTTCGACGGGGTCGAGCGGGCGGCGTTCCTGCTGCAGCAGGTGCAGGACGAGGCCCGGCGGCACGCCGTTCCGGTGCCGTTCTCGGCGACCACCGCCTACGTCAACACCATCCCGGTGGACAAGCAGCCCGAGCACCCCGGCGACTTCGAGCTCGAGCACAGCATCCGCTCGTTGAACCGGTGGAACGCGGTCGCGACGGTGCTGCGGGCCAACAAGGAGAGCTCCGAGCTGGGCGGTCACATCGCCTCGTTCCAGTCGTCGGCGACGCTCTACGACACCGGCTTCAACCACTTCTGGAACGCACCCCACGAGGGCCACGGCGGCGACCTGCTGTTTGTCCAGGGTCACGTGGCGCCCGGCATCTACGCCCGCGCGTTCCTGGAGGGCCGGCTCACCGAGCAGCAGCTCCTCGGCTTCCGCCAGGAGGTGGCGGGTGGGGGCCTGTCGTCCTATCCCCATCCCTGGTTGATGCCCGACTTCTGGCAGTTCCCGACGGTGTCGATGGGCCTGGGCCCGCTGATGGCGATCTACCAGGCCCGGTTCCTCAAGTACCTCAACGCCCGCGGGCTGGCCGACACGGCGAACCGGCACGTGTGGGCGTTCCTCGGCGACGGCGAGATGGACGAGCCCGAGTCACTGGGCGCGATCGCGCTGGCCAGCCGGGAGAAGCTGGACAACCTGATCTTCGTCGTGAACTGCAACCTGCAGCGGCTCGACGGGCCGGTGCGGGGCAACGGAAAGATCATCCAGGAGCTGGAGGGTAGCTTCCGCGGCGCCGGGTGGAACGTCATCAAGGTCGTCTGGGGCTCGGGTTGGGACCCGCTGCTGGCCGCGGACAAGACGGGGCTGCTGCTCAAGCGCATGGAGGAGTGCGTCGACGGCGAGTACCAGGACTTCAAGTCCAAGAACGGCGCGTACGTCCGCGAGCACTTCTTCGGCAAGTACCCCGAGCTGCTCGACCTGGTCAAGGACATGACCGACGACGAGATCTGGGCACTGAGCCGCGGCGGGCACGATCCGTCGAAGGTCTACGCGGCGTACAAGGCCGCCGTGGACCACGTCGATCAACCGACGGTCATCCTGGCCAAGACGGTCAAGGGGTACGGGATGGGTGAGGCCGGCGAGGGCCTCAACATCAGCCACCAGCAGAAGAAGATGGGCGAGAACGTCCTGCGGGCGTTCCGCGACCGGTTCGGGATCGTGGACCTGCCCGACGAGCAGGTGGCCGAGGTGCCGTTCCTGCCAATCAAGGAGGGCAGCCCCGAGCAGGCCTACCTGCGCGAGCGGCGCCAGGCGCTCGGTGGGGCGCTGCCGGTGCGGCGGGAACACTCGACCGAGACCCTGACCGTCCCGGACCTGTCTGCCTTCGACGCGCAGCTCAAGCCCACCGGCAGCCGCACGATCTCCACGACGATGGCGTTCGTCCGGATCCTGACGACGCTGTTGCGCGACAAGCAGATCGGCAAGCGGGTGGTGCCGATCGTGCCGGACGAGTCGCGCACGTTCGGCATGGAGGGCCTGTTCCGCCAGTTCGGGATCTGGTCGCAGGTGGGGCAGCTGTACCGGCCCGAGGACGCGAACCAGCTCATGTACTACAAGGAGGACAAGTCCGGCCAGATGCTGCAGGAGGGCATCAACGAGGCCGGCGCCATGTCGTCCTGGATCGCGGCCGCCACCAGCTACTCGGTGTCCGACACCCCCATGATCCCGTTCTACGTCTACTACTCGATGTTCGGTTTCCAGCGCATCGGCGACCTCGCCTGGGCCGCCGGCGACAGCCGGGCCCGCGGGTTCCTGTTGGGCGGTACGGCGGGGCGGACGACGCTGAACGGCGAGGGCCTGCAGCACGAAGACGGCCACAGCCACCTGATCTCGGCGACCATCCCGAACTGCATCTCCTACGACCCCACCTACGCCCACGAGGTGGCGGTGATCATCCAGGACGGGCTCCGTCGGATGTTCACCGATCAGGAAGACGTCTTCTACTACCTCACCATCATGAACGAGAACTACGAGCACCCCGGGATGCCCGAAGACCGGCGCGACGAGGTGATCGAGGGGATCAAGCGCGGCATGTACCTGCTGCGCTCCACGGGTGAGGCCGGAGGAACGGGCCCGCGGGTGCAGCTGCTGGGCAGCGGCACCATCCTGCGCGAGGTCGAGGCGGCGGCGGACCTGCTGGCGAGCGAGCACGGCGTCACCGCGGACATCTGGAGCTGCCCGAGCTTCACCGAGCTGGGCCGCGACACCGTGGCCGTGGACCGGTGGAACCTCTTGCACCCCGGCGACACGGCCCGCACCTCCTGGGTCACGGAGAAGCTGTCGGAGCGCCCGGCCGGTCCCGTCGTCGCGGCGACGGACTACATGCGCGCGTTCGCCGAGCAGATCCGTCCGTCGGTGCCCGCGGACCGCCGCTACGTCGTCCTGGGTACGGACGGTTTCGGCCGCTCCGACTACCGCAAGGCGCTGCGTCGGCACTTCGAGGTCGACCGCCAGCACGTGGTCGTCGCCACGCTCGCCGCGCTGGCCGCCGACGGTGTGGTCCCGGCGAGCGCGGTCACGGACGCGATCGCCCGCTACGACATCGACCCGGACAAGCTCGACCCGGCTCGCGCCTGACTCCGCGCACCGGTCCGCCCGCACATTCTCGACAGGTCCGAGAGGAAGCTCAATGTCCACGGCAACTGCAGGTGCGACCGAGGTCAAGGTTCCCGACATCGGCGACTTCGCCGCCGTGCCGATCATCGAGGTGCATGTCGCGCCCGGTGACAAGGTCAACGCCGAGGACCCGTTGCTCACCCTGGAGTCCGACAAGGCGACGTTGGACGTCCCCGCGCCGTCGGCGGGCACCGTGGGCGAGGTGCTGGTGAAGGTCGGCGACGAGGTCAGCGAGGGCACGCCGATCCTGCTGTTCAGCTCAGGGGAAGGCGCGAGTACGACTCCGCCGTCGCTGGTCGAGCAGCAGGAACCGGCGTCCGGTCCGGCGGCGGCGAAGCCGGTCGCGGCGGCGGTCGGGGCACCGCTGGCCGCGCCGCCCGCGGTGGCCGGCGCTGATGGTGGCCAGGCGCCGGCCGGGGCACACGCCGGTCCGAGTGTGCGCCGGATGGCCCGCGAGCTCGGGATCGACCTGTCGAAGATCGACGCGTCGGGTTCGAAGGGTCGGATCACCAAGGACGACCTGCTGGGCTTCCTGAAGGGCCCGGCGTCGCCCGCTCCGGCGGCGGCTCCGGCGGCGGCGCAAGGCAGCGGGATCCCGGAGGTCCCGGCGCAGGACTTCTCCAAGTTCGGGCCGGTGGAGATCCAGGCGTTGCCGCGGATCAAGAAGGTGTCGGGTCCGTTCCTGCACCGGTCGTGGCTCAATGTCCCGCACGTCACGCACAACGACGACGCCGACATCACCGAGCTCGACGCCTACCGCAAGCAGCTCGACACCGCCGCGAAGGGCGACCGCAACCCTTATCGGGTCACGTTGTTGGCGTTCCTGGTCAAGGCCGTGGTCGGGGCGTTGAAGAAGCACCCGGAGTTCAACTCGAGTCTGAGCCCGGAGAAGGACTCGATCATCCTCAAGCAGTACTACAACATCGGGATCGCCGTGGACACCCCCGGCGGGCTGGTGGTTCCGGTGGTGAAGGACGCCGACCGCAAGGGCATCGTGGACCTGAGCCGGGAGTTCATGGAGATCTCGGCGAAGGCCCGCGACGGGAAACTCGGCCCTGCCGACATGGCGGGTGGCACGTTCACCATCTCCAGCCTGGGCGGGATCGGCGGCACCAGTTTCACCCCGATCGTCAACGCCCCCGAGGTCGCGATCCTGGGCGTGGTGCGCTCGGCGATGAAACCGGTGTGGAACGGCACCGAGTTCGTGCCGCGCAACATGCTGCCGCTGTCGGTGTCCTATGACCACCGCGTCATCGACGGCGCGCTGGCCGCCCGGTTCACCCGACACCTGTGCTACCTGCTCGAGGACGACCGACGCCTCCTGCTCTGACCGTCCCCTCGCCATTCACCACCCGCCACCCCTCCCCTCTTCACTCCTGGAAGGAGTGCGGCATGGCCTCGCAGGAGATCAAGGTTCCCGACATCGGCGACTTCACCGACGTCCCGATCATCGAGATCCTCGTCAACCCGGGCGACACGGTGGCGGTGGACGACCCGCTGCTCACCCTGGAGTCGGACAAGGCCACCCTCGACGTCCCGTCGCCCGTGGCCGGAACCGTCACCGAGCTCAAGGTCTCGGTCGGTGACAGCGTCTCCGAGGGCACGGTGGTCGCCACCTTCGAGGTCGCGGGGGCGGCCGGAGAAGCCCCCAAGGAGCGGCTGACCAGCGAGGCGGCGGACACCGCCGGGGGCGGCTCCCCCGAGACGGCGACCGGGCCTCGGGAGGAGCTGACCGCACCGGCGGGCTACGGCTCGTCGGCGGGCCCGCCGACGCACCAGAGCAACGGCACGGCTCCGGTCGGCGCCCCGGCCCCCTACACCGGGACCAAGGGTGATGTGCACGCCGAGGTGCTGGTGCTCGGCGCCGGGCCGGGTGGCTACACCGCGGCGTTTAGGGCGGCGGACCTGGGCAAGAAGGTCGTGATGGTCGACTCCCGCGGCCCGCTGGGCGGGGTCTGCCTCAACGTCGGCTGCATCCCGTCGAAGGCACTGCTGCACGCGGCCAAGGTGATCGCCGAAACCAAGGAGATGAGCCACGCCGGGCTGTCGTTCACCCCGCCCACGATCGACCTGGACGTGCTGCGCGGCTGGAAAGACGGGGTGGTCACCCGGCTCACCGGCGGGCTGACCGGGCTGGCCAAACAACGCAAGGTCCAGACCCTGGTCGGCACCGGCACCTTCACCTCACCCAACATGCTCTCGGTCGCCGGCCCCGACGGATCCACCACCACCGTGTCGTTCGATTCCGCGATCATCGCCGCCGGGTCGGAGCCGGTCGCGCTGCCGTTCATCCCGCACGACGACCCCCGCGTCATCGACTCCACCGGCGCCCTGGACCTCGACACCATCCCCGAGCGGCTCCTCGTGCTGGGCGGCGGGATCATCGGGCTGGAGATGGCCACCGTCTACTCCGAACTCGGCTCCAAAATCAGCGTGGTCGAGTTGATGGACCAACTGATCCCCGGCGCCGACAAGGACCTGGTCACCCCGCTCACCAAGCGGATCGCCCAGTCGTATGAGGCGATCTGGCTGGGCACCAAGGTCACCGCCGTCGAAGCCGGCCCCGACGGGCTGACCGTCACCTTCGACTCCACCGCCAGCAAGGACAAGGCCAAAGCCCCGGACACCGCGGTGTTCGACAAGATCCTCGTCGCGGTCGGGCGCCGGCCCAACGGCCGCGTCGTGGGCGCCGACGCGGCCGGGGTGTTCGTCGACGAACGCGGCTTCATCCCGGTCGACAAGCAGCAACGCACCAACGTCGGCCACATCTTCGCCATCGGCGACGTCGTCGGGCAGCCGATGCTCGCCCACAAGGCCACCCACGAAGGCAAGGTCGCCGCGGAGAACACCGCCGGACACACCTCCTACTTCGACGCCACCGTCATCCCCTCGGTGGCCTACACCGACCCCGAGGTCGCCTGGGTCGGGGTCACCGAGAACGAGGCCAAAGCCGCCGGGGTCAAGTACGGCAAGGGCGTGTTCCCCTGGGCCGCGTCCGGCCGCTCCCTGTCCCTCGGGCGGGACGAGGGCCTGACCAAGGTGCTGTTCGACGAAGCCAACGACCGGGTCATCGGCGCCGGGATCGTCGGCCCCAACGCCGGAGACCTCATCGCCGAAGCCGCGCTGGCCATCGAGATCGGCGCCGACGCCGCCGACGTCGGGCTCACCATCCACCCCCACCCCACCCTGTCCGAAACCGTGGCCATGGCCGCCGAAGCGTTCGAAGGCACCATCACGGACCTGTACATGCCCAAGAAGAAGAAGTGATCCCCACGCGGGCACGAGTCAGCAAGACGACAGACACAGGAGGCTGTTCATGCCAGGTTCTGTGATCGTCGGCGGTGCCCGCACCCCGATCGGGAAGCTGTCGGGCGCGCTCAAGGGTTTCACCGCGATGGACCTCGGCGGGTTCGCCATCTCCGCGGCGTTGGAGCGCTCAGGGATCTCCGGTGACCAGGTCGACTACGTGATCATGGGTCATGTGATCCAGGCCGGGGCCGGGCAGATCACCGCCCGCCAGGCCGCGGTCAAGGGCGGGATCCCGATGAATGTGCCCGCCCTGACCATCAACAAGGTGTGCCTGTCGGGGTTGAACGCGATCGCGATGGCCGATCAGCTCATCGGCGCCGGGGAGTTCGACGTCGTCGTGGCCGGCGGTATGGAGTCGATGACCAACGGGCCGTACCTGTTGCCCGGCGCCCGGGGGGGTTACCGCTACGGCGACAACAAGATCGTGGACGCGACCTCGCACGACGCCCTGTACTGCGCGTTCGACCTGCGCGGGATGGGTGACTCCACGGAGTTCTACAGCAAGCAGCGCCAGTTGACCCGCGAGGACCAGGACGCCTACTCCGCCCAGTCCCACGAACGGGCCATCACCGCCCGTAAGAACGGGTTGTTCGACGACGAGATCGTCACCGTGAGCGTGCCGCAGCGCCGTGGTGACCCGATCACGGTCACCGACGACGAGGGTGTCCGCGAGGGCACCACCGCCGCGTCGCTGGCGAAGCTGCGTCCGGCGTTCGCCGCCGACGGCACGGTGACCGCGGGGTCGGCGTCGCAGATCTCCGACGGTGCGGCGGCGGTGGTGGTGATGAGCAGGGCGAAGGCGCAGGAGTTGGGGGCGCCGATCCTGGCCGAGATCGGGGCGCACGGCAACGTCGCCGGCCCGGACGCCTCGCTGCTGTCGCAGCCGGCCAACGCGATCCTCAAGGCCCTCAAGCGCGAGGGGAAGACGGCGGCGGAGGTGGATCTGTTCGAGATCAACGAGGCGTTCGCGGCGGTCGCGTTGCAGTCGATGCGTGATCTGGACATCTCTGATGAGAACGTGAACGTCAACGGTGGCGCGATCTCGATGGGGCATCCGGTCGGCGCGTCGGGTGCCCGGGTCGCGCTGCACCTGGCCCTGGAGCTGGGCCGTCGCGGTGGCGGGCTCGGCGCGGCCGGCCTGTGCGGCGGCGGCGGCCAGGGCGAAGCCCTGCTCCTGCACGTGAACCGCTGACTCGGCGACCCCTGACACCGGCGATCCGAAGAACGAGAAAGGACTGCACAGCATGGCAGACATGACCGGACAGGTAGCCCTCGTGACAGGAGGTGTGCGGGGAATCGGACTGGCGATCAGCGAACGACTCGCCGCACGCGGAGTCACCGTCGCCGCGGGCTACTCCCGCGGCAAAGACGTCGCCGACGCCTTCTGCGAAGCCCACCCCGGCGCCAGCGCGCACCAGGGCAACATCGGCTCCGCCGAAGACTGCGAACGAGTCATCCAAGAAGTCCTCGACACCCACGGCCGCCTCGACATCCTGGTCAACAACGCCGGCATCACCCTGGACAAGACCGTCCGCAAGATGACCGTCGAAGACTGGGACCGGGTCATCCAGGTCAACCTCTCGGGCGCGTTCTACCTCTCCCGAGCCATCCTGCAGCACATGCTCGACCGCGGATCGGGTCGCATCATCAACATCAGCTCGATCATCGGCGAGGCCGGCAACATCGGCCAGGCCAACTACGCCTCCTCCAAAGCCGGCCTGTTCGGCCTGACCATGAGCCTCGCCCAGGAGACCGCCCGCAAGGGCATCACCGTCAACTCCGTCGCCCCCGGCTACATCTCCACCGAAATGGTCCAGGCCGTCCCCAAGGAAGCCCTCGACAAGGTCATCGCCAAGATCCCCGTCGGCCGCCTCGGCGAACCCGACGAGATCGCCCGCGTCGTGGAGTTCCTCGCCGACCCGGAATCGGCCTTCATCACCGGCCAGATCTACTCCGTCAACGGCGGCCAGTACATGTAGTGCCACGGCGGGCGGGGAGGCGTCGCCTCCCCGCCCGCCGTCTGCGACGGTGGCAAGTGAGAGGACGACATGACGGACGACGTCTCGGCCGCAGGCCGAACGGTCATCAGCAAGGCTGCGGTCATTCTGATGACCTACCTGAACGGCGACGTTCACACGTTGACCGAGATCGCCACCGCCACCGGCCTGCCGCTGTCGACCGCACACCGTCTCGTCCGCGAGCTGGCCGCGTGGAAGATCCTCGAGCGGACCGACGACGGCGACTACTGCGTCGGGTTGCCGCTGCGCCTCATCGGAGGTGCGGGTGGCACGGCAACCAGCCTGGAGGAGCGGGCCTGCCTCATGCTCCAGGACCTCTCGCAGGCGCTCGACGCCGACGTGCGGCTCGGGGTACTCGGCGACCGCGACGTCACTTACATCGAGAAGCCCCGCGGACGCCGACCCGTGACGACCTTCAGCCAGGGCGCCACCGCACCGGCCCACGCGACCGCGATGGGCAAGGCGCTGCTGGCCTTCTCCGTACCGGCCCTGGTCGACTCCTACCTGAGCCGCGGCCTGACCGCGTTCACGCCGTTCACGGTGACGGCACCTGACCGGTTCCGCAGGGCACTGGCGATGGCCCGGCTCAGCCGGCTCGCCGTCGCCCGCTGGGAGCTCGAACCCGACCGCAGCGCACTCGCCGTGCCCGTGTTCGGCCCAGGTGGCCGCGTCGTGGCGGCGATCGAGGTACGGGTCGACGACCCGGCCGCCGAGCTGCCCGTCGTCCGGCCTGCGCTGGTCATCGCCGGTCGCAGTCTCTCTCGCGAGCTCGCCGCCACACCGGAGGTCAACGGGCGTGGCCCGGGCCTCCGCCCGCACTCGAACGGGGGGATCCCGCACGGCGCGATGCATGGCGGGGCAATTCAACCGGGAGGACTCCACCCCGGTGCCCGGCCCGTCACGCGCGCGGGCACCGTCGCGAAGCTGCGTCCCGCCGGGACCGCACGGAAGGTGAACGGCCAATGACCGACAGCCCTGCCCCCACGTCCGAGCACGGAGCACCGGCCCGAGCCGGGATCGACCGCAACCTCGCCCTGGAACTCGTCCGTGCAACCGAGGCCGCGGCGCTCGCCGCCTCCCGTCACCTCGGGCGCGGCGACAAGGAGATCGTCGACCAGGCCGCCGTCGACGCCATGCGTCCGGTCCTCAACACGATCTCCATGCGTGGCGTCGTCGTCATCGGGGAGGGTGAGAAGGACGAAGCCCCGATGCTCTACAACGGCGAGGACGTCGGCGACGGCACCGGCCCGGAGGTCGACTTCGCCGTCGACCCCGTCGACGGCACGACGCTGACGGCCAAGAGCCTGCCGAACGCCCTGGCGATCGTCGCGGTGTCCGAGCGCGGCACCATGTTCGACCCGGGCCCGTGCGTCTACATGGAGAAGATCGCCGTCGCCGCCGACCTGGCCGACGTCGTCGACCTCAACGACCCCATCGAGACGACCCTGGCGCACATCGCCAAGGCCCGCGGCGTCCCGGTCCCCGAGCTCACCGTCTGCATCCTGGACCGGCCGCGGCACGAGGCGGACCTCGTCCGCCGAGTGCGCGAGGCCGGCTCACGCATCAAGTTCCTGCTCGACGGCGACGTCGCGGGAGCGATCATGGCCGCCACGCCGGACACCAACGTCGACCTCATGGTCGGCATCGGCGGCACCCCGGAGGGCGTGCTGGCGGCGTGCGCGCTGAAGTGCATGGGCGGCGCCTTCTACGGCCGGCTCTACCCCCGCAACGACGACGAGCGCCGCCTCGCCCTGGACGCCGGCTACGACCTCGACAAGGTCCTGACGCTGGACGACATGGTCCGCAGCGACAACGTCTTCGTTGCGGCCACGGGCGTGACGGACGGCGAGCTGCTGCGTGGCGTGCGCTTCTCCCCGGACCGGGCGACCACGCACTCGCTGTCGATGCGGTCGCTCTCCGGTGCGGTCCGCCTGATCGAGACCCGGCACCGCATCAGCACCTCGAACCTCGTGCCGAGGTAGAGACCCGAGCACGACGAAGGGGGTGTCCGCCGCGGCGGACACCCCCTTCGTCGTGTTGTCGCTATTCCTTGTCGAGGTCTCGCTGAAGGAGGGCCTCGAGCTCGTCCAGCGCGGCCTCGGCACCCTCACCGTCCGCTGCGGTGAGCACGACCTCGTCGCCGCCGCGGACGTCGAGGCCCAGGACGAACAGGACACTGCGCGCGTCGACCGGGTTGCCGCCCGTCTTGGCGATCGTGACCTTCACCGGCTGCTTGGCGGCGGCCTGGGTGAAGATCGTGGCGGGGCGGGCGTGCAGGCCCACCGACGAACCGACCTTGACCTTGCGTTCCGGCACGGGAACTCCTTTCGACGAGGGTGCGGGTGGGCCGCCGGAGCGACGACCCACCCGCGTGGAACCAGATCGGTGACGGTCAGGCGGTTGCGGCAGCCTGCTGGGTGGCCGGGGTTTCGTCCGCGGCCTCTTCGGGCGTGCGACGCAGGCTCTTGAGCGTGATCACCAGAACCGCTGTGACAACCGTACCGATGATGATCGCGACCAGGTAGAGGAACGGGTTGCCGATCAGCGGCACCACGAAGATGCCACCGTGCGGCGCCCGCGACGTCGCCCCGAACGCCATGCTCAGCGCGCCGGTCACCGCGGAGCCTGCCATCAGTGACGGGATCACCCGCAACGGATCGCCCGCGGCGAACGGTATCGCCCCCTCGGTGATGAACGAGGCACCCAGCACCCAGGCCGCCTTGCCGTTCTCCTGTTCGACGTGGGTGAACAGCCGCTTGCGGATCGCCGTCGCCAGCGCCAGGCCGAGCGGCGGGGTCATGCCCGCGGCCATGACGGCGGCCATGATCTGGAAGCTCGCCGGCGTCGCCGCCGCCAGACCCAGTGCGGCGAAGGAGTAGGCGGTCTTGTTGATCGGGCCGCCCATGTCGAACGCCATCATCAGGCCGAGGATGATCCCGAGGAACACCTTGTTCGCGCCCGACAGCCCGTTCAGCCAGTTCGTCAGGCCTGCGGTGAGGGCCGCCAGGGGCGGACCGAGCACCACGAACATCAGCACGCCGACGATCAGCGTCGAGACCAGCGGGATCACGACCACCGGCATGATGCCCCGGACCGACTTCGGCACCTTGATCCTGCGGATCGCCAGCACCACGGCACCGGCCAGCAGACCGGCGACGAGACCGCCGAGGAACCCGGCGGAGACCTGGCCTGCGATGTAACCGCCGACGATGCCCGGCACCAGCGCGGGCCGGTCGCCCATGGCGAAGGCGATGAAGCCGGCCAGGATCGGCACCAGGAAGCTGAACGCCACCCCGCCGATCTCGAACAGCAACCGGGCCCACGACTGCGAACTGCCGGGGTTGAAGCCGTCCTCGATCGGCGGCGCCTCGGTGATGAGGTAGCCGCCGAGCGCGAAGGACAACGCGATCAGCAGGCCGCCCGCGGCGACGAAGGGGATCACGTACGACACGCCGGTCATCAGCCACTGGCGCAGCCTCGTGCCGAACCCGGCACCGGAGTCGACCTTGGTCGCCAGGCCGCCACCCCCGGCCGCGGTCGCCGGAGCCGCATCGCCCGCGGGCGGACCCGCGGCGACCGCAGCGCGCGCCTCGTCCAGCATCTCGGGCGCGCCACCGATGGCCCGCTTCACGCCGGATTGGACAAGGGGCTTACCCGCGAAGCGTTCCCGCCCGCGGACCTCCACGTCCGCAGCGAAGATCACTGCGTCGGCGTCGGCGATGATCTGCGGGTCGAGCGGGTCCGAACCGGCCGAGCCCTGGGTCTCGACGTGCATCTCGTCGCCGGAGTCGGCCGCGGCCTGCTCGAGCGCCTCGGCGGCCATGTACGTGTGCGCGATGCCCGTGGGGCATGACGTCACCGCTACGAACTTCATTCCTAGCTCACCTCCGAACGGATGAACTCCGCGGCCTCCGCCGGGTCCTGCACGGACCGCAGGCGCTCCTTGAACGCGGCGCGGATCAGCCTCCGGGCCAGCGAGGCGAGGATCTTCATGTGCGACGCGTCGCCACCCTCGGGGGCGGCGATCAAGAAGATGATGTCGGCAGGTCCGTCCGGCGCCCCGAAGTCGACGCCGTCGGCCGCCCGGCCGAACGCCAGGCTGGGCTCGGTCACGTGCGCCGACCGGCAGTGCGGGATGCCGATCCCGCCCTCGAGACCGGTCGGCATCTGCGACTCGCGCTTGGCGATGTCGGCGAGGAACCCCTCGATGTCGGTCACCCGGCCCGCCGCCACCAGTCGTTCGGCCAGCTGCCGGGAAGCCGACTGCCGGTCGGCGGCCTTCAGGTCCAGGTCGACCAGGTCAGCGGTGATGACCTCACTCATCCTCGGTTCCTCTCGTCACTCAAACTCGTCAGGGGGATTCGAACGTCTTCAGGGGCCGTGCGGATTCAGCTCAGAGGCCGATCCAGATCGGGGTTGTCCGTCACCACCACCGCGCCCGGGTTCAGGTCGCCCGGGCGGGGCATGACGCTGCCGGGCAGCTGCACCGCCGCGGTGCCGTACGCGATCGCCGTCACCAGTGCGGACCGGCCACGACCACCGCCGGCGAGGAAGCCCGCCAGCGTCGAGTCACCCGCACCCACGGTGCTGCGTACCCGCACCGGTGGCGCCCATCCGTGGAGTACCTCGTCCGCACTCACCAGCAGGGCCCCGTCACCCCCCAGGCTGACGAGCACGGTGCCCACACCGCGCTTGCGGATCTCGGCAGCCGCGTCGACCACGTCGGCGAGCCGGGTGAGCGGGCGGCCGACGAGCTCCGCGAGCTCCTCGGCGTTGGGCTTGATCAGGTCCGGGCCGGCGTCCACCGCGGCGGCGAGTGGTGGCCCGCTCGCGTCGATGCACACCTGGGTGTCGGAAGACCGCAGGGCGGCGACGAGGCGGGCGTAGAAGTCGACACCCAGCCCGCGCGGCAGGCTGCCGGCACCGACCACCCAGCTCGCCCGGGCCGCCAGGTCGACCACGGTCCGCTCGACAGCCGCTGCCTCCTCGGGCGTGAGCTCCGGCCCTGCCTCGTTGAGCTTGGTGGTGGTCCCGTCCGGCTCGGCGACGGTGATGTTGCTACGCACCGTGCCGGCGATCGGCACCTGCACCGTCTGCACGCCGAACGGAGCGAGCAGCGCGGCGAGCTGGGCACCCTCCGGGCCGCCGGAAGGCAGCACCGCGATGGTGGCCGTGTCGCCGGACGCCAGCGCCCGGGAGACGTTGACGCCCTTGCCCCCGGGGTCGACCCGACCACCGGTGGCGCGGTGCACCTCGCCGCGGCGCAGCTCGTCGATCTCGACCGTCCGGTCGAGACTGGGATTCGGCGTGAGAGTGACGATCATGGGTTGTCCCTACAGACCGAGCTCGTCGAGCTGCGGCAGCTCCGCACGTACCGCCGCCTTGGCAGCCTGCGCCTCCCCGGCGTCGAGCGCGACCTGGGCCAGCCGCTTGCAGTCGTCGTAGGAGACGGTGCGCAGCAGCTCACCGACGTCCGCAAGCGCCCGCGACGACATCGACAGGCTGGTGACGCCCAGGCCGACCAGCACCACCGCGAGCACCGGGTCGGACGCGGCCTCGCCGCACACACCGACGGTCTTGCCGCGCTTCTCCCCCGCCTCACCGGTGAACCCGATGAGCTTGAGCAGCGCCGGCTGCCAGGGGTCGTTGAGCGCGGCGAGCGGACCGGCCATCCGGTCGGCCGCCAGCGTGTACTGGGCGAGGTCGTTCGTCCCGATGCTGGCGAACTCGGTGACCCCGAGGATCTGTTCGGCGTTCAGCGCCGCGGCCGGCACCTCGACCATGACGCCCGGCGTCTTGAGTCCGTGCTCCCGGACCTTGCCGGAGAACCACTCCGCCTCGCTGGCCAGCGCGATCATCGGAGCCATCACCCACACGTCGGACGAGCTGCGCTCCGCGGCGCGGGAGATGGCCTGCAGCTGGCGGTCCAGGATCCCCGAGTCCTCGAACGCCACCCGGACGCCGCGCACGCCGAGCGCGGGGTTGGGCTCCTCACCCTGGTCCAGGAAGGCGAGCGGCTTGTCCGCGCCGGCGTCGAGCGTCCGGACCACGACCTTCCTGCCGTCCGGGAAGGCCGCGAAGACGCCTGCGTAGGCCTCCTCCTGCTCGGCGACCGTCGGCTCCTTGGCTGAGTCGAGGAACAGGAACTCGGTGCGGAACAGGCCCACGCCCTCCGCGCCCGCGTCCGCTCCGGCCTTCGCGCTCTTCGGGTCGCCGACGTTGGCGAGCAGCAGGATCCGGCGGCCGTCGGACGTGGCGCCCTCGCCGCTCCACGTCTTCTTCGCACCCCGCCGGGCGGCCATCCGCTTCTCGGCGTCCTGGACCTCGGCGTCGGTCGGCGCGGCGTTCAGCGTGCCCGCTCCTCCGTCGAGCACGACCGTGGTGCCCTCCTTGAGGCTCAGTGCACCCTCGGTGGCGACGACGGCCGGGACGCCCAGCGTCCGGGCGAGGATCGCGGTGTGGCTGGTCGGGCCGCCCTCGGTGGTGACGAAGCCGAGCACCTTCTCGGGATCGACGGTGGCCGTGTCGGCCGGCGCGAGGTCGCGGGCGACGAGGATGAACGGGTGACCCGGGTCCGGGATGCCGGGCATCGGGACGCCGAGCACGGCGGCGACGATCCGGTCGCGGACGTCCTCGATGTCGGCCACGCGCGCACCGATGTAGCCGCCTGCCGCGGCGAGCATGTCGCGGAAGGTGTTGGCGGCCTCGAACACGGCACGGGCGGCCGACAGGTTCCGCTCGACCACGCCCGTGATCGCAAGGTCCATCATTCCCGGGTCGACCGCCATGTACGACGTCGCCTCGAGCACGGCCCGCGTCTCGGCCTTCGCCTTCTCGGCACGTGCGCGCAGCTCGGCCGCAACCGCCTCCATGGCCGGCGAGATCCGGGACCGTTCCGCGTTCTTGTCCGTCACCTGCCCCGGGCCGGCGGACGGCTCCGGTACCGGATCGGGCATCCGCACCAGTGGCCCGACCGCGATACCCGGGCACACTCCGATTCCGTTCAGCAGCGTCACGACGACCTCGGCCTCCCCGACGGGTCCGTACCCGTCCTCCTTGACGTGGATGGTGTCTTCCCGAATCGAGCCCGGCGCACGCCCCGTCTACGGCGTGTCAGTGCGGGCGATGGACGTAGGTCTCGTCGATCTGCACGACCTTGTCGACGCGCGCCTTGTACTTCGGCTCGTCGGCGAGGAAGTCCGTCGTCATCCAGACCCGCACGATCTCCAGCGCGAGGGCCGATCCGATGATCTTGCCACCCAGGCAGAGCACGTTCGTGTCGGAGTGCGAGCGGGCGAGCCCGGCGCAGAACGGGTCCTGGCAGACCGCTGCGAACACCCCCGGCAACTTGTTGGCGATCATCGCGCTGCCGTAGCCGACACCGTCGACGAGGATCGCCCGGTCGACCTCGCCGTCCGACACCGCGCGGGCGGCCGGAAGGACGAAGTCGGGCAGATCGGCGGAGTCGGTGCTGTGCGTGCCGAAGTCGGTGAGCTCGTGGCCGTCCAGGATGGCCTTGATCTCTTCCTTCAACGGATAGCCGGCGTGGTCACTGGCCAGCGCGATTCTGAACCGGCGCGGGGCGACCGCCTCGCGCGCAGCGCGGGGTGGGTGCGTCGTGTCCGGGTCGGTCACAGTTTCATCGGCCCTGGTTCGCGACCGCCGCGGCGGCCTCCTTGGCCGCATCGGGGTCGAGGTACTCCCCGCCTGGTGTGATCGGCTTGAAGTCGTCGTCCAGCTCGTAGCGCAGCGGGATCCCGGTCGGGATGTTCAGCCCCGCGATCGCCTCGTCCGAGATGCCGTCGAGGTGCTTCACCAACGCCCGCAGCGAGTTGCCGTGCGCGGCGAGCAGCACGACCTTGCCCGCCTGCAGGTCCGGGATCACCGAGCCCTCGTAGTACGGCAGGAACCGCGTGACGACGTCGGCCAGGCACTCCGTGGCCGGCAGGTCGGCGCCCAGGTCCGCGTAGCGGGGGTCGCCCTCCTGGGAGAACTCGCTGCCCGGCTCGATCGGCGGCGGCGGCACGTCGTACGACCGCCGCCACAGCATGAACTGCTCCTCGCCGAACTCGGCGAGGGTCTGCTTCTTGTCCTTGCCCTGCAGGGCTCCGTAGTGGCGCTCGTTGAGCCGCCAGTTGCGGACGACGGGGATCCAGTGCCGGTCGCAGGCGTCGAGCGCGAGGTTGGCCGTCGAGATCGCCCGGCGCAGCAGCGACGTGTGCACGATGTCGGGGAGCAGGCCCGCCTCGGCCATCAGCTCTCCACCGCGGCGTGCCTCGGCCTCCCCTGTGGCCGACAGGGGCACATCCACCCAGCCGGTGAAGAGGTTCTTCTGATTCCAGTCGCTCTGTCCGTGGCGCAGCAGCACGAGGGTCGCCATGGCGTCAGCGTGCCAGCGGTTGCACACCGTGTCGCGCGCACTTCTGGTGAACGGGAGCGTCTTCTCACCGGTCGGGTGACGGAGTCGGATGCCGCGATCCGCAGGTCCGCGACCGGCGCCGATGTCGTTGGCACAGATCGACTCCGGGAGATCGACTTCCGTTCACCGGTCGACGTGACACCAGGTCACCGCAGCCACGGGTACGCTCGCCGCTCGCGGTCCCCGGGTCCGGGGACTCCCGGCCGGGATCACCCGTGCCGGGTCGACGGCGAGCAAGCGCGGTCCCGGCGCCACGCCGGTGGACCGCCCCGGCCCCTGGGGGTACACGTGGCGAACATTGAGCAGGTCGGGGCGCGGGAGATCCTCGACTCGCGGGGGAATCCGACGGTCGAGGTGGAGGTCGCGCTCGACGACGGGACGTTGGCCCGGGCGGCGGTGCCGTCGGGGGCCTCGACCGGGGAACACGAGGCGGTCGAGCTGCGTGACGGGGACAAGTCCCGCTACGGCGGCAAAGGCGTGGAAAAGGCGGTGGCGGCGGTGTTGGACGAGATCGCCCCGGAGCTGACCGGGATGGAGGCCACCGACCAGCGGGTGATCGACCAGCGGCTGGTCGATCTCGACGGCACCCCGGGCAAGGGCCGCCTCGGGGCGAACGCCCTGCTGGGCGTGTCGTTGGCGGTGGCGAAGGCGGCCGCGGAATCATCGGGTCTGGAGTTGTTCCGGTATGTGGGCGGCCCGAACGCGCACGTGTTGCCGGTGCCGATGATGAACATCATCAACGGCGGGGCGCACGCGGATTCGTCGGTGGACGTGCAGGAGTTCATGGTCGCCCCGATCGGCGCCGAGAGCTTCAAGGAGGCGTTGCGGTGGGGCGCGGAGGTCTACCACTCCCTCAAGAGCGTGCTCAAGAGCGAAGGTTTGGCCACCGGGCTGGGCGATGAGGGCGGGTTCGCCCCGGACCTGCCCGGCACCACCGCGGCGTTGGATGTGATCGCCCGCGCGGTCGACAAGGCCGGGTTCACGTTGGGCCGCGATGTGGTGTTGGCGTTGGATGTGGCGGCGACGGAGTTCTTCTCCGACGGGGTGTACTCCTATGAGGGCCGCAAACTCTCGTCGGAGGAGTTCGTCGCGGTCTACGCCGAGCTGGTCGACGGCTATCCGCTGGTGTCGATCGAGGACCCGCTGTCCGAAGACGACTGGGAGGGCTGGATCGCGCTGACCTCGCAGATCGGTTCCCGGGTGCAGATCGTCGGGGACGACCTGTTCGTCACCAACCCCGAACGCCTCGAGGAGGGCATCACCCGGGGGGCGGCGAACGCGCTGCTGGTGAAGGTCAACCAGATCGGCACCCTGTCGGAAACCCTGGACGCGGTCACCCTGGCCCACAACTCCGGCTACCGGTGCATGATGTCGCACCGCTCCGGGGAGACCGAGGACACCACCATCGCCGACCTCGCCGTGGCCACCGGGTGCGGGCAGATCAAGACCGGCGCCCCGGCCCGGTCGGAGCGGGTGGCGAAGTACAACCAGCTGCTGCGCATCGAGGAATCCCTCGGCGACGCCGCCCGGTATGCGGGGGATCTGGCGTTCCCCCGCTACACCCCCGCCGGCTGACCCGGCACGGAACGAACGAACGCGGCGTTGGGTAAGTCAGATCTACCCAACGCCGCGTTCGCTCGGACAGGGCCTGCTGTCAGCCGGCGTTCTTGCAGAGCGCCGCGAACCCGTCGGCGTCCAGGCTCGCGCCGCCCACCAGCCCGCCGTCGACGTCCGGCTGCGCCATCAGCTCTCCGACGTTCTTGGCGTTCACCGACCCGCCGTAGAGGATCCGCACGCGCTCCGCGACCGCGGAGTCGTAGAGCTCGCGGAGCCGCCCACGGATCGCCCCGCACACCTCCTGGGCGTCGTCCGGTGTGGCGACCTTGCCGGTGCCGATCGCCCACACCGGTTCGTAGGCGATCACGACCCCGGCGGCGTCGTCCGCCGAGACCCCGTCCAGCGCCGCGTCGACCTGGGCGAGCGTGTGCTCGACCTGGTTGCCGGCCTCCCGGACGTCGAGCCCCTCCCCCACGCACAGGATCGGGGTGAGGCCGTGCCGCAGCGCCGCCGCGACCTTGGCCCCCACCAGCGCGTCGTCCTCGGCATGGTCGGTGCGGCGCTCGGAGTGGCCGACGGCGACGTACCGGCAGCCGACCGAGCACAGCATCGGGCCCGACACGTCGCCGGTGTGGGCGCCCTTGTCGTGCGGCGACAGGTCCTGCCCGCCGACCATGACGAACGGGTCCTCGGTGCTCAGCACGGCCTTCACCGCGGCGAGCAGCGGGGACGGCGGGAGCACCGCGACGTCCACCCGCTGGTGCAGGTCCCCGGGCAGGTTCCCGACGAGCTTGCGGACGAGATCCTCCGCCTCCGGCACCGTCAGGTTCATCTTCCAGTTGCCCGCGATCAGCGGACGGCGGCTCATTTCCGTTCCTCCAGGACTGCGATTCCGGGCAGGACCTTGCCCTCCAGGTACTCCAGCGACGCCCCGCCGCCGGTCGAGATGTGGGAGAACCCGTCCTCGGGCAGGCCGAGCGCGCGCACGGCCGCGGCGGAGTCGCCACCGCCGACCACGCTGAACCCGATGGTCCCGTCCCCCTTGCCCGCCGTCGTGTCGACGATGGCCTGGGCGACGCCGCGGGTGCCCTCGGCGAACGGGGCCAGCTCGAACACGCCCATCGGGCCGTTCCAGAACACGGTCTTCGCGCTGGCGAGCACCTGCGCGAACGCCGCGACGGACTCGGGCCCGATGTCGAGGCCCTTCCACCCGTCGGGGATCTTCTCGACCGGCACCGTGCGGGTGTTGGCCTCGGCCGAGAAGTCGTCAGCGACCACCACGTCGACCGGCAGCACGACCTTGCCGGACTCCAGCAGCCGACGGCAGCTGTTGATCTGGTCTTCCTCCAGCAGCGAGTCGCCGACCCCCAGCCCCTGGGCGGCGAGGAAGGTGAAGCACATCCCGCCGCCGACCAGCAGCGAGTCGACCTGCGGCAGCAGCGACTCGATCACCTGCAGCTTGTCGGAGACCTTCGACCCGCCGAGCACCACGGCGTAGGGCCGCTCCGGGTCGTGGGTCAGCTTGCGCAGCACCTCGACCTCGGTGAGCACCAGCTCGCCCGCGTAGGCGGGCAGCTCGCGGGCCAGGTCGTAGACCGAGGCCTGCTTGCGGTGCACGACGCCGAACCCGTCGGAGACGAAGACGCCCTGCGTCCCGGTCAACGCGGCGAGCTCACCGGCCAGCTCGCCCCGCTCGTCGTCGTTCTTGCTGGTCTCCCGCGGGTCGAAGCGGATGTTCTCCAGCAGCACCACACCGCCGGAGGTCAGCCGGTCGACGGCCGCCTTCGCCTCCTCGCCGTGCTGCACGAGGGCGACGTCGGTGCCCAGCAGCTCGCCCAGACGGGACGCGACCGGGCCGAGGGAGTACTTGGAGTTGTCCGCACCGGGCTTCGGCCGGCCGAGGTGCGCGGCGACGACGACCCGCGCACCGGCGTCGCGCAACCTCTGCAGGGTGGGGACCGAGGCGCGGATGCGCCCGTCGTCGGTGATGGTCGTGCCGTCCAGGGGGACGTTGAGGTCGGCGCGCACGAACACGCACCGGCCCTTCGCCGGATCCCCGTCGAGCTCGGCGACCAGGTCGTCGAGGGTCTTCACAGCTTGGACGCCACCAGCCCGGCGATGTCGACCAGCCGGTTCGAGTAGCCCCACTCGTTGTCGTACCAGCCCACGACCTTGACCTGGTTCCCGATCACCTTCGTCAGCCCCGAGTCGAAGATGCACGACGACGGGTCGGTCACGATGTCACTGGACACGATCGGCGCATCGGTGAACTTCAGGTAGCCCTTCAGCGGCGCCGAATCCGCCGCCGCCCGGTACGCGTCGGTGATCTCCGCAACCGAGACCTCGTTGCGGACGGTCACCGTCAGATCCGTCGCCGACCCGGTCGGCACCGGCACCCGGATCGCGTACCCGTCGAGCTTGCCCTGCAGGTGCGGCAACACCAACCCGATCGCCTTCGCCGCACCCGTGGATGTCGGCACCATGTTGATCGCCGCCGCCCGCGCCCGGCGCAGATCCTTGTGCGGCCCGTCCTGCAGGTTCTGATCCTGGGTGTAGGCGTGGATCGTGGTCATCAGACCCCGCTCGATCCCCGCCAGATCATCGATCACCTTCGCCAACGGCCCCAGGCAGTTCGTCGTGCACGACGCATTCGAGATCACGTCCTGGGAACCGTCGTACTTGTCGTCGTTGACGCCCATCACCACGGTGATGTCCTCACCACTGGCCGGCGCCGAAATGATGACCTTCTTCGCACCCGCCTCCAGGTGCTTGGCCGCCGCGTCGCGCTTGGTGAACAGACCCGTCGACTCGATCACCACATCGACGCCGAGGTCCTTCCACGGCAGCTGCGCCGGGTCGCGCACGGCCAGGCCCTTGAAGCCCTTGCCGTCGACCACGATCTCCTCGTCGGTCGCCGAGACGTCGCCCGGCAGCCGGCCCAGGATCGAGTCGTACTTCAGCAGGTGCGCCAGGGTGTTGTTGTCGGTGATGTCGTTGACACCCACGATCTCGATGTCCGACGTCCCCGCCGCCTTCTGCGCCGCCACCGCACGCCAGAAGTTGCGGCCGATCCGCCCGAACCCGTTCACGCCTACCCGGACCGTCATGTTCTCTCGCTCCTCCATGAACTGCTCTTCGGTTGCTTCTGGGTGCGGGCAGCCGACTGCCGCAGGCCGGTCGCCGCGGGCACAGTCCAGCAGACCGGCCGGAGGCGGAGAAGATCGACTCCCGGTGAACGGGCACACGATCGGGGCCAACGCATGTCCTGTGAATCAGCGCCGCAGCGGAGCAAGGCGGTGATTCACAGGTGAACTGGCTGCCAACTCGTACCACCGGCCAGCGGGAGCGGCGCTCCCCGACGCTGCGCCGCACTGCGATCCTCCGCAAGGATGGGTCCGAGAACCACCCGGTCCGCCGGGGTTACGCGGCGCAAAGGAGTGCAGATGGCCGAACCGAGGATCCTGGGCATCGTCCTGGCCGGCGGCGAGGGCAAACGGCTCGCCCCGCTGACCAACGACCGGGCCAAGCCCGCAGTGCCGTTCGCCGGTCTCTACCGGCTGATCGACTTCGCCTTGTCCAACCTGGTGAACGCGAACGTTCTCAAGATCGCGGTACTCACCCAGTACAAGAGCCACAGCCTCGACCGGCACATCACGATGACCTGGCGCCTGTCGAACCTCCTGGGCAACTACGTCACCCCCGTGCCGGCGCAGCAGCGGCTCGGTCCGCGCTGGTACACCGGCTCGGCGGACGCGATCTTCCAGTCGCTGAACCTGATCCACGACGAGCGCCCGGACCTGGTGATCGTCTTCGGCGCCGACCACATCTACCGCATGGACCCGCGGCAGATGTGGGAGCAGCACCTCGACGGCGGTGCCGGGGTGACCGTGGCCGGCATCCCCGTGCCGCGCCGCGAGGCCTCCGCGTTCGGGGTGATCCAGACGGCCGACGACGGGCGCAAGATCGAGGCGTTCCTCGAGAAGCCCGCCGACCCGCCCGGGCTGCCCGGCAGGCCGGACGAGACGTTCGCGTCGATGGGCAACTACGTCTTCAGCACCGAGGCGCTGCTCGACGCCCTGCACACCGACGCCGCCGACGAGAACAGCAAGCACGACATGGGCGGCAACATCGTCCCGATGCTCACCGCGCAGAGCGCCGCACAGGTCTACGACTTCCAGTCGAACGAGGTCCCCGGCGAGGCCGCAGGAGGCGAGCGCTACTGGCGCGACGTCGGGACGATCGACTCGTACTTCGACTCCCACATGGACCTCTGCGACGTGGTCCCGGCCTTCAACCTCTACAACGAGCGGTGGCCGATCCTCACCCACATCCCCTCGCGCCCGCCGGCGAAGTTCGTGCACAACGACGGCGACCGGGTGGGCAAGGCGATCGACAGCATCGTGTCGAACGGTGTGATCGTCTCCGGGGCGTCCGTGAACGAGTCGGTGCTGTCGCCGGGTGTGCACCTGCACAGCTGGGCGTCGGTCGACCGGTCGGTGCTGATGGACGGCGTGGACGTCGGTCGACGGGCCGTCGTGCGCAACGCGATCCTCGACAAGAACGTCCGTGTCGGGGACGGCGTGGAGATCGGTGTCGACAAGGACGAGGACCGGGCCCGTGGATTCGCCGTCTCCGAAGCAGGCGTCACCGTGATCGGCAAGGGCGTGGAGGTGCTGAAGTGAGCGGGCCGACCGACGACGCGGCGGACCGGCTCAAGGTCGCGCTGCTGACCCGTGAGTACCCGCCGGAGGTCTACGGCGGCGCCGGGGTGCACGTGGAGTACCTGGCACGCGAACTCGCGCCGTTCGTCGACCTGACCGTGCACTGCCAGGGCAAACCGCGGACGACCGCCGTCGCACACAGCCCGTGGAGCCTGCTGTCGGAGTCGAACCCCGCCCTGCAGACCCTCTCGACGGACCTGTCGATGGCCGCCGCACTCGACGGCTGCCAGCTCGCGCACTCCCACACCTGGTACGCCAACCTGGCCGGGCACCTCGGCGGGCTGCTGCACGGGATCCCGCATGTCGTCACCACGCACTCGCTGGAGCCTCAGCGGCCGTGGAAGGCCGAGCAGCTCGGCGGCGGCTACGCGCTCTCGTCGTGGGCGGAGAAGGTGTCGATCGAGGGCGCGGCCGCAGTCATCGCCGTGTCGGAAGGAATGCGCGCGGACGTTCTGTCGAACTATCCGGCCGTCGACCCGGCCAAGGTGCACGTCGTCTACAACGGCATCGACGCCGAGCAGTACTCCCCCGACCCGGCCACCGACGTCCTCGAGCGCTACGGCGTCGACACCAGCAAGCCGTCGGTGGTGTTCGTCGGGCGGATCACCCGGCAGAAGGGCGTCCCGGTGCTGCTGCGGGCGGCGGCGCACCTCGACCCGGAGGTGCAGCTCGTGCTGTGCGCGGGCGCTCCGGACACGCCCGAGCTGGGCGCGGAGGTCGCGGGTCTGGTCGAGGAGCTGCGCAAGACCCGCTCGGGCGTCATCTGGCTCTCAGGGATGCTGAGCAAGCGCGAGGTCATCCAGCTGCTGTCGCACTCGACGCTCTTCGCCTGCCCCTCGGTCTACGAACCGCTGGGGATCGTCAACCTGGAGGCCATGGCCTGCGGGACGGCCGTCGTCGCGTCCAAGGTCGGCGGTATCCCGGAGGTGGTGGCGGACGGGGAGACCGGGCTGCTGGTGCCCCCGGACGACCCGGACGCCCTAGCCGAGTCGATCAACGCGTTGACCCGCGACCGCGACCGGGCGAAGGCGATGGGCACCGCGGGCCGCGAGCGCGCGCAGTCGCAGTTCGACTGGGGCAAGATCGCCCAGCAGACCGCCGAGTTGTACGAGTCGACCGTGGCCGCCCACGGCAAGTAGCGGGCCGCCGCCGCCATGCCTCAGTCGGGTCAGATCTGCTCGCGAGGGCAGAACCACGTGGTCCGTCCGCCGACGGTGGCCCGCTGCATCGCGGTGCCGCACCGCGGGCAGTGGCCGTCCGGGTGCCGGTGCGCGATCACGGTGCCGGTGTGCACCCCGCCGTACCGGATGGCCGCACGGGTGGCCGCCCGCAGGGCGCGGTACAGGGCGGCGAGGTCGTCGGCGCTCAGAGCGTCGGCTGGGCGGCGCGGGTCGATCCGCGCCTGCCACAGCGTCTCGTCGGCGAGCAGGTTCCCGACGCCCGCGAGCACCGACTGGTCCAGGAGCCGCGCCTTGACCGCGGCGGTGCCGCGTCCGACCCGCTCCCGGAACGCGGCAGCGCTGATCCGGGCGGCGTCGGGCCCGAGCACGGTGAGGTCGGGGTCGAGGCGGACCCGGCCGAGCCGGCGCTTGTCGAACAGGCGCTTGTCGAACAGGCGCAGCGTGCCGCCGTCGTCGAACGTGATGCTGAAGCGGGTCCATTCGGGGCGCCGGTCGGCCTGCTCGGCCGCGCCGCCGGTCACGCTGCCCGTGACGCGGTCGCCGCCCTCGGTCAGGCCGCCCGCCGGGTCGGAGACGAGGATCCGGCCGCTCATCCCGAGGTGCAGGCCGAGCACCTGCCCGGCTCCGTCGCCGGTCCCGGAGGTCTCCGGCACCGCCAGGCTCGCCGGCTTCGAGACATGCCCCGGTTGCGTAGAGGGGCTTCGCCTGACGGCCCCGTCTCACACCACAACGCTTTGCCCTGCCGGTACGCCGCGGTGAGCCGGCGGCCGACCAGCGCGGCGCGGATGTCGCCGGGAGCGTGTGGCCGGCACTCCCAGGTGTCGTGGTCGTCGACGTCGGCGATCGTCCGGTCCAGCGCTGCCCGCTCGATCGTCGCGCGGGCGCTCTCGACCTCGGGGAGCTCGGGCACGATCACCAGTGTCGGCCACGGCCACCGACGGTGCGCGGTGTCCTCACCGGTCGTCGTGCCGGGGCGGCCGTCCGCGGATCGACGACGCCGACGCGCCGCGACTACTTGGTGTAATTAGCTGCTTGACGTAGAGTGATGACGCTCAAGGAGACAGGCCGCAATACCGCGGAAGTCGCTCCCCCCTCCGGCCACCGACCGGATGGCGCCTCCGTCGGCCCCGGCCCGGGAGATCCATGCGTGCTGCCCGCGTCATCCCCACAGCCCTGCTCGCCGGGCTGTTCCTCACCCTGCCCGGCACCGTTCCAGGCATCGGTTGGCTGGTCGGGCCGCCCACCGCCGAAGCGGCCACCGCCGCATCGGCGGCGGAGCAGATGCTGACGCTGGTCAACGCCGAGCGCCGAAAGGCCGGCTGCGCCGACGTGCGCCTCGACCCCCGGCTGACGTCGGCAGCGAGCAAGCACAGTGCCGACATGGCCACGAACGACTACTTCAGCCACACCGACCGCAACGGCGCCGGCTTCGCGACGCGGATGGAGGCCGCGGGCCATCCCACGCCACGCTCGGAGAACATCGCCGCCGGCAACTCGACCGCCCAGGCGACCTTGAGCCGGTGGATGGACAGTGCGGTACACCGCCGCAACATCCTCGACTGCTCGGCGAAGGACATGGGCGTCGGAGTGGCCACCGACCCCGGGTCGACCTACGGCGTCTACTGGACTCAGGACTTCGGACGCGGGTAGGTCACTCGTCGCCCGGCGGGTCACCGAGCCGCACCTCGCTCGCCGGGTCACCGTCGGAGAGGAACACCGCCAGGCGCGTCCCCTCCTGGACGAGGTCGTCGCGTTCCGCAGCGGTCAGACGCCGGTGCGGTGCGACGACCACGTGCGACGTGTCGCCGGCGCGAGTGATCGTCCACGTGCCGGCGACCCGTCCGTCGACCAACAGGAACCGCGCGCCCTGCACGGACAGCCCCCGGTCCGCGTCGTCGACGATGCGGGAGCGGTCGTCGAAGCCGAGCACGGCGTTGTCGAACGCGGGCAGGAATCGGACGGGCGCCGGGGTCTCGGGGTCGGGCAGCGGGGCGTCGGGAAGATCGAGCAGGGTGCGTCCCCGCTCGTCGCGGAACGTCCGCAGTCGCGGACGCAGCCGGGCCACCACCGCGGGCAGCCCGGTCAGGCCGGACCAGGCCCGAACGTCGGCCGTCGCCGCAGGGCCGAACGCGGCCAGGTAGCGCAGCACAAGAGCCTCGGCGAGGTCGGGCGTGTGCTCTGCGGGCTCGGCACCGAGCCAGGCGCCGATGGTCGTGTTCTTCGCGGGCGCGGTCTGCCGCCACAATCCGCGCGGCGGTACCTGCACGAGCGTGAGCAACGTGCTCAGCGCGTCGCCGAGATCGCGGGGAGCTGCCTGCGGCCACCGATGGCCGACGGCCATGGCCACCTCCGTCAACGTGCTCGGCGCAGCGGCGAACAGGGGTTCGGCGGCAGCGGCCAGTGCGGCCTCGTCGACGTCGGGAAGGCGGCGGCCGAGGGTGCCGCGCATCCGGGCGACCAGCATCGGGTCGTGCAGTCGGCGCAGGGCCAAGCAGTCGCGGGCCGACACCAGGTGCAGCGTGCGGCGCATGAGCAGCACCCGCACCGCGGTCCGCTGCTCGAGCAGGTCCGCGAGGTCTGCGGGCACGAAGTCGTCCAGCCGGGACCAGACGCCGACGTAGGGCTCCTGCGGTTCCTGCGCCTGGAACCCCACGAGGTGCTCGACGAGGTCCAGCGCGGATCCGCCGGTCCGGGTGAGCAGGTGCTGGCGGGCGAGCAGGGCCCGGTTGAGCGCGCGGGCGCTCAGCACTGTCCCGTCCGCCACAGGCGGCATCATGACATCGCGGCACGTTCTCGTTACCGCGGCTGTTTGTGCCGGGCCGACCGGGGCAAGCCGTAACCGACGAGAGGACGTGCCATGACCACCGGACCGACCCCTGCCGGCCGAGACACCCCGATACCGGACGTCGACCCCGCTGCACCGGTGCCCAGCCCGGCCGGGAACGTCGACGCCACCGCCTCGATCGGCGATGCGTCGGCGACCGTGCCGCCCGCGGACCAGCGCCCTGATCCCTCCGGCGACTCGACGGGTGACCTGCTGCGCCGGCTTACGGACAACGTCCAGTCGCTGGTGCAGGGCGAGGTGGCCAGTGCACGTCAGGAGATGACCGACAAGGCGCTCGCCCTCCGACCGGCCGCCGGGATGCTCGGGGGCGCGGCCGTCCTCGGCGCGCTGGCGGCCGGCACCTCCGCGGTCGTGCTGGTCCGTTTACTGGACCGCTTCCTGCCGCCGACGACGTCGGCCGCGGTCGCCACCGCGGTGCTCGGCGGCGGCGCGGCCGTGCTGGCGAAGGCCGGTGCCGAGCAGGTGCGTCTCGTCGGGCCGCCCGTCCCGGAGCGCACCCTTGAGAGTGTGAAGGCCGACGTCGCGGCCGTGACCGAGGCGACGTCCGGCTGACCTCAGTCAGGTGGTCAGGTGCGCCTCGATCGCATCGGCCGCCGCCTCCGCCCCACCCGCGCCGCGCACGGCGGTCCGCATCCGGTCGAGGGCGGTCCGCATCGCCGCGTCTGTCGTCACCGCGTCGACGGCGGTGCGCAGATCGGCGGCGGTGATCCCGGCGGCGTCCAGACGCACGCCCAGGCCCAGTTCCGCGACGCGGCCGGCGTTCGCCTCCTGCTCGAGCATCTGCGGCACGCACACCAGCGGGACGCCGTAGTACAGCGCCTCCATGGTCGAGCCCATGCCGGCGTGGGAGACGAAGGCCGCGGCGTGGCGCAGCACCGCGGGCTGTGGGAACCACGGCCGGATGTCGATGTTGCCGGGAATCGCACCTAGACCGTCGACGCCGACGTGCTGCCCGACCGCCATCGCGACGGGCCCGCGGTCCGCGAACGCCTCCAGGCAGGTCCGGAAGAACTCGGGGCGGTCGTTGAAGGCGGTGCCGAGCGAGACGAAGAGCACCGGCTCGTCCGGCGGTGACCACCCTCCGTCGTCTTCACGGGTGCCGGGCGACGGGCCGACGAACCGGAACCGGCCGTCGAAGGTGTCGGCGCCCGGCTGGAACTCCCGCGGCACGAAGACGACGTTCAGGGAGGCGGGGGCGAGAATCCCGACGCCCCGCTGCAGCTCGACACCGTGCGCTGCGGCCAGGTCGGCCATCTCGCGGACGACGGCGAGGATCTCCGGGGGCGGTGCGCCCGCACGGGCGAACGGCGACGAGCGCTCGTTGGTGGCGAACGTCGGCAGGAGCGCGACGTCCGCGGCGCCGGTCTCGGCCGCGAGAATCCGGCCGGCGAGGCTGGTGGCGTCGTAGCAGACCGCGCGTGGAGGGTCGGCGCGGAAGTGCGCGGTCAACACCGGCAGCGAGGTGCGGGCGTCCACGACGATCCGCTGCAGGAAGGACGCGACCACGGCCGGACCGGTCACCGTCGGCGGTGGCGCAGCAGGCGCCGGCGTCGAGGTGCGGACGAGTGTCGCGCCCGCCTTCTCGACCTCGAAGCCGAACTGTTCACCGGTCGCGTAGCTGATGCGCCAGCCGCGACGGGCGAGCTCGGCGACGACCGGCAGCGTCGGGGTCACGTGCCCGTGAGCAGGCAGGCTGACGAACGCGAGATGGCGGTCCACCCGACCAGGATGCCCGTACTCGGGGCGCTCGCTTCGGGGCGTCGAACCCGGGAGAAATCCCAGACCTGACTAAGACGTATGGACCCTTACCGACTGGGTTGTTAGCCTTGCCTCACTGTCCGGAGGGAGCGTTCGATGTCAATCACCGCAGAGCCGTCGCGCGGGCTGCGACTGCCCTTCCGCCAGGTCACCGTGCTCCTCGGCCCGAGCGATGCGCGGCGCGACGTCATCGAACTCCTCGACGCCGCGACGGCCCGCCGCCCCGGCGGGTCGCCGATGGGCGGCGTCCTCACAGTGACGTCCGGGCCGGCGCGCACTGCGGAAGAGCGGTGCGCCGCGCTCGCGCAGGCAGCAGAACACCGCCCCGCGATCGTGCTCGTGGCCCGCCTCACGGACGGGCTCGACGCCACGGACCGCCGGGTGGTTCTCGCCGAGCTGCGCGCACTGGCCGACGGCGGCGCCGCCGTACTGGTCGACGACGTGGATCCGGTCGCCGCACTCGCGGTCGCGGACGGCGCTCTCCGCGCCGGGCTCGACGGAACGCTTCAGGCGGAGAAGCTCGGCGCCGCGGTCGACCCGGCCGTCATCGAGTCCTGACTCGTCAGCGGGCCGAGTAGGTCAGGCAGTCCGCCGCGTCCGCGCCGGCACCGACGCGCACCGAGGCCGCCGTGCACTCGAGCTTCTCGTTGTACTTGCACTCCGAGCGGTGACACGCACCCACGAGACCGGTGCGGTCCAGACCGCCCCGGAAGGAGATCTCGACGAACGTGCCGCAGTGCGCGTGGTCGCCGGCGATGGTGATCGCCCCGGCGTGGCAGCTCGTGTCGGAGTTGTAGGAGCAGGCGGTGACCGAGCACTCCTGGATCTGGGGCATGCTCTGGGTCGCGGTCATGATTCCTCCGAACGGTCGGTTAGTACGCGACTGAGCCTGCATCAAGCGACCATGATCGTCCAGGCAACAGAGGCTTACCTATAGCTCAGGCAGGGCACGCACACAAGACGCCATCAGGTCCTGATCATGGTCGGTGACCTGGGATTTCGCCGGCATCCCCACCCTGCGCCAGCCGCCGTCCCGGTGTGCGTGCGCCCGAACCACCAGGCTCATCACCCGTTCGGGGGCTACGCCGAGCCGGCACCCGTGGCAGGGCGGCCATCCAGGCGACGATCTCACGCCAAGACGACGGAGGTGCCCTCCACCGTCACCGGCTTCTCCGGCAGCGGCTTCTTGGCCGGGCCCGCGGTCGGTGCCCCGTCCCCCACCGCGAACTTGCTGCCGTGACACGGACAGTTGATGGTGCCGCCGGCCACCTCGTTGACCTTGCAGCCCTGGTGGGTGCAGGTTGCACTGAAGCCCTTGAACGTGCCCGCGACCGGCTGGGTCACGACCAGGTCCTGGGCGGCGAGCACAATCCCGCCGCCGACGGGGACGTCCGCGACGGCCGCGACCGCACCGGCACCGGCCGCAGTACCTCCCGCCGTTCCTGCCGCCTCGTTCGGCGCGGCCGACGGAGCTGGCGCCGTGACCGGGCCGCTGGCGTCGTAGCCCGCGCACGCGGTCAGGGCGGCTGCGGCGGCGAGGCCACAGCCTCCGGCGACGACGGCCCGGCGGGTGACGGGAGTCTGTTCCATGATCGGCTCCTGGGGGTGTGGTGGGGTCAGAACGTCAGGCCGGACGTGGCGAAGAACCACACGGACGCGGTCAACCACAGGGCGGTGAGCGCGGAGAACACGGCCCCGCCGAGCACCGGCAGGGTCCACTTCGGGGTGTCGGCGCGCAGGACGAGCATCTTCGCGGCGAACGCGCCGTAGAAGAAGCACCCGAACAGCGAGTGCACCAGCACACGCGGCTCACCGGCCTGGAAGCCGAGCGCGTAGAGGCAGTGCACCGCGACGGGCACGGTCAGCAGCACCGCCACCCGCCCGGACCAGCGGTGCAGGGCCCCGATCCACGACGGCGCCCGGACCGGGATCCGGCCGTACATGATCAGCGCCGAGACCAGCTGCACGACGGCGAGCACGAAGGCGCCCGTCGCGAGCCACGCCTTGGCGGCAATGCCGCTCGAGAACCCCGCGACGTTGAGCGCGAAGAACGTCGGCTCGTGCGTGCTGCCGTAGACACCGAGGCCGACGGCGAAGAGCGAGCCGACGCCGAAGGCGATGACGAGTGCACGGATCTGCCCGTTGCGTCCGTGCCGGTTGCGAGCTGCCGGGAGACTCATCGCTGCACCACCGTCGAGGCGCCGTCGAGCGCGGTCACGGTGACGGGGCTGCCGTCGCTCATGGTCGCGCCGAGGTTCGTCGGGTCGAGCGGAGCGGCGGGCTTCGGGGAGCCGCCGGCGTTCTCGACGCCCGTCACCGAGCCGTCCTCCTGCACGATCCACCCGACCCGCGCGGCGACGCCGTCCACGTTGCCGCGGCCCTCGTAGAGCCCGGCGGGCGACGCCACGCCCTTGGCCGAGAAGGGCCACTCCTTGCCGTCGACGGTGACCGTGCCGAACGAGGCCTTGTCGTCGAGCGTGGCGGTGATGCTGCTGGTCTTACCCGAGAGGGAGAGGCTGTCGCCGGTCAGCGTGCCCTCCAGCCATGCCTCGGTCTTCTTGCCGTCGCAGGCGTAGGCCACGGCCTTGCCGTTCTTGACGGCGATGGCGACGGTCACCTCGTTGCCTGCCGAGCGGCCCGTGTAGGCCTTCTCGACCACGGCGGGCTCCGCCGGCGCCGGAGCAGGCGCGGGCTCCGCGGCGGCCGCGGCTGGATCGCCCGGTGCAACCGCCGCCGCAGCCGAGGCGGCCGGGGCGGCCGGGGCGGCGGCGGTGGTCTGGTTGGCGGGATTGCTGAGCATGTTCGCCACCAGGAGCCCGGCGCCCAGGAGGACGACGGCCACGAGTGTGGCGAGAGGCGCGTACTTCTTCATGTCTTCTCCTGGTGAACGGGCGTGCGCAGACCGTTGTCGGTCTACACGGTCAGGCCGCGAGCACGGTTCGATCGAGGCTGGGATGACCCAGGCTGCGGCGCATGCCGCGCAGGGCGTGGTGCACGCGGCTCTTGACCGTGCCCACCGGGATGTCGAGTGCGGCGGCGACGTCGGCGTAGGGACGGTCCCGCACCACGGCGAGCAGCACAACGCCCCGGTGCTCGGGGCTGACCTGCGACAGCGCGTCGACCAGCACCATCCGCTGCAGGGCGGCGTCGACGGCCTCGACGGTGCAGGCGCCGTCGGTCGCGTCGTCCACCTCGGCGGTGAGCCGAGGCCGGACGGACCGGGCGCGGAGCATGTCGACGGCGACGTTGCGCCCGATCGTGCCGAGCCAGGTGCCCAGCGACGGTCCGGCCGACGGGTCGAAGGCCCGGCACGCCCCCCACGCGCGCAAGAACGTCTCCTGCACCGCGTCCTCGGCCGCCCCGGGATCGCCGAGGAGGGTGCGGGCGCGGGCGAGCAGCCACGACCGGTTCGCGCGGTGGGCTGCGGCGAACCCCTCGGGGCGGCACAACCCGGCACACGGACGATCACAGATGCTCTGGCTCATGGCGCTGAGCGTGCTCGGGATCGCGCGCAGCCAGCAGGCCTCGCTACCGGTGCGAACCGGTACTTCGACACAGTCCGCTCCACCCCAGGCCGCTCTACCCCCCCGGCCGCTCCAGTCCGAACAGCCGGTACGCCACCACGACGCTGCGGCGGCCCTTGACGGCCAGCTCGCCGAGGGGCTCGACGGCGGCGTCGGCAGGCAACTGCGCCCGGGTCGACTCGCCGATCACGACCTGCCCGGGCTGGGCGGCCGACTCCAGGCGGGCCGCCACGTTCACGGCGTCGCCCATCGCGTTGAAGCTGCGGAACGCCGTGCTCCCGATGTTGCCCACCAGCGCGGGGCCCGTGTTGATGCCCACCCGGAAGCGGGGCCACCCGGGCGATGCGGCGGCCGTGGCCTCGACGGCGGCCTGCATGGCGAGCGCGGCACGCGCCGCCCGGACCGGATGGTCGTCCTGGCGGGCGGGGGCGTTGAACAGGGCCATCAGGGCGTCGCCGACGAACTGCACCACGGTGCCGCCCTCGTGCAGGATCGCGGTGGTGGCGTGCTCGTAGTACTGGTTGAGCATCACGACGATCTCCTCCGGCGTGGAGCGCTCGGAGAAGCCGGTGAACCCGCGCAGGTCCGCGAACAGGGCCGTCACCTCCACGACCGCCCCACCGAGCGCCGCCTGCTCGGGGTCGGCGAGCAGGGCCGTCGCGACGTCCGGGGACATGTAGACGCGGAACAGCCCGTCGAGCTGGTGGTAGAGCCGCGCGTTCTCCATACCCATCGAGAGCTGGCTGGCCAGCGAGGCGAACAACGACCGGTCGCGTTCGGAGAACCCGTTCCGCCTGCGGGTCAGCAACACCCCGGCGGGCTTGTCCTTGACCGTCAGCGGGCAGGCGAGGATCGCCCTGTCAGATCCAATGGGGTCGAGCGTGACGGGCTCCATCCCCCCGCGCTCCCCGACGGACGCCTCCACTCGCCGCGCGACGTCGGCGCCCACCAGCCAGCTCGGATCCGTCGCGAGCTCGTCCGGGAACCGCAGGTGCCCGCCGCCGAGCAGGCCGACGCGGACGCCGTCGCCCCCGAAGCCGTCGGCGACCCGCCGCACGGCGCGCTGCAACAGGTCCTGCTCCGCCATCCGCACCCTGGACTCGTGCCCGATGGCGACGAGCGTGTCCAGCCGGCCGATCTGCTCGCGCTCGGTGCGCAACGCGTCCGCCGCACGGCCGAGCACCGCCGTCTGCCCCTCCGTGAGCCCGAACCGGCTCTCCATCCCGGCGGTGATCAGGCTCATCTCGTCCGCGGAGATCTCGCCCGCCTCCTGCCGGCGCAGCGCGCCGACCAGCGTCTCCAACGCGGCCTCGTACTCGGCGCGGACGGCGCGGACGGTCTCCTCCGTACGCACCCCGTCGAACAGCCCGGTCGTGGCGCCTTCGCGCCGGTAACCGATGTACGCGCTGTAGGCGACGTAGCCGAAGGCCAGCACCATCAGCACGTGCCACAGCCACCAGGTGAGGCGCCAGTTCACCGACAGCGCCACGGCGACCATCGACTCCGCGAGCAGGATGTTCGCCGTGATGATCGACAGGAGCATCACCGAACGCCGACGGCGGTAGAGCAGGTAGAAGCGGACGGCGACGAAGACGTAGAGCACCACCGACACCGCCGTCATCGCGATCAGCGGGCCGCTCAGCCGTTCCGCGATCGCCGGGTCGCGCAGGGGCGGCAGGCCGGCGAGGGAGAAGATCCCCCACACCGCGGCGAGGGTGTAGATCCCGGAGCGCAGCCACGGCCCGATGCGCAGCACGCGCTGCGCCCGCTCGGGCGAGAACTCCACCGCGGACGCCGCGGTGAACAGGGCTCCCAGCGCGAGTCCGACGGGGGTGGCCAGCGCGAACCCGCCGTTGCGGCTGTCGAGCAGCACCCCGGGCGTGGCGAGCGCGTGCAGCACGAAGAACAGGGCCGCGGCGAGGAACCCGAGCCCGACGAGCAGCAGCCGCGGATCCTCGTGGCGCTGTGCCGCTCGGTCGACGACGAGCGCGAGGCCCACGTTCACCCCGGCGACGAGGGCGACCAGCCAGAAATGGGTCGGATGGTGTTCGACGAGGAGGTCCGTGGACGGCACGGCCAGCAGCAGCCACAGCCCGAGAAGCGGCAGCGCCAGGTGGAACAACCACACCGCAAAACGGACAGGGACGCCTCTCGTCGCCATGCCACCCCCTCGTGGGCCGACCCTAGGGCCCAGCGCAAGCCCTAGTCGCCGGCGCGCCTGCGCAGCCCGTCGAGGTCCAGCACCGTCATGGTGCGGCGCCCGGTGGTGACGAAGCCGCGGTCGCGCAGTACCCGCAGCGCCTTCGCCACGGCCTCGCGCGACGCCCCGACCCAGCCCGCCAGCTCGTCCTGCGACAGCGCCACGCCGATCCGGACGCCCCGGTCGTCCGGCTCACCGAACCGCTCGGCCAGCTCCACCAGCCGGCGCGCCACCCGGCCCGGGATGTCGTAGGCGGCGCTCTCCACACGCTTGCGGTCCGAGTCACGCAGCTTGGCGGTGACCAGTTGGAGCAGCGCGATGGCAGCGTCGCCGTGGGTGCGGAGGTAGTCGATGAACGACGGGAGGGGCACCACGAGCGCCGCCACCGGCTCCAGCGCGGCGACCGACGTGCTCCGCGGGCCTCCGTCGACGGCCGAGAGCTCACCCAGCAATGCCCCCGGTCCGCGGACCGCGAGCAGGATCTCCTCGCCCTGCTCGGTCAACGAGAAGGCCTTCACCCGGCCCGACTCGACGATCATCACCGTCTTGCAGGACTCCCCCTCGAGATAGAGGGATGCGCCCGCCGGCCACTGCCGCCGCCTGCCTCGCGTGATCAGCGCCGCGCGATCCGCCTCGCGGAGCCGCGACATGAACTCGTCGGGCTCGGGGTCCGTCATGGTGACCTTCCGGCCGGAGACACGGGATGTCCGGATCCTAGGCCCGCGGAACCGCATGCATCAGGGAGTCGCTCCAGCCCTCCTTATTACACATCCGAGCCGCTACGACGACCACGACCACAGCGCCGCGACGGCCCACGCTTCTCGCAGGAGGTGGACGACATGACCGACGACCACAACAACGAACTCGACCTGGTGGTGTGCCCCGAGTGCGCCGCGCCGGCCGAGGTCGTGGACCGCTTCGCGGTGCCGAGCACGCACGGCCCGGTTGAGCACGTCAAGGTGCAGTGCCTGGGCCGCCACTGGTTCCTGCTGCCCGTGGCCGCGCTGGCGCCGGTGCGCACGGTGAGCCCGACGGTGAGAACGGGGCCGGTCCGATGACCGGGAACCTCACCCACCGCGACCGGGCCATCCTGCGGGCCGTCGCGGGTGGCACCGCCGAGCTGCTGGGCAGCACCCAACCCGACCTGTTCGTCGACGGCCGCTGCTGCAGCGACCAGCTCGCGGCCCGCCGCCTGGCGCACGCCGGCCTCATCGCCGGCGCCCGCCCGGCAACACCCGGCCAGCGCGTCCCGGCAAGGCTCACCGAGGCCGGGCACCTGGAGCTGCTCGCCGTCTGACCGACCCGTCCACCCCGACCCCCGGCCCTCCTCCGTCCGTGACCATCCCGGACGGAGGAGGGCCGGTCCCATGTCCGGGCCCGGCCCGGCCCGGCCCGCCGAGGCGCCCACGTCCGACGAGTGGGCCGCTCGTCGGATAGGTCCGGACGAACGGGCCGCTCGTCCGACAGCGGGTGATCGCCGTTCGGGCGCGTCCACGGTGGTCGATCTCCGAATCGGCGCGTCCGCCGCTGTGGATCAGCAGCAGACGCGCCGATTCAGCGATCAGCGTTCCGGTGCTTCCTCCGCAGCGGGCGCGGTCGGGGCGGCGGCCGCAGCCGCGGCGCCGTCGGGAGCCGCCGCAGCGCCCTCGGCACCGGCGGCGTTGTCCTCTCCCCCGGCCCCGTTGCCCGCGCCGGCGCCACCGTTCCCGGCACCCCCGCCGTTGTTGCCACCGGCCTCGTCGTCACCGTTCCCGGCACCGCCGCCGTTCTCGGGCTCCGTGGTCTGCGGCGGGGTGGTCTCGGTGGGCGGTGCGCTGGCTTTCGTCGTGGCGGGGGGCGCCGTCGTCGGGGGCGGCGGGGCACTCGTCGTCGGGGCGGCCCGGGTGCCGCGACGCGTGGGCGGAGGCGGCGGGGCCGGCTTCGGCACCGTCGTCTCCGCCGGGATCACCACCGTCGGCGCCGGCGCCGAGGTGTCGACGGCCGCCGGTGTGACGGCCCCGGCCTCCGTCCCCGCGCCCACGCGCTCGATGCCGAACGCCACCACCCCGCCGAGCACCGCCAGCGCGACCGCGCCCGCCGACGCGAGCACCGCGATGCGCCGGGGCCGCGAGGTGGTCGGTTGCGTCGCCACGAACGGCCGCGCCTGCTTCGGCGGCCGGGCCACCGCGAGCACCTCGGTGCCGTCCGGCGAACCTGCCGCGGCAGCGAGCGGCAGGGTGCCCGGTCCGGGCGACGCGGCGACCGGGCGCTCGGCGGCGCGAGCACTCGGAACCGGCGCGGCAGCGGCCGGCGACGTCGGTGTCCTGCCGCCGGTTGCCGGCGGTCGGGCTCCCGCCCGGGCGTCGGCGGAGGGGACCGGCCGTCGCACTCCCGCAGCCACCAGCGCCGCGCCGACCGCCACCACGCCCACGGGGTCGGGCGCCACCGTCACGTCGCGCCCGAACTCCTCCGACAGCAGCTGCGGCACGAGCGGGATCCGCACCGACCCACCCACCAGCACCAACGCCGCCAGATCGGCCGGGCTCATGCCGGCGCCGTCCAGGGCCCGGCGCACCGCCTCGACCGTGTCGGTCAGGGCCGGACGGATCATCTCCTCGAACTCCGCGCGCCCGAGCCGCACCTGCGTGCGTGATCCGGGCAGCGCCACCGGCACGAGCACCTCGGTGTCCTGCGAGAGCGCCTCCTTCGCGGCAGTGGCCTCGCGGCGCAGGTCGGCCACGGCCGCCAGCACGTCCGGGTCGGTCGGGTCGAGCGCCTCCCAGGCCGGGCCGAGCGCGTCGCGCACGTGCGCCAGCACCACCTCGTCGAGGTCCGCACCGCCGAACTGCTCGACACCCTCGGGGGCGCCCACGACCACGAACCCGTCGCGCTCCCGGCGCAGCACCGTCGCGTCGCAGCGGCCGCCACCCAGGTCGTAGATCCCGACGGCCGCACCGGGCTCGATCCGCGCACCGGCGGCGTACCCGGTCGCGGCGGCCACCGGCTCCGGCACCAGCATCGCGGACCCGAGGCCCTGCTCGGCCAGTGCGGCGTGCAGCGCGCCCATCCGGTGCGGGCCCCAGCCTGCCGGGTGCGTGACCGCCACGCGCGAGGCCACACCGCCCTCGCGCCGGGCCACGTCGTCGACCAGGCGCGCGAGGAACCGGGCGGCGAGCTCCTCGGGCGCCACCGGGCGGCGCCCGACCAGCACCGGGGTCGCGTCGCCGACCCGCCGGGTCAGGTCGCGGACGACGTGTCCCGGGTCGGACAGCGCCCGGCGCTGAGCCGCCTCGCCCACGAGCAGGGTGCCGTCCGCACCGAGATAGACCGCCGAGGGCACCGCCGTGGCGGATCCCTCCAACGGCACGACCTGCGCGGCGGCGCCCGGGCGGCACACGGCCGCGACGGTCGACGTGGTGCCCAGATCGATTCCCACGACGTACGACATCGGGATGCCTCCATAGGGGTAGCTGCACGCGTCCGATGGGTGGGCACGAGGACGTCCCCGGCGCGGTTCACGCGCCGGCCGGAGTACCGGGCAAATCCCCTACCGGCCCAGGTCGAGGGCTCGTCGACCCGGTAGCGGCGGTCGACACGAACCGGAGTCCGCCCCGATTCGCGGGGCCGCCGCGCACCGCAGCATTGGCGGCAGCCGGACGACGAGCCGGACGGCGCGACGAGGAGCCGATCCCCGCGCCGAACCCCACATCCTCAAGGAGTCACACCATGAGCCAGCCGTTCAACCTCGACAGCTTCATGGCCGAGATCAACGACCGCTTCGACCTCGACAACGACGTCGTCCAGGACCAGGCCGCCGCCAACGAGAACCAGAACGCCGAGCTCGCCGACCTGGCCAACAACCAGCAGGGCAACCTCGAGCAGAACACCGTCACGGAGACCGAGACCACGGCCGGCGCCGGCGGTGACGGTGGCGTCGCCGTCGGTGGCAACAGTGGCAGCGCGGACGGTACGGGCATCGGCGGCGACGCCGGCGACATCGACCTCGAGGGCAAGCAGGTCGTCAACTTCGGCAACGCCGACGGCGGCGACGGCTTCGGCTTCGGCGGCATCACCGGCGACGGTGGCGACGCCGACGCCTCGGGCGGCGACGGTGGATCCAACGACGTCGACGTGGACGTCGACGCCGAGGCCGACCAGTCGTTCGACTCCGACCAGGACGTCGACCAGAACGCGGACCAGGACGGCGAGAACGACCTGAACGCCGACGCCGAGACCGAGACCGAGATCGACAACGAGAGCGAGATCGAGGACGAGTCCGAGTTCGCCATCTGACCACCCGCGGCCCCGCCCCGGCACCGTGCCGGGGCGGGGCCGCCCTTCTTCACGACCTCAGGAAAGGACGAAGCCGTGGTGGCCTTCTCCGACATCATCGATTTCCTGCTCAACCTGCTCAGCGACGAGACGGCCCGCGCGGAGTTCGACCAGGACCCGCAGGGATCACTGGAGCAGGCCGGCCTCGAGGGCGTCACGGCCGCGGACATCCGCGACGCGCGTCTCCAGCTCGCCGACTCCGGCGCGGTCTCCGCCACGGACGACGGCTCCGCCTCATCCCGTACGGGCTCCTCGTACCCCGACGGCGACGACCCGATCCGCGAGATCGGCTACACGACCCAGCACTACGTCGCCGACGAGCAGGTCACCTACGACGACAGCGGGCACGCCGACCTGAGCCTCGTCCAGGGCGACACCTTCGTCACCATCGACGACCGCGACACGCTGTTCTTCCAGTCGATCTCCGATGACGACGTCACGATCAACCAGGACAACAGCGTCAACAACCAGCTCGCGATCCAGGACAACGACGTCACCGTCTCCGACGACGACACCACGATCAACGCCGAGGACTCCTTCAACTCCGACGACGACCTCGTGGCGATCCAGGACAACGACGTCAACGGCGGCGACGAGGTCATCGACATCGACGTGACCGGCGGTGTCGCCTCCGACGCCGAGGCACCGTCCCCCGTCGTCGAGACCGCCGTCCTGGAACCGGGCGAGCTCGACGCCGACCCCTCGGCGGACTTCGGGGCCGTCTCCGGGCCCGCCGAGGTCGACGAACCGGTCGAGGAACCGGTGGACGACGCGGACGCCGCGGTGGACGACGCGGACGCCGCCGACCTCGCCGCCGACGACTCCGACGCACTGGCCGTGTGAGGCGGCCATGACCAGCGACCCGGTGGCCGTCGTCGAGCGGGCGTGCGCTCTCGTCGCCCGCTACGACCGCCCCGACCTCGACGCACGACTGACCGCCGCCCGCTCGCGGCTGCTGGACGGGCGCACCCGCGTGCTCGTGGTCGGCGAGTTCAAGCAGGGCAAGAGCCTGCTCGTCAACGGCCTGGTCGGCGCACCGGTGTGCCCGACGTTCGACGACGTGGCGACGGCCGTGCCCACCGTCGTGCAGCACGCCGACGTCCTCGACATCGTGATGGTCCGGGCCGACGGCGAACGGGTCGGGATCCCGGGCGACCAGCTCGCCGACCACGTCTGCGAGCAGGGCAACCCCGGCAACCGCGAGGGCTGGAGCCACGCCGAGGTCGGCTTGCCGCGGCCCGTCCTGGGCGGGGGCCTGGAGATCGTCGACACCCCGGGGGTCGGCGGGCTGTCGTCGGTGCACGGTGCGGCGACGACGGCGGCACTGCCCTCGGCGGACGCCGTGCTGCTGGTGTCCGACGCCGCGCAGGAGTACACGGCGCCGGAGCTGGAGTTCCTCGCCCACGCCGCGTCGGTCTGCCCGAACGTCGCGTGCGTGATCACCAAGACCGACCTGCACCCGGAGTGGCGGCGCATCGTCGAGCTCGACCGCGGGCACCTCGCCGCCGCCGGGATCAAGGCCGACATCTTCGCGGTGTCGTCGACGCTGCGCTGGCACGCGGTGCTGCACGGCGATGCGGACATCAACGCCGAGTCCGGTTTCCCCGAGCTCGTCGCCTACCTGCGCAAGCGCGTCCTCGGGCAGGCCGACCGGCTGGCCCGGCGCGGCGTGGTGCACGACGTCCTCGCCGTCACCGAGCAGATCGGCGGCAATCTCGTCGCCGAGCGCACCGCGCAGCAGGATCCGGCCGCCGTCGCCGCGCTGACCCGCGAGCTGACCGAGGCCCAGGCGCACGCGACCGCGCTCAAGGAGCGGTTCGCGCGCTGGCAGGTGACGCTCAACGACGGGATCGCCGACCTCAACGCCGACATCGACTACGACCTGCGCGACCGGATGAAGGAGATCAGCCGGCTCGCCGAGGACGAGCTGCTCGGCGGGGGCGATCCGGCGAAGGTGTGGGAGCAGTTCGCCGGCTGGGTGGAGCAGGAGGTCGCCGCGGCGGCCGCCGCCAACTTCATCTGGGCGACGCAGCGGGTGCGCGCGCTGGCCACGCTGGTCGCCGAGCACTTCTCCGACGATCGCGACCATCTGCTCCCGGCGCTGCGCAGCCACCCGTCCGACGCCATCCGGTCGGTCCGTGCGATGGCCGCCCCGGCCGCGGAGGCGCAGGGGCTGGGCACGAAGGCGCTGACCGGGGTGCGCGGCGGCTACATGGGCATGTTGATGTTCGGGATGTTCGGGACGCTCGTCGGCTTCGCCTCGGTGATCAACCCGGTGGGTATCGGGGCCGGCGTCATGATGGGTGTGAAGTCGCTCGGCGACGAGCGCAAGAAGCTCGTCACCCGGCGGCAGAACGAGGCCAAGGCCGCGATGCGCCGCTACGTCGACGACGTGACGTTCCAGGTCGCCAAGGACTCGCGCGACCGGCTGCGGGCGGTGCAGCGCGACCTGCGCGACCACTTCACCGCGCAGGCCGACCAGCTCAAGCGCTCGCTGCTGGAGTCCCAGCAGGCCGCCGAGCGTGCGGTGAAGGCCTCCCGCGCGGAGCGGGAGGCGCGGCTGACCGAGCTCGCCAAGGAGCTCGAGCAGCTGGAGCTCGTCCGCAGGCAGGCACGGGCGCTGCTGCCCCAGCCCGCGGCGACGAAGACGGCGGTGGCGGTGTGAGTGGCCTCGCCACCGCCACCCGGCGCGTGCTGTTGCTCGCGATCGACGCCCACCGCCACGAGCCGGAGACGGCGCGGTGGCTGCACCTCCAACTGCGCCGGCTCGACGAGCCGCTGCGGGTGGCGATCGCGGGCAAGGTCAAGGCGGGCAAGTCGACGCTGCTCAACGCGCTGGTCGGGGAACAGGTCGCACCGACCGATGCGGGCGAGTGCACCCGCGTGGTCACCTGGTACCGCGACGGCGCCACTCCGCGCATCGTGCTGCACCCGCGCGACGGCGTTCCGCGTCCGCTGCCGGTGCGCCGGCACGACGGCGCGCTGACGATCGACCTCGGCGCGACGCCCGCCGAGCAGTGCGAGCGGCTGGTGGTCGACTGGCCCGCGCAGAGCCTGCGGTCCACCACGCTGATCGACACCCCCGGCATCGCCTCGACGTCGAAGGCGGTCTCGCAGCGCACGGTCGACTTCCTCGATCCCGACTCCGTGGATGGCCGCGACACACCCACCGAGGCCGACGCCGTCGTCTACCTCATGCGGCACGTGCACGCGCGCGACGCCGCCTTCCTCGAGGCGTTCCGCGACCGCGGGGTGGCCCGCGCGACGGCCGTCAACGCGGTCGCGGTGCTGTCGCGGGCCGACGAGATCGGCGGCGGCCGGGTGGACGCGATGTTCTCGGCCCGGAACATCGCCGCCCGATACCGGGCCGACCCGACGGTGCGCGGGCTCTGCCAGAACGTGGTCGCCGTGGCCGGGCTCCTCGCGCAGACGGGACGCACCCTGCGGCAGGCCGAGCACACGGCGCTGAAGGCGCTGGCCCGCACGACGCGCGACGACCTGGAGACCGAGCTGCTCTCCGTCGACCGGTTCCTGCGGGCCGGTCGGGAGAGCGACGTGACCGCCGAGGTGCGCCAACGGCTGCTGACGCGGTTCGGGCTGTTCGGGATCCGCCTGTCGACCTCGCTGATCCGCCAAGGTGCCGACAGCCCCGCCGCGCTCGCGAAGGAACTGGTCGACCGCAGCGGCCTGCGCGAGCTGGAGCAGGTGCTGCACACGCAGTTCGGCGAGCGCCGCGACGTGCTGAAGGCGCGGTCGGCGTTGCTCGCGGTGGACGCGGTGCTGCGCAGCGGCGACGGCGCGGGCCCCCGCCAGGGTCCGCTGGCCCGCGAGATCGACCGGATCCTCGCCGGTGCACACGAGTTCACCGAGCTCCGGCTGCTCGGCGCGCTGCGCAGCGGCGCGGTCACCCTCCCGACCCGGGACGCCGACGACGGCGAGCGGCTGCTGGGCGACGCCGGCGCGTCCCCCGCCGCCCGGCTGGGCCTCGGGCCCGACGCGCCGGGCCCCGAGCTGGCGGAGGCGGCGTACACGGCGCTCGAGCGCTGGCAGCGCCACATGGTCAACCCGATGCTGGGCCGGTCGACGACGGACGCCTGCCGCGCGGTGGTGCGCAGCTGCGAGGGCATCCTCGCCGGGCTCGGGTAGGCGCCGGGGAATGCCTGGAAGGCCACCTTCATGACGCCTGGCGCCGTGAATGTGGCCTTCCTGGCACGAGCGCCCGCGCACGGCCGCCCGGGGGAAGTGTCGCCAGGTACCCGGTCCGAGCGTGTACGGAGACATACTCGTCCGCCGCCTCCCCCGCCAGCATGGATCCCAGGCAACCGAGGGGGATCCCATGGACGCACGGACGAAGCGAACGGCCCGATCGTGATCGCGCAGATCGTGCCCGCGTGGACCGAATCCGACGCCGAGACCGCAGAGCAGGCGTGGCGCGACGGCGACGTGTTCGGCGCCATCGAGGCGGCGGACCGCGCGCTCGCCGCCGGGACCGACACCGACGGCCGGGCGGCCGGGGTGGCCGCCGCGGGGGCGGCGGCGGACGGGGCCCTGCTCGACGCCGCCGCCCGCTGGCGCGGGGTCGGGGCGGCGCTCGAGGGCGCGGCCGCAGCCCGCGCGGCCGGACGGGCGGCGATGGCCGCGGCCCTCACCGGTGACGTCGCCACCGCCGTGAGCGACCTGGCGGACGCCCGTGACCAGCTGCCCGACCCCGCGCCCCGTGGGCTCACCGTGCTCCTCGGCGGGGCCGGAGCGGTCGTCGAGGCGATGGGCGGCGCGCTCGACCGGGCGTCGCGGCACCTCGCCGGCCTCGCGGCCGCGAGCGTGGCACCCGACCCGATGGCCGCCGAACGCCTCGACGAGCTGGCGGTCACCGTGACGGCCGCCGGCGGCGACGTCGACACCGCGCGGGCGCTGCTGCACGCGCTGCCGGGACCGCCGACCGGGCGCGGGCGGCTGCTGCGCGCCTGGCTCGACATGCGCACCGGCCACCTCGCCGCCGCCCGCGACTCGCTTGCGGCGGCGGCTCGCACCCCGGTGCTGCGCCGCGACGCGCTCCTCGGTGCGGCCGTGAGCGTCGGGCTCGCCCGCCGGACGGGCGACACCGCCGCCGTCGCCGCCACATGGGCCCGGGTCGCACCGGTCGTCGCGGGCACCGACGTCGAACTGCTGTTGCTCGACGCCTGGGGCGAGCTCTCGGTCGTCGCCGAGCAGGTGTCGCCGACCGACCGCGACCTCGTCGTCGACGCGATGCGCAGCGCCCTGCACCGCGCGGGGTCACCGTGGTGGGGCGTCGCCGCCGACCGGTGGTGGCAGCTCGAGCGCGCCGTCGTCGCGGACGACGCCGCGGCGGCCACCCAGGCCGCGACCGAGCTCACCGCTCTCGCCGCCGAGCATCCGCGGCTTCGCGGCCGGGCCGACGCGGCCACCGCCTGGGCGGCCGTGCTCGACGGCCGGGTGTGCCCCGTGGCGGTCGACGACGCCGCCGCCCGGCTGGCCGATTCCGGGCTGCGTGCCGAGGCCGCGGCGCTGTGCCGCGGCGCCGCCCAGCGCACCACCGACCCCGCCGCCACCCGGCGGCTGCTCGGGGCGGGCCGCGGCCTGCGTCCGGCAACCGGAGGCTCCCGGACGTCCGGCCTGCTCTCGGGTCGCGAGCGGGAGGTGGGCGCTCTTGTGCTCGACGGGCTGACCCAGAAGGAGATCGGCGCCCGCCTCTACATCTCCCCCAAGACGGTGGAGCAGCACGTCGCGCGCCTGCGGCAGAAGCTCGCGGCCTCCAACCGCGCCGCGCTCGTCGCCGCGCTGCGGACCCACCTCGAGCAGTGACCGCTCACAGCGGCGGCCCGTCCGGCCCGGCCGCGTGCAGCGCACCCGCTCCGGATCAGCTGGTCGCGCCGTCGGCGAGCCGGGCGACCCGCCGGCGCACGTCCGCGCCGTCCGCATCGGCCGACGACGCAGCCGGGATCCGGCCGAGGTCGTCGCGCAGGCCGTCGAGCCAGACGTGCAGGTCGGCGAGGTGGTACAGGTCGGCGCCGAGGTCGGTCGGCCAGTCGCCGCGAGGTGGAGCGGGCGATCTGGCCGCGAGCACGACGTGGTCGCGGCGCAGCAACGCGTCGGCGACCCGCTCGTAGCGGGTGGCGACGGCGTCCGCCTCGGCAGCGAGCGGCTGCACGCACGGCAGGAGCCGCCCGGTCGGGCACTCCCGCAGCAGCCATTCGGCCCCGCGGACGGCGTGGTGCCCGGCGAGCAGGGTGGCCTGCCAGTCGACCGAGGGCGCCGGGTGGTGCTCGGTCTGGTAGAGCGCCCACGACGCCGAGGCGAGTTCACCGGCGTCGCGGGCCTGCGGCAGCGCGCCGTCGGCACGGGCGCCGCGGGTGAGGACGTCGACCGTCTGCCGGACGACCCGGCCCGTGGCCGCGAGATAGGTCCCTGCGGCCCGGTGCAGCTCGCCGGAGCCGCCGCGTGGCCAGGCGAGCAGCCCGGTGGCCAGACCCACCGCGGCCCCGACAGCGACGTCGAGCACGCGCGCCTCGGCGAGGTGCCAGTCGACCGGGGAGACCTGCGCGAAGACGAGTGCGATAACGAGGGTGAACAGCGCCTGGGCCCAGCCGAGGCCCAGCAGCGGGCCTGCGGAGAAGCCGATCAGCATGACGAACGGGAGGAGCAGCGCGTAGGCGACGGGCGGGATGTCGATCAGGAGCAGCCCGGCCGCGCCGATCGAGCCGATCACCGTGCCGACGAGCGCAGGCCACAGCAGCGAGCGGGTCTCCGACGCCTGCGTCCGCAGCAGCGTGAGGATCGTCAGCAGCACCCAGAAGCCGTGGGAGAGGTCGAGCACGCCGGCGAGCAGCCGGGCGACGGCGAGCGCGACGGCCAGGCGCAGCGCGCCCTGGAAGTACACCGACCTTGGGGTGAGGTGCTCGCGCAGGCGCTGCCACCACAGCCGCGGGGTGGACTCGCGGGCGAACCACAGCACGCCCGGGCGGGCCGCGGGCGGTGTGGGGTCGGGACCCACCGGTGCCGCCGCGACCACCCGGACGGCGGCCACGAGAGCCCTCGTCCACTCGCCCAGACTCAGCGCGAGCGAGTTCAGGCGCAGCCGGTCGGCCGGGACCCCGTCGGGCGGCATGGCGGCGCGGTCGGCGCGGAACGCGTCGATGGCAGCAGTCATGTCGTCCGTGTCGGGCACCGGGGCGCCGTCGCGGCCTTCGGTGCGCAACCAGGCCGCTGCGGCGCCGGCGCACGACGCCGCCCGCCGCAGCAGGGACGCCGCCGCCGGCAGGCCGGTCGCCCGGTGAGCGTCGGTGTCGTGCAGGTCGACCGCGCGGCCGAGGAGGAGCCGGGCCGTGCCCGCCGCGACCGTCAACGCGCGGTCCCGGCGGCCGGCCGATGCGGGCCGCTCCATGGGTGGCGAGTTGGACGGACGCAGGGCCTCGGCGGTCTCGGTCGCGTCGGGAAGCAGTGCGGTCAGGCGGTCGCGGTCCTGCGGGCGGCCCGTCCAGCCGTCTGCCACGGCCGTCAGGCAGCCCGCGACCGCACCGACGGCGACGCCCAGCTTCGCGGTGTACGGCTCGGGCGTCGGGTCCGGCCACAGCACCAGTTCCGCGGCGGCGAGCAGCAGCACCGCCAGCGTCAGGCCGGCCAGCCGCCAGCCCAGCGACCCCGGGTCGTACGGGGGGAAGCACGGCAGGATGTAGAGCAGCTGCGTGCCGGCGGCGAGCCCGACCAGCCGGGGGCCGCCCACACCGACGAAGCTCACCACGAAGCCGAGCACGAACATGCCGGCGGTGGCGGTCGCGGTGCTCACCGACAGCAGCGTGCCCAGCGTGACCAGCAGCCAGCCGACCGGGAGCACCGTGAGCAGGACGCGGGCGCGCTGTGCCGGGCTGCCCGGGATCTGGGACAGGATGCCGAGGGCCACCGCGCCGAACAGCGCGTACGGCGCCATCACCGCGTTGTCCAGTGCGTAGCGGGACACGAGGAAGCCGGTGCAGGCCACGAGCGTGACCCGGGCGGCCCGCCGCACGACGAGGAACCCCGGGTCGCGCCGCGCCAGCCACGCCCCGGGTCCACTCACGATCGGCATCGTGCCACGCGGCACTGACGAATCCGACCGTTTCTCACCACCAGCCGCGGGGCCCCTCGCCGTCGCCGAGGGCCACCACCGCCGGGTGCACCGCGTCCGCGGGCAGGCCGAGCCCGGCCAGCAGCGTCGTGTGGTCCCACAGTGTCCGGACCGCCAGCAGTCGCCCCTGCCGGACCGTCGTCACCGAGATCGCCAGTGTCTCCGCCCGGCCGCCGGTCGCCGCGACGCCGGGCAGCAACCACGGCAGTTCGCGGTCGTGGGTGAAGGAGACCCGCTCCTCGTCGACCACCCGGAACCGGTCTACCGTGCGGGAGAGCCGGGCGAACGTGAGGTCGGCCGGAAGGTGCGCGGCGACCTGCGCGAGGTGGCCGCGCACCGCGTCACGGCCCGTTGCGCCGATGCCCGACGGCAGGTCGACCACCGTCACGGCGTCCGTGCACAGCGCCACCGCCGCCTCGGGATCACCGGCCAGCACGGCGCGCCGGAACCCGTCGCGGACGCGCTCGACCTCTCGCATCAGCTCCTGGATGCCCGGAGTCACCCTTCGTTCCTACCGCAGGCGACCCGTTCGCACCGCCCGTGAAGCGCTAGTGGGCGGCGACCACCGGGCCGCCGGCCGCCGGCTTGCTCGGGCCCGACCGCAGCATCAACGCCAGCGGGATCCCGGCCGCGGTGATGATCGCGGTGACGATGAACAGCGAGTGCATCGCCTCCACGAACGCGATCGTCTGGGTCTGCTGGTAGACCGCGTACATGCCGGCCATCTCACCGGTCGCCCCCGGCGCGAGCACGGGCATCGGGGTGTCCGTCGATACCAGCAACCCGCGGTCCAGGGAGAACTGCTCGCGCGAGTAGGTGACCAGGGACGTCAGCCCGGCCAGGCCCAGTGCCGACGACGTCCGCTGCACCACGTTGTTGAACGCGCTCGCCCCGTCGACCTGGTCCGGCGGGACCGCGGAGAGGCCGCCCGTCATGATCGGCATCATGGCCAGGCCCATCCCGACGGCCCGCAGCACCAGCACCCAGACGACGTGCTCGGTGCTGCTCTCCAGCGTCACGTCGGTGAGCATGTAGGTGCCCAGGGCGACGATCGCCAGCCCGATCGCCGCCGGCCAGCGCGGGCCGATCTTGTCGTAGAGCAGCCCCGCCGTCGGCATGATCACCGCCATCACGAGCGCCTGGGGCAGGAGGAGCAGCCCCGTGTCGAAGGCGCCGAGCCCACGGGCCTGCTGCAGCAGCAGCGGGATGTAGAACAGCACGGCGAACAGGCCGATCGACAGCACCGACACCAGCATCAGCGAGTTGGTGAACGCCCAGTGCTTGAACACCCGCACGTTTAGCAGCGGGCGTTCGACCTCCAGCTCGATCACGACGAACAGTGCGAGGCCGAGCACGCCGACGGTCAGCAGGATCATGATCGAGTACGAGGTCCAGCCCCACTTCTGGCCCTCGGTCAGCGCGAGCAGCAGGCAGACCAGCCCGGTGGCCACGCTCAGGAAGCCGAGCAGGTCGAAGCGACCCACCGGTGTCGGCCCGAACCTCGGCAGGAGCATGACGGCCGCGATCACGCCGAGGATGCCGACCGGCACGTTGATGAAGAAGATCAGCCGCCAGTCGACGTACTCCACCAGGTAGCCGCCGAGCGTGGGGCCGACGGCCGGGGCGACGATGATGCCCAGGCCGTACATGCCCATGGCCGCGCCGATCTTGTCCGGCGGGACGATCTTGTAGAGGATCGTCAGCGTCACCACGGGCAGCACGCCGCCGGGCAGGGCTTGCAGCACGCGGAAGGCGACGATGCTGTTGAGGTCCCAGGCCAACCCGCACAGAGCGGAACCGGCCGCGAAGCCCAGAAGCGACAGGTTGTAGACCCGGCCCGGCCCGAACTTGGCGGCCATCCAGGCGCTGACGGGCACCACGACACCCAGCGCCAGCGAGTAGCCGTTCTCCACCCACTGGATCTGGTCGGTCGTCGCGCCGAAGTCGAGCTGCATGGTGGGGATCGCGACGTTGATGATGCTGATGTCGAGCACCGACATGAACATGCCGACGATCAGCACGGCGAGCGGGACACCCCAGCCCCGGTCCGACGGCGGCGGGGCCGGGGCGGGCGGGGCCGGTGGCGCGGGCGCCGCAGCGCGCGGAACGTCACGGTCGACGACCGGAGTTCGGGCGACCGGAGTGGGCGCGGCGTCGGTGGCCATGTCCCGAGTGTCACACGACGGCATGAATCGGACGGCTCTCGGGCCGACCGGGCTGTCGATCATCGCTGCGGCGCCGCTCACACGGCGGGCCACGGACTACGCAGATCTGCGTACATCGGCCGCTGACCTGTGCTGATTACCATTTGTGACCCCTGATGAACGGATACCGATGACGATCGTCGACACGGGCCGTCGCCGTCCCGACCGGGACCGGCTGATCACGGTCAGCAGCAATCCCGCGGACGCCTGGCGGACGGAGCCGATCGATCGGAAGATCCAGTACGCGCGCCGGCACGGCGCCGATCTGCCCTCCGCGCCGAGCCAGAGGCAGGTGGACCGCGAGCTGGAACGCATTTTCACCGAACCGGACTTCCTGGGCAGCCGCTGGCTCGCCGACGGTGCCAAGCGGTGCGACGCGGTCGCCCGCCTCGTGACGCCGGTCGAGATGGGCACCGGCTTCCTGGCGTCGCCGTGGCTGCTGGTGACGAACAACCACGTGCTGACCGACGCGGTGACGGCCGCCGGCTCGACGGCCACCTTCCGCTACGAGGAGGACGCGCGCGGCCGGTCGACCCGCGCCGTCAAGGTCCGGCTCGACCCGGACCGCTGCTTCCTCACCAGCCCCGTCGACGAGCTGGACTTCACCGTCGTCGCCGTGGCGGCGGTCAAGGGCAGGCCGCCGGGCAAGGTCTTCGGCTCCGTCCCGATGGTGGGCGCCACCGGGAAGATCCTCAGCGGCCAGCCGGTCAACATCGTCCAGCATCCCGCGGGCCGCTCCCGCGAGATCGCGGTGCGCAACAACCTCCTGGTGGGGGTGGACGACGCCCGGTACCTGACCTACCTGACCGACACCGAGCCCGGCTCGTCCGGATCCCCGGTGCTCAACGACGCCTGGGAGCTCGTCGCGCTGCACAGCCGCGCCGAGCAGGCACGGGATGCGCAGGGCCGCGAGGTCGACACCGACGGACGGCCGGTCACCGACGACACGCCCGAGTCGAAACGGGTGTGGGTCGCGAACAAGGGCGTCCGCACCTCGGCGATCGTGGCCGACATCAAGACCCGGGTCCTCGGCGCGGCCGACGGCTCCGACGCCGCCGCTCTCGTCGAGGAGCTGCTCCGGAACGGAGGGAACCGATGACCGCGCTGCTGCTCGTCCACGGACGGTCCCAGGAGATGGCGGCCGGTGCCGACCGGTCGGCCGCCGCCGTCGCCGCGTACGTGGAGGGCCGGAAGCGGGAGTGGCTGGGCGGCCTGGCCCGGGGCCTCACGCTTGCCGGTCATCCCCCGGTACGCCCGGAGGACGTCTACTACCCGTTCTACGGCAACCTGCTCGCCGACCTGATCGCCGCGCACGAGCGGGCGGGCGGGCACACGCCGGATCTGGAGTCGGCCCCGGTCGCGGTAGTCGCGAAGAAGGCGACCCGCACCCGCGACGACCTGGTCCTGGAGGCGGCCGAGGAGCTCGGCTTCCGGCCGTCGCGCCGGCTCGCGCGCACCGACCCCGAGCTCGTGGCCCCGGTCGTCGCCGTGGAACGGGCGCGGGCCGCGGGCGCCGAGGCCGGCTGGTCAGACCTGCTCAAGCCGCGGATCGTCCGCGAGGCGCTGCAGTTCCTGGCCGAGAAGACCGGGACCTCGGAGCTCATCATCCAGCAGTTCCTGCGCGACGTCGCCTACTACCTCGAGGACGACCGCATGCGCACGGCGGTGCAGAAGGAGGTGTCGGCCGCCGTCGACCGCGCCGTCGCCGACCACCACCACGACATGGTGGTGGTCGCGCACAGCCTCGGCAGCGTCGTCGCCTACGACCTGTGCGCCGACTTCACCGCGAGCATCCGGGTGCGGCTGCTGGTCACCGCGGGCTCCCCGCTGGGCTACCCGATCGTCCGCCGCAACCTCCGCGGAGGCACGGAGGGCGCCGACGACCGGGGCGTCCCGGCCGTCCTCGACCCGATCCCCGGCTCCCCCGGCCGCGACAGGGTGTGGTGGCTCAACGCCTTCGACGTGCTCGACGTGGTCGCGTTGGTGCACCCGCTCGCCTCGCGCTTCTCGTCGGGGCCGCAGCGGATCCGCGACGAGCGCACCTTCAACCCGACCGCCCCGCACTCGGTGTCGGACTACCTGTCCGACCCCGACGTTGCGGGCCCGATCGGCGACGTCCTGGCCGGCGTCTAACCCAGCGGCAGACCGGTGTAGTTGTCGGCCAGGGTCTTCGCTGCGGTCGGGGAGCTGGTCACCAGCTCCAGCTCGGCGATCTGACGCCGCAGGTCGAAGTCGCTCGCGTCGGAGAACCGGTGCAGCATCGAGGTCATCCAGAACGAGAACCACTGCGCCCGCCACACCCGCCGCAGCGCCGTGCGCGTGTACGAGTCCAGCAAACCCGTGTCCTTGGACTGGTAGAAGGCCCCCAACGCCCGGTCCAGTACGTGCACGTCACCGACCGCCAGGTTCAGCCCCTTCGCCCCCGTCGGCGGCACCGTGTGTGCCGCGTCGCCTGCCAGGAACAACCGGCCGTACTGCATCGGCTCGCACACGAACGACCGGAACTGCAGCACGTCCTTCTTGAAGATCGGCCCCTCGGTCACCGTCGCTCCCGACGGGCCCAGCCGCGCGCTGAACTCCGCCCAGATCCGGTCGTCGGACCAGTCGTCGACCTTCGTCTCCGGATCGCACTGGAAGTACAGCCGCTGCACGCTCGGCGACCGGGTCGACACCAGCACGAACCCGCGCTCGGAGTGCGCGTAGATCAGCTCGTCGGACGACGGCGGCGCCTCGGCCAGGATCCCGAACCAGGCGAACGGGTACTGCCGGAAGAAGTCCCTCCGCTCGGGGATCAGGTAGCGGCACATCGTCCGCGACCCGTCCGCGCCGATCACGAAGTCGCACTCCAGCGTCTCCTGGCGGCCCTCGTGGGTGAACCGGATCGTCGGCTGGTCGGTGTCGATCCCGTCCACCGCGGTGTCGGTCACCCCGAACCGGATGTCGCCGCCGTCGCCCAGCCGCTTCGCGATCAGGTCGATGAGCACCTCGTGCTGGGCGTAGACCATCACCGACCGGCCTCCCGACAGCTCGGTCAGGTTGATCCGGTGCAGCCCGCCCTCGAACGCCAGGTTGATCCCGTGGTGGACGAATCCGTCGCGCATCATCCGGTCGCCCACCCCGGTCTGACGCAGCAGATCCACCGTGCCCTGCTCGAGGATCCCCGCCTTGATCGTCTGCTCGATCGACTCCCGCTCCTGGACGTCGATCACCACCGACTCCACCCCGCGCAGGTGCAGCAGGTGCGACAACAGCAGGCCCGCCGGGCCGGCTCCGACGATTCCCACCTGGGTGCGCATGGGCTGGGCTCCTCTCGCCTCGGAACGCGGTCGCGTGGCCAGTGTTCTCGACGACCCGCCCTTCCGCAGGCGAACCCGGTCGTATTTCCATTGGGTGACGGAAGCGGCATCGGAGTCGGATTGGACCGGGGTCGGTGCACGGTGGTCCCGACAGCCCGCAGCACGCCCACGCCGACAGGAACCCACGATGCGCCCCTTCTTCAAGGACGACGACTTCCAGTTCGCCACCGAGAACGTCCTCGGTGGTGTCTTCCACCGAGCCGCCGACGTCGGCGAGGTGCTCGCCACGATCGACAACATCCCCAACGGCAAGGCCGCCGCGTGGGTCGAGCAGTGGAGCGCCACCGCGGACCGGCTCGCCGACCAGGCCGCGGCCGATGCGGAGGCCGGGCGCCTCCGGTCCGCCGCCGCTCGGTACCTGCGCGCCGCCAACTACTACTCGGAGGCCTCCGACAAGGCCGACGCCACGCCCGACCCGGCCCTGTTCACCGCTCTGTGGGAGAAGCACCGCCACGCGTGGGACCGGTTCGTCGACCTGAGCGTCGAGTCGGGAGCCCTCGACGTCGAGCGCATCGCGATCCCGTACGAGGGCACGACGCTGCCGGGCTACGTCTTCCGGTCCGGTGCCGCCGACGAACCACGGCGCACGCTGATCTACAACAACGGCAGCGACGGATCGGTCGTCGGGTCGTGGGTGCGCGGCGTCGCCGACGCTCTCGACCGCGGCTGGAACGCCATGACCTTCGACGGCCCCGGGCAGAACGCCGCGCTGATCCGGCAGGGCATCCCGTTCCGGCCGGACTGGGAGAACGTGCTCACCCCGGTCGTCGACACCCTCGTGGCCCGGGCCGACGTCGACACCGACCGCATCGCCGTCATGGGCGTGAGCCAGGGTGGCTACTGGGTGCCCCGCGCCGTCGCGTTCGAGCACCGCATCGCCGCCGCGATCGCCGACCCCGGTGTCGTCGACGTCTCCACCACCATGCTCTCCCAGCTCCCGCGGCCGCTGGTGAAGCTGCTCGACGCCGGCGACCGGGCCAAGTTCGACCGGGAGATGGGTTGGGCGCTCAAGCTCTCGACCGCCACCCGCACGATGATGGCCTGGCGGATGCGCCCCTACGGCGTCACCTCGCCCTTCGACTTCTTCACCGCGGCCCGCGAGTACGCCCTGAGCGGCGAGCAGATGGCCGCGATCACCTGCCCGATGCTCGTCACCGACCCCGAGCACGAGCAGTTCTGGCCCGGCCAGTCGGCGCAGATGTTCGAGGCGCTGACCTGCCCGAAGGACCTGGTCGCCTTCACCGCGGCCGAGGGTGCCGACGGGCACTGCGAGCCGGCGGCGACCGGCATCCGCGGCGAGCGTCTCTTCGACTGGCTCGACGAGCGCGTGCCGGCGGCCTGATCAGGTCGCCGGAGCGTCCGCAGGCGGTACCCACCTGGTCAGGTCCCGCCAGGTGACCCTCGAGCCCGGACGCATGGGCGCAGGCTGCTGGTCGGCGGGATGACCCAGGCAGACGATGAGCTCGGGGGTCCAGCCCTCGGGCAGGCCCAGCACGGTCGCGACCGCCGCCTTGCTGAAGGAGGTGACGGGACCGGCACCGAGCCCGAGCGCGTGCGCCGCGAGCAGCATCGTCGCCGTCGCGGTGCCGACGTCGACCGACAGCCCCGGTATGTCGGGCCGGAAGCCGTAGGCCACCGCACGCGCGCGGTCGATGCAGACCACGACGACGGCCGTCGGGCGCTGGATCATGCCGGGCGAGACCATGCGGAGCACCCGCAGGACACGGGGATCGACCGTCGCCACGAACCGCTGCAGATGCCGGTTGCCCGCCGTCGGCGCCCAGCGCGCGGCGTCGAGGACGGCCTCCAACTGCGCCGTGTCGACCGGCTCGTCGGTCAGGGCACGGACCACCCGGCGGCCGCGGATCGCCGCGAGGACCGCGGCGGCGACGTCGTCGGGTGCCGTCGTCACGCCGGGTCGTCCGCGGGAACGCCGAAATGGGCGACGAGGTGGGCGGCGACGGCGCGGCACAGGTCGTCGAGGCGCGCGACGTAAGCGGCACGACCGTCGCCGTCGCCCCGCGGCACGGCGAGCGGCGGCATCTGCTCCAGGGCCGCGGAGACGGCCGCAGCGGTCTCCGGCGACGCCTTGTCGCCGAGGGCGTCGCCGAGCCGGTGTGCCGCGGCCAGCAGCCGCATCGGCCCGTACTCGGCAGCCTCGTCGACCTGCGTGCGGGCCGCCGTGACGAGGAACGCCAGGAGCTCGAGGGCGTCGTCCTCGTCGAGGATCCAGGCGGGCACGATTTCGTCCGACAGGGTCTAGTCGTCGACCATGCGCGTGATCGTCGCGAGCGCGACGATGATCAGCAGAACGGCCGGCACGAACATGGTGACCGTCCAGTAGTGCAGGATGACGTCCCACGTGGAGGCGTTGCTGCCCATTGCCCACCCTTCCGCGCGCGTGATCTGCAGGAAGACGGTATCGCGCTCGCGATCACGGGCACCAGGGACCCCGGCCGTCCCCGAAGGCCCCATCACCGAAAGGCCCCATCACCGAAAGGTGGAGTCCGCGGAGCCCGGACGCCGACTACCCTCGATCTCGTGCAGCGCTATCTGGTCGCCCTCCAGTGCGTTCCGTGCCGGACGGAACGCCTGCACAACATGACGTACCTCGGCAACGTCCTCGCGTCGGCCACGTGCACCGCCTGCGGAGAGACGTTCCGGCCGCGCCCGGACGTGCTGGTCGCCAACTACGTCCGCGACTTCGAGCACCGGCTGGCCCGCAAACCCGGCCGCATGCTGACCGAGGCCCGGCGGCATCCCCTGTCGTTCGTGCTCCACTACCTGCCGCGCGGGCTGGTGAGCAAACCTCGCGAGGTTCTCGCGGAGTGGGAGACGCTGGTCCGGATCAACCAGGACGCGGGCCGGGAGCAGCTGCCGCCGAAGAAGCCCGTCTCGCCGGTCTAGCGACCGTTGGTCCCACTCAGCAGGGCCAGCGCGAGGCCGGCGTCCGCGACCAGGCCGTCGATCAGCTCGCTGCGGAGCGCACCGAGCACGCCCTGCAGCTTCTCGGACCCCGTGGCCACGCCGATCACGGTCGGGATCCGGCGGAGCTGATCGAGCTCGATCGCCAGCACCCGGTCGTGCACCACCCCGCTGATCGCCCGACCCTGCGCGTCGTAGAACCGGCAGCAGGCGTCGCCGACCGGCCCCTCGGCGACGAACGCCTCGCGCTCCGCGGGCGTCAGCCCCAGACCGTCGATGATGTCCTTGCTCGATCCGGTCTCGACGCCGCCGATCCCGACCATCGCGATGTCGGCGGCCTGCGCACGCTCGAGGACCTCGGCGACCGCCGGCTCGGCGAGCAGGGAGTCGCGGGCCGTCTTGGACCGCAGCAGTCCCGGCGCGTGCAGGTACCGGAACGTCGCACCGAGCCGGCCCGCCAGCTCCCGCACCAGCTCCTCACCTGACGTCAGCGACGCGATCGTCGACAGACCGCCCACGAGCGGCACGACCTCGACGTTGCGCGGCTGGTCGACGGAGAAGGCGTCCACCATCGCCTGCAGCGTCGTACCCCACGACAACCCCAGCACGTCGCCGTCGCGCAACGACTCGTCGAGCCACTGTGCCGCGAGGTCGCCCGCCGCGGCGGTCACGTCAGCGCCGGGACGGAACGCCGCCACCCGGACGTGCGCCAGTCCGTACCGTTCCTTGAGGGCCTGCTCCAGCTCCGCCGAGCGGACGGTCTGGTCGTGCACGCGGATCTCGACGATGCCCTGCGCCCGGGCCGCCGACAGCATCCGCGAGACGTTGGACCGGCTCGTCCCGAGCGCGCGCGCGACCTCGTCCTGCGACTGACCGTCCAGGAAGTACATCCGGGCGGCCTTGACCAGCGCGGAGCGGTCACGGGGTGCAGGCATCGGCAGGGAGGTCCTTGTCCGTCACGATTGTGAGTACAGCTGGTCTCTCCCGACTGTACGGGTACGTGCACAGGTGTGACGAACGCGTGCTGAGGCGTACAACTCCCCGCTCCAGCCCTGCGGTAGTGGATCTCGCCAAGGACGATCGTGCACTGGATGCTGTCGGGGAGTTCGAAGCGCACCCCGTCAGTGAGGACACCGCGATGACCCTTGGGACCCAGCCGGACGTCGACCTCGACGCCCAGCCGATCGACCAGCTGACCGTCAACACAATCCGCACGCTGGCGATGGACGCGGTGCAGGCGGCGAACTCGGGGCATCCGGGCACACCGATGGCGCTGGCCCCGGTGGGCTACACGCTCTGGACGCGGTTCCTGCGGTTCGACCCCGAGCTGCCGGTGTGGGCCAACCGCGACCGGTTCGTGCTGTCGGCCGGGCACGCCTCCACGTTGCTCTACGCGTTGCTGCACCTCAGCGGGGTCAAGTCGGTCAACCCGGACTACGAGACCGTGGGCACGCCCGCCGTCGAGCTCGACGACCTCAAGCGGTTCCGCCAGCTCGACTCCAAGTGCCCCGGGCACCCGGAGTACCGGTGGACCTCCGGGGTGGAGTGCACCACCGGGCCGCTCGGCACCGGCATCGCGACCAGCGTCGGGATGGCCATCGCCGGGGTCTGGCAGGCGGCCACGTTCAACCGGCCCGGCTTCGACCTGTTCGACTACGACGTCTACGCGATCGCCGGCGACGGCTGCCTGATGGAGGGCATCGGCGCCGAGGCGGCCTCGCTCGCGGGCCATCTGAAGCTGTCGAACCTGTGCTGGTTCTACGACAACAACAAGATCACCATTGAGGGCTCCACGAGCCTGGCGTTCAGCGAGGACGTGCCGGCCCGCTTCGCCGGGCTCGGCTGGGCGGTGCAGCACGTCAAGGACGCCAACGACCTCGACGCCCTGAGCGCCGCGATCGAGGCGTTCAAGGCCGAGACCGACCGGCCGACGCTGATCGTCGTCGACAGCGTCATCGGCTACGGCGCCCCGCACAAGCAGGGCACGCACGCCGCACACGGCGAGCCCCTCGGGGCGGACGAGGTCGCCGCCACCAAGCGCTTCTACCACTGGCCCGAGAACGAGACCTTCCTCGTCCCCGACCGGGTCAAGGAGCACTTCGCCGGTGCGATGCACGAGAACGGCGGGCGGCTGCGCCGCGAGTGGGAGGAGCTGTTCGCCCGCTACAGCGCCGAGCACCCCGACCTCGCCGACCAGCTCAACCGCATGCAGCGCCGGACGCTGCCCGACGGATGGGACGCAGACCTGCCGGAGTTCCCGCCCGACCCCAAGGGCATCGCCAGCCGCGACTCGGGCGGCAAGGTGCTCAACGCGGTCGCGGGGCGGGTGCCATGGATGATCGGCGGGTCGTCGGACCTGGCGCCGTCGAACAAGTCGCGCCTGACCTTCGACGGCGCGGGCGACTTCAGCGCGGAGGGTTCCGGCACAGGCGACCGGGCCGGTCGCAACCTGCACTTCGGGGTCCGCGAGCACGCCGCCGCGGCGGTCTGCAACGGGCTCGCGCTGTCCAAGCTGCGCGCCTACCAGGCGGGGTTCCTCATCTTCTCCGACTTCCAGCGCGGCGCGCTGCGGCTCTCGGCGCTGATGGAGCTGCCGCTGATCCACATCTACACCCACGACTCGATCGGCGTCGGCGAGGACGGGCCGACCCACCAGCCGATCGAGCAGATCGCCTCGATCCGCGCCATGCCCGGCGTGATCGACATGCGGCCCGGCGACGCCAACGAGGTCGTCGAGGCGTGGCGGGTGATCATGCCGATCCGGCACGAGCCGGTGGCGCTGATGCTGTCGCGCCAGCCACTGCCGACCCTGGACCGCAGCCGCTACGCCCCTGCATCCGGCGTCGCTCGCGGCGCGTACGTGCTGGCCGATCCGCCCGAGGGCGCGGCGGGTGGGGAGCCGGAGGTCATCCTCATCGCCACCGGTAGCGAGGTCGCCATGACCGTGGAGGCCTACGAGCAGCTCACCACCGACGGGGTCCGCGCGCGCGTGGTGAGCATGCCGTCGATGCAACTGTTCGACAAGCAGCCGTCGGCCTACCGCGAGGAGGTCCTGCCACCAGCGGTGACCGCGAGGGTCGCGGTGGAGAAGGGCACCCCGTTCGGCTGGGACCGCTGGGTCGGCTCGACCGGCGCGGTCATCGGCATGAGCACCTTCGGCGAGTCCGCGCCGATGAAGGTGCTGCAGGCCAAGTTCGGGTTCACGACGGAGAACATCGTCGCGACGGCCCGGGCACAGCTCGGACTGGACCACACCAGCCCCGAGGGGACCACGCTCGAGCCGTCCGAGGGCTGAACCGCGTCACCGCACCCGGGCCTCCAGGACGTGCACCCCGGCCCGGGTCGGGACGTCCCCGGTCAGCCGCAGGTCGGCTGCGTCCAGCAACGCGGCGTACTCGGCGGCGGTCCGTTCGCGCCCCTTCAGGAGCACGAGCATGTGCAGATCCATGCGCACCGCCGCCGGGTCGTCGACGGCGCACTCGGGCAGCACCGCCTCGACGACGGCGAGCACCGAGTCGGGCCGCATCGCCGCCCGGCAGGTGCGCAGCACCCGCAGCGCGTCGTGGTCGTCCCAGTCGTGCAGCACCCGCGAGAGCAGGTAGGCGTCCGCGCCGGCGGGGACCGCGTCGAAGAAGTCGCCCGCGACCGGGCGCACGCCGGGATCGTCGACGGAGGCGACCACCTCGGGGCGGTCGAACAGCACCAGGTCGGCGTGCGGCGCGCGCGCGCGGACGGCACGCAGCAGCACGCCGCCACCCCCGCCGACGTCGACGACCGACCGGAACGGCGCGACGTCGTAGGCCGCGACCACGGCGCCGGCCTCGCGGGCGGAGCGGTCGGCCATCGACGCCTGGAACGCGGCGAGCCGCGACGGGTCCGCAGCGAGGTGGGCGAAGAAGGCCTGCCCGTGTACGACCTCGTACGGCGCGTTCCCTCCGCGCAGCGCGCCGACGAGCCCGGCGGCCGCCTCGTAGTAGACCTCGCCGCGCGCGGTGACCACTCCACGCAGCGACACCGGCGCGGCCGGGAGCAGGTGCGCACCGACGGCGGTGAGCGCGAACCGCCCGTCGGGCCGCTCCTCGACGACCTCCTCGGCGGCGAGGCCGCGCAGCACCCGGTACAGCGGACCGGGCGCCGCGCCGAGCTCGGCCGCGAGGTCGTCCGCGCTGCGCGGGCCGGCGGCGAGCGCCTCCGGCACCCCGAGCGCGACCGCCGCGAACAGCAGCTGCGTCACGAGGTAGCCGTCGGCGAGGCGGGCGAGCCGGTCCGCCGGGGTGCTCACGTCGTCGCTTGTGCTGCCGACTGTGCCGCCGGGTACTCGTCGTGCCAGTTCCACCACTGGTAGGGCGGGGTCTGGGGGTAGCCCTCCGGCGAGTCCTCCCACTCCTCCTGCCGCCCGAGCGCGGTGATGTCGAGGTAGCTCCAGGTGCTGCCCATCGCCTCGTCGCCGCGGTTGTTGACGAAGTAGGTCCGGAACACCCGGTCGCCATCGCGGATGAACGCGTTCGTGCCGTGCCACTCGTCCACGCCGAAGTCGACGTCGAACCCGTCGGTCATGGTGAACCACGGCATCGTCCACCCCATCCGCTTCTTCAGCCGCGCGATCTCGGGCTGCGGGCCCCGCGTGACGAAGACCAGGGTGGTGTCGCGGGCGTTCAGGTGCGCGAGGTGGGCGACCTGATCGGCGAGCATGGAGCACCCCGGGCAGGCGTGGTCGGGCCAGCCGTGCACCCCGGGCTCGAAGAAGGCGCGGTAGACGACCAGCTGGCGACGGCCCTCGAACAGGTCGAGCAGGCTCACCCGGCCGTCCGGACCGTCGAACTCGTACGCCTTCTCCACGGCCGTCCACGGCATCCGGCGGCGCTCCGCGGCGAGCGCGTCGCGTGCCCGGGTCATCTCCTTCTCCTTGACGAGCAACCGCTCGCGCGCCGCGTCCCACTCCTGCGGCGAGACGATCGGGGGTGTGGTGAAGCTCTGCACAGACATGGGTCTCCTCGAGTCAGTGATCGTCTAGAACCGGTAGGTCGTCTGGCCGTGGTCGCCGCCGAACGCGATCGCCTTGTCCGCCGCGACCCGGTAGACCCGCGCGCCACCCTCCGTGCCGCCGCCGGAGTGGCTGAGCTCGACGAACTCGTCGCCGCGGACCGCGAAGTGCCAGTCGTCGCCGTACTTCTCGAACCAGGCGTCGGCGAGCTCCTGCAGGTCGTCGGGATCGGTCACGCGCACCGCGGTGCCCTCGACGACGACGTCCCGGCCGGCGTCCCAGCCACCCGCGCCGGTGTTGCCGGTCGTCACCGCGACGTGCAGGTCGGCGTCGAGGTTGCGCTGCTTCTGCTCGTCGGCACCGGTACAGAAGGCGAACGCTCCGTCGTGCCACACCCCCACGAGCGGCACGGCGTGCGGACGCCCGTCGGCGCGGACGGTGACGATCCAGTAGAGCTGGGCGTCGGTGAGCAGGCGGGCGATGTCGTCCCACGCCGGGGCGGTTGCCGACGCGTCGCCGTACCGCGGGTCGATCCTTCCTTCGGTCATGGAGCTGTGACCGGCTCCGGTCGCCGAACTCATCGGGGGACGGCCGACAATGGCGGCGTGGAACGACCAGTCGACTGGGACAGTGGAGCGATCGTCGCCGTCGACCAGACGGTGTTGCCGGCGGAGCTGCGTCACCTGCGGCTCACCACGGTCGACGAGGTCGTCGACGCCATCCGCAGGCTCGTGGTCCGCGGCGCTCCGGTCATCGGGGTGACCGGAGCGTTCGGCGTCGCGATCGCCGCCCGGCAGCACGAGGAGCCCGGCGGGCGGCTCGACCAGGCGGCCGTCCGGCGGGACGCGCAACGGATCGTCGACAGCCGGCCGACCGCGGTGAACCTGCGCTGGGCCGTCGAGCGGGTGCTCACCCGGCTCCCGGACGGAGCCGACGGGGTGCTCGCCGAGGCCCACACCGTCCTCGCCGAGGACGAGCGGGCCAACCGCACCGCCGCCCGCCGAGCCGCGGACGTCCTGCGTGACGAGTGCCCGGACCGCCCGCTGCGCGTGCTCACCCACTGCAACTCCGGCGCCCTCGCGACCATGGGCGGCGGCACCGCGTTCGGCGCGATCCGCGAGCTCGCCGGGGACGGCCGCCTCGAGGAGGCCATCGCCACCGAGACCCGGCCGCTCCTGCAGGGCGCCCGCCTGACCGTCTGGGAGCTCCACCGGGCCGGCCTCCCCCACCGCCTCTGCGTCGACTCGGCCGCGCCCGCCGCGATGGCCGCCGGCCTGGTCGACGCGGTCGTCGTCGGCGCCGACCGCATCGCCGCGAACGGCGACACCGCCAACAAGATCGGCACATACGGGCTGGCCTGCGCCGCGGCCCACAACCGGATCCCGTTCGTGGTCGTCGCCCCGCAGAGCACCGTCGATGCCGACACTCTGTCCGGCGCCGACATCCCGATCGAGGAACGCGACGCCGACGAGGTGGTCCGGCTCGCGGGAGCCGACACCACCGTCCCCGGTACCCGTGCCTACAACCCGGCCTTCGACGTGACGCCCGCCGGCCTGATCACGGCGATCGTCACCGAGCAGCAGGTCTGGCGGCCCTGACGCGCGTGGGTCAGGCGGCGAGCCGGCGCGCGACCATCGGGACGACGATGGCGGCGGCGACGAGGTGGGTCAGCATCAGCAGCGCCTTCGTGGCCGGGGCGGCGTCGACGATGACGTCCGGCACCAGGGAGAGGACGGTCAGCACCACGGTGGTGCGGACGAAGACGGTGCGCGGGCGGCGGACGGTGCGGGACAGGACGACGGCGAGGACCACACCGACCAGGGAGAACACCGCGGTCAACGTGGCGAACCCGGGAACGGGGATCGGCGCGCCCGCGATGTCCAGGCTGATCCCGGCGGCGAGACCGGCCGCGGCGACGACCGGGGTGGCGACGCTGGCGAGGACCGTGGCGGCGAGCCCGGTCCCGACGAGCGAACCGATCGACGCGGAGGTGCGGGGGGCGGTGGTGGCGTAGGTCGCGGACATGGTGGCCTCCGATGTAGCGGTGACCGGCCGGTGCCGGTCTCTCACCAGGGCTACGAACGGGACCGACGAGATACGACACATCCTTCGGAGATTTCTCCTCCACGGGTCAGGACGCCGCGAGGTCGTCGAGCAGCTCCTCGGCGATCCGGATCTCGTCGCCCAGCTGGTGGTCCGGGCGGATGTCGGGCAGGCGGGCCGTCACGTGGGCGAACGCGGCCGCCAGCACGTGGCCGCGCGGGGGCGTGCCGGCGATCCGCAGCGCCCGCGTCGCCGCCACCAGCTCGCACGCGAGCAGGGTGCGGTACGCGGCGGCGGCCGCCAACGCGCTGCCCGCGGCGTGGGGCGAGAAGCTCGCGTGGTCCTCCAGCCCCCGGGAGATGACCGAGGTGCCGAGGGTGACCGGGCCGGCCGAGTGCCGCAGCCTGCCCAGCGCGTCGTGCGCGACGTACTCCAGGATCATCACGCCCGAGCTGCCGACGGGGCCGTCCGCGAGGAACGCCGGCAGGCCGGTGAGGTCCGGCTCCACCAGGTCGCCGAGCCGGGCCGCGGAGAGCTCCGCGACGTGGTGCACGGCCGCCCGGACGTGGTCCAGCGCCAGGGCGGGATACGCCGTGGAGAACTGTCCGTGGTGGAACACCGCACCGGAGTCGACGTCGATCAGCGGGTTCTCCGCCGCGGCGTTGATCTCGATCTCCAGGACCCGCCGGAGCTGCGCGGCACCGTCCAGCGCGGCGCCCTGCACCTGCGGGAACGCCCGCAGACCGAACGGGTCCTGGATGCGCCTGCCCGGGCCGAGCTCCCCCTCGTGCCAGAGGATCCGGCGCATCTCCGCCGCCGTACGCACCGCGCCGGGATGGGGCCGCCGCGCATGCACCTCCTCGGCGAACGCCTCCGCGGAGCCACCCAGCGCGCAGTACGAGAGCGCCGCGACCACGTGCGAGGCGTCCAGCAGGCGGCTGAGCTCCTCGCACGCCAGTGCGGCCCGGGCCAGGGTCACCGCGCTCGACGACATGAACGCCAGCGCGTCGCCGGGACCGGCCACGACCGGCGGCACGTGACCGTGCACCCACGGGCGCCGGCCGATCAGGGTGAGGGCGATCTCGGCCAGCGCGGTGAGGTCGCCGGTCCCGATCGTCCCGGTGATGTGCACGGCGGGCAGCGCGCCGGTCCGCAGCGCCTGCTCGAGCGCCTCGGGAAACCGGGGGTGGATGCCACTTCCGGCGGCGGTGAGCTGGTTGAGCCGGATCAGCATCGCCGCCCGGGTCGTCCGGGCGTCGAGGAGATCGCCCACTCCCGCAGCGTGGCTCAGCAGGAGCCGCAGGTCGTGGGTGCTCGCGTCGCCGGCCGCGACGACCGCGTCGCGATTGGCCCCGACGCCGGTCGTCCGGCCGTAGACCGGGCGGGCGGCGCTGGCCGTCTGGGCCTTCTCGTGCGCCTGGCCGACCCGTTCCCACACCGCGGCGTCCACGACGATCGACGCGCGCTGCTCGGCCGCCCGCACGACCTCCGTGCACGTCAGGGCGGTCCCGTCGACAACGATGCGCGGTTCGTCGGTCATCGGCTGATTCTCGCCGCGAGCGCAGCCCGTCGACCTCCGGCCTCGGTCAGACGGACTTCCCGCTCGTCGCGGGCTGCAGGATCTCGTCCCACTCCCGGATCCGGTGACGGCCGACCACGCCGTGCCGCAGGAACGGGTCGTCGGCCATGAACTCGTCGACGGCCTCCCGGGTCGCGAACACCGCCATGGCGCCCACCGGATCGTCGGCGAAGGTGCCGACGAGCAGCAGCACGCCGCGCCGGTGGAACTCGTCGATCCGCGCCCGGTGCGCCGGGAAGTGCTCCATCGCGAGCCCCTCCGCGTTCTCGGCCAGGTCGTAGAACAGGACGTACTTCATGCGGATCCCTCCGTGTCGGCGTCGACGGCCTCGGCGAGCGCGGCGAGGATGCGGGTCCACCCCGTCGCGAAGGCGCCGGCGGCGTAGCCCCCCGGCTGCGCACAGTCTTCGCGGAGCTGGGCCTCGCTCAGCGCCTCCCACCCGCGGTGCTCCACGGCGACGCGGGTGAGCGCCGGCCCGAGCGCGGTGAAGGTCAGCTCCACCTCGGTGGGAGCGGGTGTGCACGTCCACGACATCGTGAACCGGCGCGGCGGCTCCCAGACCAGCAGCGTGCCCCAGTCGACCGTCGTGTAGTCGTGCCACGTCTCGTAGACGCGGCCGCCGCGGTGGGGCTCGACGGTGACGGCGCGGACCCGGTCCTGCCCCGCGGAGATGATCGATGTCGGCCACCACGTCCCGATCTCCCGGACGAACACCGTGAAGGTGTGCTCGACGTCGCTGCGGACCGTCGTCGCCTGCCGGATCGGGGGCCGACGTAGCGGTTCAGCCTGCTGCGGTGACGTCGTCATGCTCGGTGATCCCTCGTTCGGCCTCGACGAGGCGGGCGGCGGTGTGCAGGGAGGTGGCCCACATCTGATCCAGAAAGGCCTGGAGCCCGGCGAGGCCCTCGGGCCGGGCCCGGTAGAGCCGGCGCGTGCCGTCGCGGCGCTCGTGGAGGAGCCCCGCGTTCCTGAGCACGCTCAGGTGCTGGCTGACGGCCGTGCGGGTGACGTCGAAGGCCTCGGCGATCTGCCCGGCAGGCAGTTCCTCGTGCGCGACCAGGCGCAGGATCGCCCGCCGGCGCGGCTCGGCCAGCGCGCGCAACGCCTCATCCGTGGCCAGCTCGGCGCCGGGGTCAGCGGCCGAGCCGGCGTCGTCGTCGGACATTGTCAGGCCCACAGCCCGACCGGGTTGCCGTCCGGGTCGGCGAGGAGCGCGAACCGGCCGTAGTCGCCGGGCAGGTCCGTGGGCGGCACCAGCACCGTCCCGCCCAGTTCCTCGGCACGGTCGAGCGACGTCTGAAGGTCGGGCACCCGGACGTAGATCTTGACTCCCGTGTCGCCGGGTGCCGCGGACGGCCCGATGCCCCCGCCGATCGCACCCTCCCCCGAGCCCGTGTCGACCAGGCCGTAGCCCCCCATCCCCGGGTCGACCGCGACCTGCCAGTCGAACAGCGCGGCGTAGAACTTCTGTGCTCGTTCGTGGTCGTCGCTCACGACCTCGAAGAACGCGATCGGCATGCCCATCTGCGAACTCCTTCCTCATCGTCTGACGAGCCCCAACGTTAGCGTTGACGAACGTTAGCGTCAACTGACGAAAGACACGGATTACGCTCGAGCCCTCACCGACCGAGGAGTACCGATGCCCGCCTCCCCCGCGTTCGACCTCGGCGGTCGGGTCGCTCTCGTCACCGGATCCAGCCGTGGCATCGGTCGGAGCCTCGCCGACGGGCTCGCCGCGGCGGGCGCCACCGTGGTCCTCAACGGGCTCGGCAAGGCGCGGCTCGACCGGACCCGCGCCGAGCTGGCCGAACGCCACGGCAGCGACCGGGTCCATGCGTCCCCGTTCGACATCACCGACGAGGAACAGGTCGTCACCGCGGTCGCCGGCGTCGAGGGCGACGTCGGCCCGATCGACGTCCTGGTCAACAACGCGGGCATCCAGCACCGGGTCCCGATGCTCGACCTCGACGTGGCCGACTGGCGGCGGGTGATCGAGCACAACCTCACCAGCGCCTTCGTCGTCGGCCGGGCCGTGGCCCGCAGGATGGTCGAACGCCGCCGAGGCAAAATCATCAACATCGGTTCCGTCCAGTCCGACCTGGCCCGCCCGACCATCGCCCCCTACACCGCTTTCAAAGGCGGCCTGCGCAACCTCACGCGGGCCATGGCGGCAGAGTGGGGCGGGGCGAACATCCAGGCCAACTCGGTCGCGCCGGGCTACATCCACACCGAGATGACCCAGAACCTCGTCGACGACGCCGTGTTCAACGCCTGGGTGGTCGGCCGCACCCCGGCCGGCCGCTGGGGCAGCAGCGCGGACCTCGTCGGGCCCACCGTCTGGCTCGCGTCGGCCGCATCGGACTACGTCAACGGGCAGACGATCTTCGTCGACGGTGGCATGACGGCGGTCGTGTGATGAGCGCCGAGTTCCTTGCAGCGGTCGGCGGTATCCCGGACCGCGCCGTCGGCCTGGTCGCGCACGCGGCCCGCGACGTCCGCGTCGAGCCGGTCGCCGTCCGCGCCCCCGGGCCGGACGAGGCCGTCGTCGAAGTCGCCTACGGCGGCATCTGCGGCTCCGACCTGCACTACTGGCAGCACGGTGCCGCCGGGGTGTCGATCCTGCGGGAACCGATGCTGCTCGGCCACGAGATCGTCGGCACCGTCCGCCGCGCCGCCACCGACGGGTCGGGGCCGACGACCGGGACCCCGGTCGCCGTGCACCCGGCCCGGCCGCATCCGGGCGACGGCACCCAGCGCTATCCCGCCGACCGGCCCAACATCTCCCCTGCCGGCACCTACCTCGGCAGCGCCGCCCACCATCCGCACACCCAGGGCGGGTTCGCGCGCTACCTGACGATCGAGGCGCACATGCTCCGCCCGCTGCCCGCCGGGTTGTCGCTGCGGACGGCCGCGCTCGCCGAGCCGGCCGGCGTCGCCTGGCACGCCGTCAGCCGTGCGGGAGAGGTCCGGGGCCGGAGCGCCCTCGTGATCGGTGCCGGGCCGATCGGCGCGCTGGTCGTCGCCGTCCTGCGCCGTGCGGGTGCAGCCGAGATCACCGTCGTCGATCTGCACCAGCCTCCGCTCGACCGCGCCCGGGCACTCGGCGCAACCCGGATCCTGCTCGCCTCGGACAGAGCGGCGGTCCGCACCGTGCAACCGGATGTGACCATCGAGTCGTCCGGCAGCCCGCACGGCCTCGCGGCCGCCATCGAGAACACCGCTCGCGGCGGACGGGTGGTCATGCTCGGCCTGCTCCCGCCCGGCGATCAGCCCGTCCCGGTCTCCACGGCCATCGCCCGGGAACTCGAACTCGTCGGCTCCTTCCGCTTCATCGACGAGATCGGCCACGTGCTCCGGGCCCTCGCCGACGGGTCGCTCGACGTCGAGGCCGTGATCACGCACGAGTACCCGGTGGACGACGCCCTGACGGCCCTCGCGACCGCCGCCGACCCCGTCCGCTCCGGCAAGGTCCTGCTGACCTTCGACCCGGCGCTCGCCCCTAGTCGAGCAGGGCCACCACGGTGAAGAGCACGGGCACGCTGACCAGCGTGGTGGCCAGCCCGGCATCCCGGCCGAGCGTGACACCCTGGCCGAACCGCACCGCGTAGCCGAACACGTTCTGCGCGGTGGGGAGCGCGGCGCACACGACCACCGCGAGCAGCGCGTGGCCCTGCAACCCCAGCGCGACGCCGAGCGCCAGCGCCAGTGCGGGCTGGACGAGGTTCTTGAGCAGCAGCACGGCGACGAGGGACGGTGCGCCGTCGCCTGCTCCCGGTCGCGCCGCGCCCCGCAACGACAGCCCGAACGCGAGCAGCATCGCCGGCACCGCCAGGTTGCCGATCAGCTCGACGGGGGCGAGGACCGCCGCGGGCGGCTGCAGGCCCGTCGCCGAGACGACCAGGCCCGCGGCGCTCGCGATCGCGATCGGATTGCGCAGAGGAGCCGTCAGCGTTCGCAGCAGCGGCGGGCGCTCGCCGGCCGTGCGCGACGCCAGGAGGTCGAGCACCGTCGAGAAGACCGGCGCCAGCACCGTCAGCTGGAACAGCATCACCGGCGCCACCTCTGCCGCGTTGCCGAGGGCGTAGGTGGCGATGGGGATGCCGAGATTGCCGGCGTTGACGTATCCGCTGGCCATCGAGCCGACCGCGGTCTCCCCCGGCGGTCGCCGTCGCAGCACGCCGACCGGCAGGTAGAGCAGGCAGGCGATCGAACTGCTGACGGCGGTGACGATCAGCGCCTCGGAGAACACGGCGCCGATGTCGGCGTGCGCGAGCGTGACGAACAGCAGCGCGGGGCTCGCGATGAAGAACGCCACGCGCGACAGCACCTGGACCGCCGCGGGTCCGAGCACCTCCCACCGCCCCAGGAGGTACCCGACCACGATGACGATCCCGATGACGACGAAGCCTTGGACCACGCCGTTCACAAGCCCGCCACCGCTGCGATCGCCCTCCCGCGCCGACATCGCCTTTTGCTTAGGATACCTAACGAGATGCCTCGGATACGGTCGATCCGCCCACACCGGCTCCCGCAGCGAGAGGCATCCGTGCGCATCACCGTCACCACTCCCACCGGCAACGTCGGCCGCCACGTCGTGGAGATGCTCGTCCGCGCCGGTGTCCGGCCGACCGTTCTCGTCCGCGATCCCGCCCGCGTGGACCCTGCCGTTCTCGAGCGGGTCGACGCCGTGCCGGTGGATCAACGCGACGCCGACGCGGTCGTCGCCGCCACGAAGGGCACCGACGCGCTGTTCTGGGTCGACCCGCCCACCTTCGCCGACGACCCGAGCGCCGACTACGCGCTCGCGACCGATGCTGTGGCCCGCGCCGTCTCGGAGAACCAGATCTCCCGGACCGTCTTCCAGAGCAGCATCGGCGCCGAACTGCGGCACGGCGCGGGCGAGATCGACGACCTGGCCCGCACCGAGGAGCATCTCGACGCGACCGGCGCCTCGGTCGTGCACCTGCGCTGCGGGTTCTTCTTCAGCAACCTGCTGCTGCAACTCGACGCGGTCCGCGCCGGCGTGGTGCCGATCGTGCTCCCCGTCGATCAGCCGATGCCCTGGGTCGCACCCCGCGACATCGCCGAGGTCGCGGTGTCACGCCTGCTGTCCGACGGATGGACCGGCCGCCGGGTGCAGGCCGTCCACGGCCCCGCGGACCTCAGCTGGGCCGAGGCCGCTGCGATCGTCACCGACGCCACCGGACACCCCGTCCGGGCCGAGCGGATCACCGACGACGAGATGCGCGGGCTGCTCGCCGGCTACGGCATGAGCGACGGCCTCGTCGAGGCGGTGATGGGCATGTCGACGGGCATGCGCGACGGCTTCGTCCCCGAACAGGCCCGTGACGTCACCACCACCACTCCGACGACCCTCGGGTCGTGGGCCTACGACGTCCTGCGTCCGCTGCTCTGAGTCGGGTCCGGACGCCCGCGTATGCCGTCGAGAGCCTCGGCGATTTCGCGCCGGACGTCCGGCCCCTTGACTGAGGCCATGACATCGACGGACACCCCAGACCTGACTCTCGTCCTCGGCGCCCAGGGCACCACCGGCCGACGGGTGGCGAGCAGGCTCGCGGCACGGGGCGTCGCCACGCGGCTCGGCTCGCGGTCGGGCGAGCCACCCTTCGACTGGGCGGACGAGCGCACGTGGCCCGCCGTGCTGCGCGACGTCTCCGCGGCCTACCTCGTCTACTACCCGGATCTCGTCGCGCCCGAGGCGCTGGAGCGCGTGCACCGCTTCGCCGGGCTCGCCGCGGACAGCGGCGTCGGCCGGCTGGTGCTGCTCTCGGGACGCGGGGAGAAGGCCGCGCAGCAGGCCGAACAGGCCGTGATGGCCGCCGGGACGGCGTGGACGATCGTGCGCTCCGCGTTCTTCGCCCAGAACTTCAGCGAGAAGGGCTTCGAGGCCTTCGTCAGGAGCGGGACGGTCGCGCTGCCCGCACCCGAGATCGGCGAGCCCTTCGTGGACGCCGACGACATCGCCGACGTCGTCGTGGCGGTGTTGACCGAAGACGGCCACGCCGGTCAGGTCTACGAGGTGACGGGCCCGCGGCTGATGAGCTTCGCCGATGCCGTCGCCGACATCGCCGCCGCCACCGGCCGCGCCGTCGCGTTCGAACGGATCACCGCGGACGAGTTCGTCGACGGACTCACCGCGAACGGCGTGCCCGCAGAGGAGGCGCACGTCTTCGCCGAGATCTTCGAGACCGTGCTCGACGGACGCAACGCCTACCTGACCGACGGCGTGCAGCGTGCGCTCGGCCGCCCGCCCCGCGACTTCACCGAGTACGCCGCGGCCACCGCCCCGACGGGCGTCTGGCACGACACCGAAGGCTGACTCGCGACGGCGACGACGGGCCCACGCTTCACGCCGAGCCCGCTGGGCATCCCGACCGCATGAGCGACGACGACCTGATCGCCCGGTTCGGCTCGGCCCGCCACCCCGGTCGCCCGCCGGGACACCCGGTGCCCGACGGGGTCACCGACGAGACCGTGGCGGCCCTGGGCGCGCTGTCGGCCGCGTTCGAGGTGATCGAGGAGGCCCGCGGCCACCTGTACGCCTTCCACCGCCGCTCGGGGAAGGCCGACCTCGCGCTGCAGGAGGCCGTCGGCCACCTCAGGAAGGCCGGACATCCCGAGCTCGCCGACGAGATCGACGAGGTGCTCGTCGGCCGCGACGTCGTGCCGGGCCTGTGGACCTACCAGCTCGTCGAGGGCTACGACCGCACCTACTACGACGTCTGGCAGGCCGTGGTGGAGAAGGCCGAGCGCCTCGGCGGCGGCGCGCCCCACCTCGCCGAGTCCGGCATGAAGGTGCAGGAACAGTCCGACGGTTGACCGGCCGTCACCAGGGCACCACCCCGGCCTCCTCGAAGAAGCCGCCGGTGGGGCCGTCGTCGGGCAGGCTGGCGAGCTGGATCGCGATCGCCGCGCCCTGTTCCGGAGTGCGGACGCCGCGGAAGCCGTTGAGGTCGGTCGCGGTGTAGCCGGGGCAGCCGGCGTTGATCAGGATGTTCGTGTCGCGCAGCTCCTTGGCGTACTGGATCGTGAGCGCGTTGAGCATGGACTTCGACGGCGAGTAGGCGGCCGACAGCGGACCCGTCTCGGCGTCGGGGTCGGTCTGCCGGGTGAGGGAGCCGACCGTGCTGGACATGTTCACGATCCGCGGCGACGCCGAGCGGCGCAGCAGCGGCAGCATGGCGTTGGTGACGCGGAGGACGCCGATCACGTTGGTCTCCACGGCGGCACGCACGGCAGCGGGGTCGACCACGGTCGGCTCCTGGGGCCCGCCGCCGGTCACGCCGGCGTTGTTGACGAGCACGTCGAGGCGGCCCGTGTGCTCCTCGATCAGCCGGGCGGCCGCCGTCACGCTCGCGTCGTCGGTCACGTCGAGCGGCACCCCGAACGCGTCGACGCCGCCCGCGCGCAGCTTCTCCACGGCGGCTTCCCGCCGCTCCTCGTCCCGCGCGCCGACGCCGACGGTCCAGCCCAGCGCGCCCAGACCGGCCGCGATCTCGTAACCGATCCCCTTGTTCGCGCCGGTGACCAGCACGATCGTCTTCTCGCTCATGTCATCGATGGTGCGTGCGCCGCGGCAGGTCGTTCAACACCGTCTGGGTGTGCGGCGATACCTGCCGGGTATCGGTTCCCGCCCGTACCGTGGCGGCATGGAGACGCGGGAGCTGCAGTACTTCGTCGCCGTCGCCGAGGAGCTGCACTTCGGGCGGGCCGCGCAGCGCCTCGGGATCTCGCAGCCGCCGCTGTCGCGGGCGATCCGGCAGCTCGAACGCCGGCTCGGGGTGGAGCTGCTGGAACGCACCAGCCGCAGCGTCACGCTGACCGAGGCCGGATCGGTGCTGCTGCGCGAGGGCCGGGCCGCCCTCGACGCGGTCGAGGCCGCCGACCGCCGCACCCGGCGCGCCGCCCTCGCCGCGACCGGCCACCCGGGCCTGGTCCTCGTCACGAAGGCCGGGGCGTCCGACGAGCTGCTGGCGAAGCTGCTCGACGCGTACGCCGCCGAACCCGGCGCGGTCGCCGTCGACGTGCTCCTGTGCGGGCCGGCCGAACAGGAGCGGCTGCTGCGCGACGGGCGGGCGGACGTGGCGCTGCTGCACCTGCCGTTCGACTCGACGGCCGGGTTCGACACCGAGGAGCTGTACACGGAGGGGCAGGTGGTGGTCCTGCCGGCCGGGCACCCCCTCACCAGCCGTCGGCACGTGCTGACGGCCGACGTCGCCGCGCTGCCCGGGCTGCCGTTGCCGCGCTGGCCCCGCCACGACGGCACGTACGCCGACGGTCCGGGTGCGCAGGTCCGCGACACCGCCCAGCTGTTCCAGCTGATCGCACTGGGCCGGGCCTCGGCGGTCCTGCCGGAGTCGTGCCGGGCCCAGTTGCGCGGCGACCTCGCCGCCGTGCCGGTGCTGGACGCGCCCCCGGTGACGACAGTGATCGCCTGGCCGCCGCACAGCCGGTCGCTGGCGGTCGCCGGGCTGGTCCGGGCCGCGACCCGCCTGTAGCGCCGTCAGGAGCGTCCGGGCTCGACGAGCCGCGCGCCTGCCGCGACGAGCTGCCGCACGGCCGGGTCGTCCGGTGCGGCGTCGGTGACCACGCCACTCACGGCCGCGAGCGGCAGCACGAGGAAGCGTGACGCGGCACCGACCTTCTCCGCGCTGGCCAGGACGTAGGTGTCGGCGGCGCGCCGCGAGAGGGCCCTCTTCATGGCCGCCTCGTCGGCATCGCCCGTCGTCAACCCGGCCTCGTGGTGGACCCCGGTCACCCCCAGCAGGAACACGTCGGCCGTCACGGCCTGCGCCGCCTCGACGGCCGCGGCTCCACAGGTGACCATCGAGTGCCGGAACAGGCGGCCGCCCAGAAGGAAGACCTCGACGTCGGCGTGGTCGGCGAGCGCCGCCGCGATCGTCGGGCTGTGGGTGACGACCGTGACGTGCAGGTCACGCGGGAGCGCCTCGGTCACGGCCAGTGTGGTGGTCCCTCCGTCGAGGATGACGGTGCTGCCCGGGACCACGAGCGCGGCTGCCGCTGCGGCGACGCGGCGCTTGCTGTCGGTCTCGACGTCCTGCCGGGTGGCGTAGTCGGCGACCGCGGGCGACACCGGCAGCGCTCCCCCGTACACCCGCTGGCACAACCCGGCCGCGGCCAGTTCGCGGAGATCACGCCGGACGCTGTCCTCCGACACCCCGAGCTCCACGGCGAGATCCCGGGCGACGAGGCGTCCGTCGGTGCGGAGCCGGTCGAGGAGCCAGTCGCGACGCTGCGCAGGAAGCATGCGTATTACTCCTTGTTTCTACCGACTTCTGCACGATACCGTACGGGCATGACCAAGCCCATGCTCATCCTCGTCGCCGGCCCCTACCGCTCCGGCACCGGCGACGACCCCGACCTCATGGCCCGCAACCTCGGCCGTCTCGAGGAGGCGGCCTGGCCGATCTTCCGCAGCGGGCACGTTCCCGTGATCGGCGAGTGGGTCGCCCTGCCCGTGCTCCGCTCGGCGGGTGCCGACGGCGTGACGCACCCTCTCGCGGAGCGAGTCCTCTACCCGACGGTCGAGCGGCTGCTCCAGCACTGCGACGCGGTCCTGCGGTTGCCCGGTGACTCGACGGGCGCCGATCAGGACGTCGCCATCGCCGAGCAGCGCGGCATCCCCGTCTACCACCGGATCGAGGAGATCCCTGGTTACGCCGAGGCGGATGCGGCGTGACCGTCGGCATCGACGAACCGGACCACCGCGGACGCACCGGCCTGGACCGGGCCGGACGCGACCTGACCCGCAACCCCGACATCGTCGTGCGCGACGTCGAACTGCTGGCCAGCGGCTGGCATGTGCTCCGGCGGACCACCTACGACCACCGCCACCGCGCCGGGCACTGGACGACCGAGCAGCGGGAGACCTACGACCGCGGCAACGGTGCGACGATCCTGCTGTACGACGTCGCCCGCCGAACCGTGCTGCTCACCCGACAGTTCCGGTACCCCGTGTACGTCAACGGGCACGCCGACGGCTACCTCGTCGAAGCTGCGGCGGGCCTGCTCGACGACGACGACCCGGAGGCCGCCATCCGCCGGGAGACGGCCGAGGAACTGGGCGTGGACGTCGGCGACCTGGAGCACGTGTTCGACGTGTACATGAGCCCCGGTTCGGTCACCGAGCTCGTGCACTTCTACGCGGCGCCGTACAGCGCGAGCACCCGCACCGGACCCGGAGGCGGCCTGGCAGCGGACGGCGAAGACATCGAGGTCGTGGAGTTGCCCTTCGCCGACGCACTGGCGATGACGGCCGACGGCCGGATCGCCGACGCGAAGACGATCATGCTGTTGCAGTGGGCGGCACTCTCGGACCTCTTCCGAGAGTTGCACGATTCGGCACCCGTCGGCAGCTGACGGGAGCGACGCGGGTCGGCCTACGCTTGCCGGTGTGCTGCATCCGCGCGTCGAGGCCCGGCGGTGAGCCGGGCTCGACGCCTCGGCGCGCTCCTGTGCGGGGCCGCCGCGCTGTCCGCGCTCGTCGCCTGCGGCGGCAGCGAAGGCACCGTGGTGGCCAAGGCCGACCAGGGTGTGTACGACTACGGCTGTCAGGCGGGCGGCACCGTGACCAGTCCGGTCGGCACGCCCGCCTGGGGGTCGTGTGCCGCGCCCAAGTGCTGGAGGCTGGTCGTCCAGGGCAACGACGGCAACACGACGCAGCCCTGCGTGAGCCGTGCGGAGTTCGACCGCGCGCAGCTGGGCGCGTTCTGGCACGGACGGACCGACCTGTGAGCCCTCGCCGCTGATGGCCGGCGCACGCACCGCCGTGATCGTCGGCTCCGGGATCGTCGGCCTGACCACCGCGTGGCACCTGCAGGACCGCGGCTGGCGGGTGCGGCTGCTGGCCGACCGTCCGATCACTGCGACGACCTCCGCCCGGGCCGCCGCCGTGTGGTTCCCCACCCGTGTCGGGCCACGCGGCCGGGTCGCCGAGTGGGGCGCCAGGACCTACGACGTGCTTGCCGCCCAGGCCCGCGACGGCGTGCCGGGCGTGCTGATGCGCGAGACCCTGGCGCTCTACCGCGACCCGCCCGAGCACCCCTGGTGGGCCGAGGCGGTGCACGGCGTCCGGCCGGCGACCCCTGACGACCTGCCCCGCGGTTACGGGCACGGGCTGCGGTTCACGGTGCCCCTGGCCGACATGTCCGTCCACCTGCCCTGGCTCGTCGACGAGGTCCAGCGCCGCGGAGCGGTGACCGAGATGCGGCACCTGACGAGCCTCGCCGACGCCGGTCCCGCCGACCTCGTGGTCTGCTGCGCCGGTCTCGGCGCCCGCACGCTCGCCGGCGACGACAGCGTCGTCCCGGTACGCGGACAGATCGTGCGGGTGGCCAACCCCGGCCTCACGCTCTCGATCCGCGACGAGCACCATCCCGACGGCCGCGCCTACGTCCACCCGCGGGTGGACGACGTCATCCTCGGCGGCACGCTGGACGAAGGCGAGTGGGACGACATCCCCGACCCGGACACCGCGGCCGCCATCGTCGCGCGATGCACCGACCTCGCCCCGGCAGTCGCCGACGCTCCGGTGCTCGAACACGTCGCCGGCCTGCGCCCCGGACGTCCGACGGTGCGCCTGGAACGGGGAGCCGACCTCGCCAACGGCACCCCGCTGATCCACCACTACGGCCACGGCGGCTCCGGCATCACGCTCTCGTGGGGCTGCGCCGAGGAGGTCGCAGCGCTGGCCGAACCCCTGGCCTGAACCCCACGTCGCGCGCCGATCCGGGCGTGGCGCGTGCCGGAACCCGTGCACGGCCCGGCACGCCGCGCGGGGTGCCGGGGCGGGCGAGGTGCTCAGCCGTCGTCACGGCGCGAGCGGGCCCGCGGGATCTCCTGCGCGAACTCGACCACGAATCCGTCCGGGTCGGCGACGTGCAGCGTGCGGTGGCCCCACGGCCGGTCCGCCGGACCGCTCAGCAGCGGGACGCCGCGGTCCCGCAGCCCGGTCGCCACGGCGTCGACGTCCGGGACGAGCAGGACGACCTCGGCGCCCGGCCCCGGCGTCACCGGGTGGCCCGTCAGCCACTCCGCCCGGCGCCGCTCGTAGAGGGCGAAGCGGGTGGGACCCGTGGCGAACTCGGCGTACCCGGCGTCGGTGAACCGGTGCTCCAACCCGGCCACGTCCCGGTAGAACGCGACCGACGCGGCCAGGTCGGAGACGTAGACGATCACGTGGCCCAGGTGCGGCACGAGGCGACGGTATCCCGGGCCGATCGCGATCACCGCTCCTGGAGGAACTCCATGCGGTTGCCGAACGGGTCGTTCGCGTAGAAGCGCCGGAACCCGGGGAAGTCGTCGTCCCAGCGCAGGGGCCAGTCCGCGCGGGTCAGGCGGGCGGCCACGTCGTCGAGGTCGTCGACGAGGATGCCGGGGTGCCCCTTGCGGTCGGGGACGAAGTCGTCCTCGGCGCCCAGGTGCAGCTCGACCCCTCCGGCGCGGAACCACGCCCCGCCGCGCCGGGCCATGACCTCGGGCTTGGGCACCTCGGTCATGCCGAGCACGTCGACGAAGAAGGCCCGCGCCTGCGGTTCGGCGTCGCGGGGCATGGCGATCTGCATGTGGTGAAGCCGGGTGAACATCGGTCCACCTTCGCACGGTCCGGACGATCACGGGACAGCTGTTTCGGCGCCGCCGCCCGCCTCCACTCGGGGGTCACCTCACCCCGTCTCTGGGGGGTCCTCCCCGGCAGCCCCGCCCATAACGTCGTTGCATCCGTCCGACCGACGTGGGCACGCGGACCGGCCGGGCACGCACACCGGGAGGGTTGATGATCGAGAACGTGAACGGTCGACGGAAGACGGCGTCGTTGAGGAGGGTGGCCCTGACGTCGCTGTTGGTGGCGTCGGGTATCGGTGTCGTCGGCGTCGTGCCGGCGCTGGCCGCCAACGACAGCTCCCCCGCACCGGCGGCCTTCCAGTCCGACAACGACCGGGACCGCGGACGGGGCCACGACCGCGTGTTCCGCGACCGCGGCGACGTCCGCTACGTCTGGTACCGGGTCTGCGACGGCACCGCCGTCGGCGCGACGACCACCACCACGACCGCCCCGGAGACGACCACCGAGACGGTGGCCCAGGAGGCGCTGGCGGCCGCGGTCGACGGCGCCGCCACCGACACCACCACGACCACGACCCCGGAGACGACGACCACGACGACGTCCGACAATTCGGACGACGATTCGGACGACGATTCGGACGACGAGGCCTACCCGACCTTCGTCGTCGTCCCCCTGCCCAAGGACGAGGCGAAGGCGGTCCGCAAGCTGGACGAGCGGCCGTGCTACGACATGACCACCGGTGCGCCGAAGGCGACCACATCCACGACGGCATCCACGACCACGACGGACGCCACCACCGACGCGACGACCACCACCGCGACCACCGAGACCACGACCACCGCTCCGGCGGGCACCGGCTGACCCTTGAGGGCAGGTAGCCGTGAGCGGGTCATCAGTCGGGTCGGGCGCCGACTGGTGCTCCGCTCAGCCGCGCGCTGCAGCGCGACCGGCCGGTGTTCTCACCCTGCGGACGACGTTCCGCGCCCCGGCGGCCCGGTCTCCACCAGCCGTCCGCCCTCCAGCCGCAGCCACCGGTCGACGCCGATTCCGGCGAGGAACCGCTCGTCGTGGCTGACCACCACCAGTGCACCCGCGAAGGCGCCGAGTGCACTCTCCAACTGCTCGACGCTCACGAGGTCGAGGTTGTTGGTCGGCTCGTCGAGCAGCAGCAGCTGGGGCGCCGGCTCGGCGTGCAGGACGCACGCCAGCGTGGCGCGCAGCCGCTCCCCGCCCGACAGCACCCGTACCGGGAGGTGGATGCGGGAGCCGCGGAACAGGAAGCGGGCGAGCACGTTCATCTGCTGCGGCTGCGGCAGTGCCGGCGCGAAGTCGGCGAGGTTCTCGGCGACGCTGCGGTCGAGGTCCAGCAGATCGAGCCGCTGGGACAGGTACGCGACCCGGCCCGCCGCACGCGTGACCGCACCGCCGTCCGGCGTCCGTTCCCCGCTGACGACGCGCAGCAGGGTCGACTTGCCGGTGCCGTTGGCGCCGGTGAGCGCGATCCGCTCGGGGCCCCGGATCACGAGGTCGACGCCGTCGGCCGCGAACAGGGCCCGGTCACCGAGGCGCACCTGGATCCGCTCGCCGAGGAAGACCGTGCGCCCGGCCGGCACGCGGGTGTCCGGCAGCTCGAGCCTGATCCTCTGCTCGTCGCGCACCGCCCGGTCCGCCTCGTCCAGCCGCGCCCGTGCCTGGCCGACCCGTGAGGTGTGCGTCTGGTTCGCCCGCCCCGCCGACTCCTGCGCGTTGCGCTTCATCGTCCCGGCGAAGATCTTGGGCAGCCCGGCGTCGTCGAGGGACCGCGCGGCGCTGCTCGCCCGTCGGGCGGCCCGTTCCCGGGCCTGCTGCATCTCCCGCTTCTCGCGCTTGAGCTCCTGCTCGGCGTTGCGGACGTTGCGCTCCGCGACCTCCCGCTCCGCGCGCACGGCCTCGGCGTAGCGGCTGTAGCCGCCGCCGTACACCCGGACCTCGTCCGGCTCCAGCTCGGCGACGGCGTCCATGCGGTCCAGCAGCGCGCGGTCGTGGCTGACCACCAGCACGCAGCCGGGGAATCCCTCCACCAGCTCGTGGAGCCGCCGGCGGGCGTCGAGGTCGAGGTTGTTGGTGGGCTCGTCGAGCAGCAGGACGTCCGGCTGTCTCAGCAGCTGCGCCGCCAGCCCGAGGGTGACGACCTGGCCGCCGCTGACGGTGCCCAGGCGCCGGGTCAGGGGCACGTCGCCGAGACCGAGCCGGTCCAGCTGGGCCCGCGTGCGTTCCTCGACGTCCCAGTCGTCGCCGATCGTGGCGAAGTGCTCCTCGCTCGGATCCCCGGACTCGATCGCCGCCAGCGCGTCGAGCACCGGTGCGACGCCCAGGACCTCGGCGACGGTCAACTCAGCGGTCAGCGGCAGGCTCTGCGGGAGGTAGCCGAGCACCCCGGCGACGGCCACCGAGCCCGCGCGGGGCCGCAGTTCACCGGCGATCAACCGGAGCAGGGTGCTCTTGCCTGCCCCGTTCGGCGCGACCAGGCCGGTGCGGCCCGGGCCCACCGAGAACGACAGGTCCTGGAAGACGGGGGTGTCGTCCGGCCAGGAGAACGACAGGTGCGAACAGACGATCGACGCGTCGGACATGCGGGAGACCTCGACAGCGAGAGCGGGGGACGGGGGCGCGATCAAGGCACCTCCGCGCACACCGGCAACACAACGTTGCGGGCATCACCCGGAGATGCCGACGCCACCCGTCACGGTCGCTCCTCGCCTCTGCACTACTCGCTCCGAAGCTACCAGCGGGGATGCGCCCTCGCGAACGGGTCACCAGTCGGGTCCGGAGCCCACTGTTGACCCGTTCGTGACACTGTTCGGCGTCCCCTGACCCCACCTTTGCGGAAGGGCGCCGCCCGTGAGCCACGGCATGCAGATCGGTCTGCTCACCGACAGCCTGTCCACGATGACGCCGTCGCCACCCTCCGCGGTGCCCTCGCCGCGCCGCCCGCCGCCCGATAGCGGCCGGTGGCAACGCGTGAAAGGCACGCTGTTGCTGTTCGCTCAAGATCGAAAACCATGGTGCGCCTTTCACGCGCATCGCTCCGGGCTGTCGATGCCCGTAAGGGCAGGCAGGTGTGCCCGATCGGTGATCCTCCGCACTGGCACACTCGACCGGTGGTCGTCGCACGAGGCAGGGACCGCTCCGGCGACACGACCGGCGACGTCGCGGCTCCGCCAGCACGAGGCGACAGGACCGGAAACGGGCCCGCGGCGCTGATCCGGCTCCAGCGGACGGCCGGCAACGCCGCGGTCTCCGCGCTGCTCGGACCTGCCGGCGGGCTCAGCCGGCCGCCGGGCCTGGCCGTCCAGCGCGACAAGAAGAAGAAGGCGCCCGCGAAGAAGCCGCCCTCGACGGATCCTCCGCAGAAACAGCTCGCCGACATCCAGGGCCACGCGATGGACGCGCTGCTTCCCGAGCTCCAGGCGCTGGAACCGGAGGTCCGCGGCGACGAGGCACTCGGCGTGGCGGTCGGCGGGACGCGTCTGGTGATGGCGATGCAGACCATCGCCGCCAAGGTCGCCAAGACGTCGTGGACGACGTTCCTCGCCGCCAAGAAGACCGACTTCATGACGTGGCCGCCCGATCAGGTCGGCTCCATCCTGCGCTACCTCGGCGCCCCGTCGGAGACGGCTGCCATGCAGGAGCTCGCGGTGAGCGAGCTGCCCGAGATCGTGCAGAACACGCAGGGCGACCTCCCTCTTGTCGAGAAGGGCCGCACCGACCTGATCAGGACGACCGTCGCCGAGATGACGAAGAAGGAGCTGGGCTACGGGTCGACGACGCCGTTCGTCCAGGACGTCAAGCAGCGCGTCTTGGTCGCCCTGTACATGCGGGGGTCGCAGATGGTCGACAAGGACGTCGCCAAGGGCTTCAGCTACCCGAACCGCGAGAGTGACGGGACGAAGGGCGTCGCGGCCAAGGTGAACGACGCCGCGACGGCGTACTGGGGCCCCAACAAGAGCGGCGAGGCCTATCTCTTCCCCCTGTCCGCCGAGGGCAAGAAGCACGCGTACACCGCGATCACGTCTCTGTTCACGCCGCAGACCGACCCGAAGGCGCGCACGCTCATCCATTGCGACTATCTGGTGAGCCTCATCGAGTACCGGGCGTGGGCGGAGACGATCGGGATCGACACGTTCGACAAGAACGTCGCGTACGGCAACATCGAGCCCGTCCTGAAGTACGACGGCTTCGCCGACCTGGTCGGCGACGTCAGGGTCTCCGACGGCACGAAACCAACGACGATGCGGCCGCTCGAGAAGGTCACGCTCGGGAGCGAGACCGAGCTGGTGGTGGGCGACCACGTCGTCTTCTACAACCACCCCACCTACGACGCGCTGACCGTCGGCGACCCCGACGTCTGGAAGCTCGAGAACGCCATCGTCGTCGGCGCGAACAAGGGCGGGTTGCTCTTCCAGGGCCACGGCTACCCGAGCCCCGTCGACAAGAGCGTTCTCATGGCGGCCATGTGCAGCAAATACAACCTCCACGTCGACCGCGCACTGGAGCTCATCAACATCGAGAAGCAGGCGAAGGGCAAGGCCGCCAAGGACAGCGCCAAGGCGAACAGGCTCGCCAAGTACCCCGCCGTGACGCGGAAGCCCGGTGGCGGCTGGGAGGTCGTCGGCATGAGCACGGTCACCAACCGGGTGGAGCGCCGCGACCTCGGCCACCTCACACCGACGACCGCACCGGGGCTCCGGCACCCGAAGGACAACGCATTGATCGCCCGCCGGCCCACCCACGAGTGAGCGGCCGGCTCACCCGCGCCTCAGCGTCCGGCCCGCACCTCGGGCACGAGTGCGTCCTCCAGCGGGCGCCCCCGCGTCTCCACCCCGAGCAGCCCGACGACCGCCGCGCCGAGCAGGAAGCCCAGCGCGTACACCCCGAGCGGAAGCACGAGCGACGACGCGAGGAGCGCACCGCCGATCAGCGGAGCCAGCGCGCCGGCGATCCGGCTCATCCCGCTCGCCGCGCCGAACCCGGTGCCCCGTACCGCGGTCGGGTAGAGCTCGGGTGTGTAGGCGTAGAGCGCGCCCCACGCCCCCAGGGAGAACGCGCTCATCAGGATCCCGCCCGTGAGCAGCAACCCGGTGCCGGGCGCCAACGCGAAGAGGAAGGTCCCCGCGGCGCTCACGACCAGGTAGCTCACGATCGTCGGACGGCGGCCCCACCGCTCCACCAACCAGGCCGCGGAGAAGTAGCCGGGCACCTGGGCCAGGGCGAGGACGAACGCGTAGCCGTAGCTGGCCAGGAAGCTGTAGCCCTGCCGCACGAACACCGTCGGCAGCCAGGAGAACAATCCGTAGTAGCCCAACGCGATGCCGAACCACGCCGCCCACAGCATCACCGTGATCCGGCGCAGCCGGGGCCGGAACAGCGTGCGGACGCCGACCCGCTCCCCCGGCGGCTCGGGCACGATCTCCTCCGCCGGCATCGGCCGGCCGTTGACCGCGGCCACCTGCGCGACCACCGCTCGGGCTTCGGCCGTGCGACCGGCGACCACCAGCCACCGCGGCGACTCTGGAACGCGCGCCCGGATCCACAGCACGAGCAGGGCCGCCAGGGCGGACGCCGCCATCAGGGGACGCCAGCCCACGGTCGGCACGAGCAGCCACGCCAGTCCCGCGGCAATGATGGTGCCCACCGCCCAGAAGCTCTCCAGGAGCACCAGCCGACGTCCGCGCCCCTCGCTGGGCAGGTACTCCGCGTACAGCGAGAAGTCCAGGGGCAGCGCCCCGCCGAGGCCGAAGCCGGCGAGGAACCGGAACAGCATGAGCCAGCCCGGGCTCGGCGCGAACGCCGCTGCCAGCCCGAACACCGCGAACACCGCGACGGTGAGGACGAAACCGCGCCGCCGTCCGATCCGGTCGGCCATGGGCCCCCAGAACCACGCGCCGAGCAGCATGCCGACGAAGCCGGCCGTCGCGAGCAGACCGCCGGTGATGGCGTCGAGGCCGAACTCGGCACGGATCGACGGCAGGGCGAACCCGACGAGGAGCACCTCGGCGGCGTCGGCCGCCCACGTCACGCCGCAGACCGCCAGCAACCGGCGCTGGAATCTGCCGTAGCCGATCTCGTCGATCGCCTCTTGGACGGTGGCCGTGGCCCTGGTCGTCACATCACCTGGTTCCCACAGGATCCACCGGCCATACCGGCTACGGCACGACGGTCACCGGCCACCGCCCGGCGCGCACCAGCTTGAGGGCGAGGGAGCCGACGAACCGGTGGCCGAGCTGGGTCGACGAGCCCACGACGACCGCGTCGGCCTGGATCTCGTCGGCGATGCGGCAGATCTTCGTGTACGGGTCGCCGTGGCCGACCCGGAAGTCGACCTCCATCCCGTGGTAGCGGACGCCGGCGTCGACCATGGCGCGGACCTCGGCGACGGCTTCCTCCTCGGATCCCTCGAGCGCGGCGAGGCTCCCGGGTGCCAGGCCGGCCACGACGGGATGAGCGGGCACGACGTACACGACGGCGAGCCGGGCCTGCTGGCGCCGGGCGAGTCCGGCGGCGTAGGCACCGGCCCGCAACGACGTCGGCGACCCGTCGATCCCGACCAGGATGACGTCGGGCCCGTCTTTGGTCGTCATCCGGCGACCGGGGACAGGATCTTGTTCATGCGGCCATCCTCCGCTCCGAGGGAAGATGGCGGTCGTGACGGATCGGCTGCTGGTGATCGAGGACGACCCGACCATCGGCGAGGTGCTCACGTCGAGCCTGCAGGCGCAGGGCCACGAGGTGGTCTGGGAGCGCACCGGGCACGCCGGGCTGGCCGCCGCCGCGGCGACGGAGTTCGACCTCGTCCTGCTCGACCTCGGGCTGCCCGACCTCGACGGAGTGGAGGTCTGCCGGCGGCTGCGGCGGCAGCAGATCGGCGCCGTGGTCGTCGTGCTGACCGCCCGGGCCACGGAGATGGACGTCGTGGTCGGCCTGGAGGCGGGAGCCGACGACTACCTGACCAAGCCCGTCAGGTTGATCGAACTACATGCACGCATCCGGGCGCACCTGCGCCGCGGTGCGCCCGCCGCGACGCCGAGCACGACCCGCACGATCGGCGATCTCGTGATCGACACGGCCGGTCGACGGGTGACCGTCGCGGACACGGAGGTCGCGTTGCGGGCCCGCGAGTTCGATCTTCTGGCCAGGCTGGCGGCGGAGCCCGGCGTGGCGGTGTCCCGTTCCACGCTGATGTCGGACGTGTGGGACGAGCACTGGTTCGGCTCGACCAAGACCCTCGACGTGCACGTGGCGGCGGTGCGCCGCAAGCTCGGCGCGGCGCGTGCGGGTGCCGACGTGCGCCTCCCGGAGATCGCCACCGTCCGCGGACACGGCTACCGGCTCGAACTCGCGGCGTCCACGCAGAACCGGTGACCGCCGGGGTCAGCCCGGCCCGGCCGCCGAGGCGGCCATGTCGACCTGCTCCTGCCGGGCCGCGGGCAGGAGCAGGGTGAACGTGACCGGCGACCCGGCCTGGGTCAGCTGCAGCCGTCCCCCCTCCGCCTCGACCAGCCGGCGGGCGAGGGCGAGCCCGATGCCGTGCCCGTCGGTCCGATCGGCCCGCCGGGCGAACAGCTCCCCCTCGGTCAGCCGGATCCCGGGACCGGCGTCGGAGACGTCGATCGCGACGGCGTCGGTCGACTCCCGGACGACGACGGTGACGGTGCCGGCACCGTGCCGGTCGGCGTTGTCCAGTAGGACACGGAGGACCTGCCGGACGGCCGCGGCCGAGGCCAGCGGGCCGGGTGTTCCGGGCTCACGGATCAACTGCAGGTCCCGGCCGTCGCGAGCGAACGCGGCGCGCCAGTCCTGGTCGATCTCGGTCAGGAGCGCGACGGGGTCGAGGGGCCGGACCGCTGCGCCCCGGATATCGCGCGCCAGCGCGAGCAGCTCGTCGATGGTCTGTTCCAGGCGGTCCGCCTCCAGCAGGCTCGCCTGGATCGCGGGCCGCAGCTTGGAGTCGGGACGTTCGAGCGCGGCTTCGAGCCGCAACCGCAGGCCGGCGAGCGGCGTGCGCAACTGGTGCGAGGCGTCGGCGGAGAACGCCCGTTCCCGGGCCAGCAGGTCGTCGAGCCGGGCTGCGGTCGTGTTCAGCGACGCGCCCACCGCGTCGATCTCCGAGATCCCCTCCGGGCGGGTCCGCACGCTGAAGTCGCCGTCACCGAGCCGGCCCGCCGCCGACGTGAGGTGTTCGAGCGGCACGGCGAGCCGCCGGGCCTGACGACGCGCGACCAGCCAGGCCGCAGTGATCACGAAGACGGCGAGCGCGGCCATCGCCCCCCACGCCACCGCGACCTTCTGGACCACCTCGGTCTGCGGCCCTGACGCGCGTACGGCACCGATCACGTCCGCGTCGTGGGTGATCGGGACGACCACCACGAGGTCGTCACCGGACTTGTCGACGGCGTGCTTGCCGCGCAACGCCTCGGCGACCGGCGACCCGCCTCTTGACGGTCCGTCGCCCGCGATGCGGTCGAGGTCGTCGTCGTACACCGCGATCCTCGTCGAACCGGTCCAGTCACTGTCGTCGATCGAGTCCTTGCGCAGGACGTCCGCCGCGACCGCGACCGCGACCGCGTTGGCGTGGCGCTCGAGGTCGGTGCGCTCGGCGGTGAGCACGTACCGCCACACGCCGATCGCGAGCGGGACACCGAACAGCGCGACGGTCAGCACCGAGATCCACACCGCCAGGCCGACGATCCGCGTCCGCACGCTCACCTCCCGTCCGCGGCGCGCTCGAGCGCGCCGGGTTCCGCTCCAGCATGACTGCAGATCCGACGGGTCGGGTGTGGAGCCGGCCGACTTTGCCATCCGCTAACCCTGAGCTGGCCGACCGGCTACCGGTCGGTTCCTACCGTCGGAGTCATGGGTCCCCACCTCACGAACCAGGCAGTTGCCGACGCACCGACCGACGACCGTCTCGTCGACCGTCCGGCGGCCCTGGCGGTGCGGGTCGAGAGCCGGCCGGATACCTCGACTCTCGACGCGTGGGACCGGCTGGTGACGCGGACCTCGCGCAGCGACGTCGCCCAGCTGTCGTCGTGGGCGGACGTCCGCCGGACGGCCGGCTACGAGCCGACGTTCATCACTGCTCGTGCGGGCGGTGACGTGGTGGGGGACGTGGTGGGGGACGTGGTGGGCGGCGCGATGGTGCTGCACCGCCGCGTGGTGCCGGGCCTCGGCCCGGTGGCGTACCTGCCGCTCGGCCCGGTGCTCGCCCCCGGCACCCACCGCGCCGAGGCCATGGACGCGGTCTGCGACGCGATCGCCGACCTCGCCCGCCACTACTTCGCGGCGACGTTCGTGCAGCCGATGACCGGCGACCAGGGGGTCAGCGACCGGCTCCTGCAGCGCGGCTTCCGCCGGTCGGCAGCGGGCATCGCGCCGGTGGCCTCCATCGCCGTCGACGTCGCGGAGCCCTACGCCGGCCTGCGCAGCGGCACCCGGGCGAGCATCAAGCGCGCGGCCCGCGAGGGTGTGCAGGTCCGCCGGGCGGACGCGACCGACCTGCCGCTGGTGGCCGGACTGCTGGCCGAGACCGCCGAGCACCACCACTTCTCCGCGGCGTCGCTGGAGCACCTCCAGGGCCTGCACGAGGCCCTCGCGCCCGGCGGACACCTGCAGATCTTCCTCGCCGAGCGCGACGGCACGCCCCTCGCCGCCGACGTCCTCACCGGTTCCGGCGGCGTTCTCACCCTGCGCCTGACCGGTATGCGTCGCGACCCGGAGACCCGCAAGATCGGCGCAGCGGCGCTGTTGCGGTGGAGGACGATGCTCTGGGCCCGGGCCAACGGCTACGAGACCGTCGATGTCGGGGGCATCCCCCCGACGGCCGTCGACGCCCTGCGCACCGGGCATGCCGGTCTGGCGGCACGGGTGGACGGCCGGACCTACTTCAAGGCGTCGTTCGGCGGCGAGGCGTTCCACCGCCCCGAGGCCGTCGAGCTGCTGTCGACCCCGGTCCGCCTCGGCTACGACCTGATCCGTCGATCCCCGCAGGGCGGCCGGCTCGTCAGCGCCGCCGCACGGTTCCTCCGTGGGTCCCGGCACCGCTGATCCCGCGGAGTGGCGTGTTCCCTGAGGCGTGTTCCCTGAGACGTGTTCCCTGAGGCGTGTTCCCCGGGGCGTGTTCTCAGTGACGTCACAGTCGACTGGTGGGATCGTCGTCGGGCGGTGGACGACGACAGCCGCGACAGGAGATCGACAACGGTGCAAGAACGACCTCGCGTGTCCGTGTGCATTCCCGTCTACAACGGCGAGCGGTTCCTCGCCGAGACCATCCGCAGCGTGCTCGACCAGACCTACCGCGACTTCGAGCTCGTCGTGCTGGACAACGCCAGCACCGACGCCACCGGCCGCATCGCCCGCTCGTTCGGCGACCCCCGGGTCCGCGTGGAGACCAACCCCAGCACCATCGCGCAGCCCGAGAACTGGCGCGCCGCGGTCCGCCTGTGCCGCGCCCCCCTGATCAAACTGCTGTGCGCGGACGACCTCCTGCACCCGCGGTGCCTGGAGTACCAGGTGGGGCCGATGGTGGCCGACCCCGGGCTCGCCGTCGTCGCTGCCCGACGGCACATGGTCGACGAGCGCAGCCGGGTGCTCGCCCCCCGCCGCGGCCTGGCCGGCCTGACCGGCGTGCGCTCCAGCGTGGAGGTCGCACGGCGCGTGGTCCGCAGCGGCGCCAACCCGATCGGTGAACCGGGCGGGGTGCTGTTCCGCCGAGAGCACTACGACGCCGTCGGCGGCTGGCACCCGGAGCGGCGCCACGCGATGGACCTCGACCTGTGGATGCGGCTGCTGCAGTGCGGTGAGTTCCTCGGCCTGCCCGAGACCCTCGCCGCGTTCCGCGTGGTCCAGCAGAGCCTGAGCGTCGACAACGAGGCCGGTGTCTACGAGCACCAGAAGGCGATCATGGCCGAGCTTGCCGCTTCCCGGCACCTCCAGATCCGGCGCGTGGACTCGACGGTCGGGCACGTGCTCGCCCCGACCGGGCGGTTCCGCCGTCGAGTCCTGTTCCGCATGTCCAAGCACGCCACGCGCCGTGACGCGCGGCTGCCGAGCGCCGGGCGACCGGGCGGCTGACCGGCCTCAGCCGACGACGAGGCGAGCGGCGAGGTCCTTCAGGGAAGCCACGTTCAGATCGGCCTCGGGATCCGTGGCGGGCGGAGCGCCGCGGGGGCCGGCCTCGTCCGGGCGATACACGTACGCCGTCCGCAGGCCGCGCCGCCGCGCAGCCGCCAGGTCGTCGACGTGCGCGGCGACCATCAGCACCTGCTCCGGGGCGAGGCCGAGCAGGCGGGCCGCGCCGTCGTAGACCTCGGCGTCCGGCTTGTAGTGCCCGAACAGCTCCGCCGACAGCACCGCGTCCCACGGGAGGCGCGCGCGCTTGGCCATGTCGACGAGCAGGGAGACGTTGGCGTTCGACAGCGATGCGACCACGAAGCGTTCGCGCAGCTCGGTCAACCCGGCGACGGAGTCCGGCCACGGGTCGAGCCGGTGCCAGGCGAGCACCAGCTCGGCGCGCGTCACCTCGTCCGCGTCCTGCCCGAGCTCGTCGAGCAGCGCGTCGAGCGACTCGCGGTGCAGCGTGTCCAGGACCGCCCACGCACGCTCGCCGCGGCGCACCCGGTCCATCGACGGCTCGTACCGCCTCCGCCAGGCAGCGGCGAACGCGTCGGCGTCCACCCCGGGCAGGAGGCGCCGCACGTCGCGGGCCACACCGCCGTACCAGTCCACGACGGTGCCGAACACGTCGAACACCAGCGCCCGCACGTCCATGACGTCGACCCTACGATTTCAGTTGCCCACGCCGAGACCGGCCATGAACGCCGACGGGTAGCGGTCGCCGCGCGCCGCGCCTGCCGGAACCGCCTTCTCGATCTCGGCGAGGTCGTCTGCAGTCAGGTCCAGCTCCATCGCGGGCAGCGCCTCCGCCAGCCGCTCGCGGGTGCGGGCGCCGACCAGCGGCACGATGCCGCCCGCGTCGGAACCCTGCGCGGCCACCCAGGCGATCGCCAGCTGCGCGACCGTGCACCCCTTCGCCTCGGCGACCCGGCGTAGCGCCTCCACCAGGGCCAGGTTGTGCTCGACGTTGCCGCTCGAGAACCGGCGCCAGCGTCGGCCTGGTTGTCGGCGGAGCCCTGGCCGACCTGATCTCCTGGCGGGCCGGATTCTTCCTCAACGTCCCCATCGGCGCCGCGATGACGGTCACCGCCGTCCGGTACCTGCCCGACACACCTCCTGCATCCTGTTCGCCGGCACCATGATCGCCTACTTCTTCTTCACCACCCAGTTCCTCCACGGCGTCTACGGCTACAGCCCCCTGCAGGCCGGTCTCGCCTTCCTGCCCATGACGGTCGTGAACTTCTTCGTCGCGCTGCCCGTCCCCCGCCTGACCGCACGGTTCGGCAACGCAGCCCTGCTGGCCTCCGGGCTGGCCGTCACACTCGCGGGGATGAGCTGGCTGGCCCAGCTGACGGCCGCCGCGCCCTACCTCACCGGGGTCGCGCTGCCCATGGTCCTCATCGGCATCGGCCAGGGCCTCGCGTTCGCCCCGCTCACCGCGGCCGGCCTTGCCGGCGCGACCGCCCGGGACGCCGGAGCGGCATCCGGGCTGGTCAACACCACCCACCAGCTCGGCAGCACCCTCGGCGTGGCCGTCCTCGTCGCCCTGTCCTCCGACGTCGGCGCCGCCACCCTCGCCGACCGCGTGACCACCGCCTACAGCGGCGGCGCCGTCATGCTCGCCGCCGCGCTCGTCGCCGTACTCGTGCTGATCGTCCCGGCCGAAGCCGCAGCCCGGCGGTACGCCCGGGACATGTTCGATTCTTCACACATGTAGTTCGAGTACGCTCACGGATCACGCCTCGAAGTGCGGCCGGCCCGGCCGGAGGTCATGCAGGACGAGAAAACGATCTCCGAGCAAGGAGCAGACCGTGTCGGGCGGACGTCACCCGAGCACACCCCGCACCGTCACCGGTCGGGCGATGACCATCCTCGGTGCGTTCTCACCCGAGCGGCCGGCGATGGGGGTGAAGGAGATCAGTCGGCGAACGGGTCTTGCCAAGTCGACCACCCACCGGCTCGTGAGCGAACTCGTCGAGTGGGGGGCGCTCAGCCGTGGTGACGAACACGGCGACGAGTACACCTACCGGGTCGGGCCGCTGGTGCTCCGCCTCGCGGCGACGGCGACGCGCAGTGCACCCGGGAAGTCGGCCTGACGGCAGACGGCCCCGGGGGCCGGGCGGGTGCGAAGCACGCCGGGCGGTGGGACACTGACGGGACCAGCACGTCGGCATGGACCTCGTCGGGCGTATCCGTCACCCTCGTACCGACCGGCATGCACCTCGTCCGCCTCCTGGAGCCCGATGACAAAGCCCTGTGCCGTGATCGCCGGCATCGGCCACGCCCTGCCGACGACCATCGTCACGAACGACGACCTCGCCGCCCGCCTCGACACCACCGACGAGTGGATCCGCACCCGTAGTGGAATCCGGCAACGCCACATCGCGACGCCGGACGTGGGCACCGCGGACCTCGCGGTCGAAGCCGGCGCTCACGCGCTGAAATCCGCTTCGGTCGACGCCGTGGACCTCGTGATCCTCGCGACCAGCACACCCGACCGCCCGTGTCCGGCGACCGCACCCGCGGTGATGAGTCGGCTCGGTCTCGGACGGGTGCCGGCGTTCGACATGGACGCCGTCTGCTCCGGGTTCCTCTACGGCCTGGCGACCTCGGTCGCGATGCTGACCTCGGGCCAGTTCGGCACCGTCCTCCTGATCGCGGCCGACACCTTCTCGCGTCTCATCGACAACGACGACCGTGCTACGGCGTTCCTGTTCGGCGACGGCGCCGGAGCGGTCGTGCTCCGGCGCGGCGAGCAGGACGAGCCCGGGGCGGTGCTCGGGGTGAGCATCGGCAGCGACGGGAGCCAGGAAGACCTGATCACCGTCGTCGATCGGCAGTCGCACTTCACCATGCAGGGCCAGGCGGTGTACCGCCAGGCCGTGGTGAGCATGGCCGACTCCGCTTCGCGGGCGATGGCGGACGTCGGCTGGACGGTCGACGACGTCGACTGGTTCGTCGGGCATCAGGCGAACCAGCGGATCCTCGACGCGGTCGCCAACCGCGTCGGTATCGCGCCGGATCGCGCGATCAGCAACGTCGCCCACGTCGGCAACACCGCGGCGGCCTCGATCCCGCTCGCGCTGTCCGAGGCGGCCTCGGCAGGCCGGCTCCGAGCAGGCGACCGGGTGGTCCTCTCCGCGTTCGGCGGGGGCGCGACGTGGGGAGCCGCCACCCTCACCTGGCCCCGGCTCGACTGAACTGTCGAGAACGGCCCGGCGGCTCCGTCCCCGGGTGGACGCGGCCGCCGTGGCCGTCCGACACCAGGGAGAACACGCATGGCGATCCAGCGGATGGACAACGTCCTCATCGTCGTCGACGACCTCGACGCCGTCATCTCGTTCTTCGTCGAACTGGGTATGGAGCTGGAGGGCCAGGGGCCGGTCGAGGGCCGCTGGGTGGAGCGTGTCATCGGGATCGACGACGTCCGACAGGACGTCGCCATGCTGCGGATCCCGGGTGGCCACGGCCGGATCGAGCTGGCGAGGTTCCACACGCCCGAGGCGATCAGCGCCGAGCCGAAGGATGCGCCGGTCAACACGCTGGGCATCCGGCGCATCATGTTCGCCGTCGACGACATCGACGACGTCGTCGACCGCCTGCGCGCCCACGGCGCCGACCTCGTCGGCGAGGTGGCGCAGTACGAGGACGTCTACCGGCTCTGCTACGTCCGAGGCCCCGAGGGCATCATCGTCGGGCTTGCCGAAGAACTCCGGTGACCGCCGCCGGTTCCGTGGACGGCGCGGCGGCCTGGCGACAGAAGCACCAGGCCGCCGGACACTGCGCAGCCGTCAGACGAGCGAGGCGGTGTCGATGACGAAGCGGTACCGCACATCCGACTTCAACACGCGCTCGTACGCCTCGTTGATGTAGTCGGCAGTGATCAGCTCGGTCTCCGGGGCGATGCCGTGCTCGGCGCAGAAGTCGAGCATCTCCTGCGTCTCACCGATGCTGCCGATCCCCGAGCCCGCGAACGAGCGACGGTTCCCGAACAGCGTGAACACGTGCAGCGGCAGGGCCTCGGCCGGGGCGCCGACGTTCACCAGGGTTCCGTCCAGACGCAGCAGGCGCAGGTACGCGTCCAGGTCGAGCGGCGCGCTGACCGTGTTGATGATCAGATCGAACGTGTTCGCCAGCTGCTTGAACGTGTCCGCGTCGCTCGTGGCGTAGTAGTGGTCGGCACCGAGCTTGAGCCCGTCGTCCTGCTTGCGCAGCGACTGCGACAGCACGGTCACCTCGGCACCCATCGCGTGTGCGATCTTGACGGCCATGTGGCCCAGGCCGCCCATGCCGACCACGGCGACCTTCTTGCCGGGGCCCGCGTTCCAGTGGGCGAGCGGCGAGTACGTGGTGATGCCGGCGCACAGCAGCGGTGCAGCCGCGTCGAACGGGATCGACTCGGGCACCCGCAGCACGAAGTCCTCGACGACGACGACGTGCGTCGAGTAACCGCCCTGGGTGATCGAGCCGTCGACGTCGACGCTCGCGTAGGTCCCGACGTTGCCTTTCAGGCAGTACTGCTCCATGCCGGCGAGACAGTTGTCGCACTCCCGGCACGAGTTGACCATGCAGCCGACACCGACGCGGTCGCCGACCTGGTGGAGAGTGACCTCGGAGCCGACCTCGGCCACGACGCCGACGATCTCGTGGCCGACGACCTGCGGGTAGGTGATCGCACCCCAGTCACCGCGGACGGTGTGGATGTCGGAGTGGCAGATGCCCGCGTACTTGATCTCGATCAGCACGTCCTTCGGGCCGACATCGCGGCGCTCGATCGTCGTCGGGACGAGCGGCTCGGTCGCGGACGGGGCGGCATACGCGTTGACAATCATGATGGTGACGAAGGTTCCTTCTCGAGAGTGAAGTGGTGATGGGGTACGTCGGGCCACGTCGTGGCTGCGTGAGTGAGCTGCGCGGGGATCGACCTGTCGGGCGCGGCCTCACCTCCGACCGTACCGGCGCTGTGCGGCGCGTGTGAGTTGCTCCTCAAGCCTCGGGAATCTCGCGACCGAAGGTCTCCCGGGTGACCTCCTCCGGGGCCGGACCACCGCGAACGCCGGTGTCGAGGGCGTCGATCGCATCGAGCTCGTCCGCGGTGAGCGTGAAGGCGAAGACATCGAAGTTCTCCGCGATCCGCGAGGGAGTGACCGACTTCGGGATGACCTGGCGTCCCTGCTGGAGGTGCCAGCGCAGCATCACCTGGGCGGGCGTCTTGCTGATGTGGCTGACGGCCGACGGAGATCCGCGGTACTTCACGCGGTACGCGTCGTCGATGTCGTCGTCGAGGCCGTGGTCGGCGTCGACGAAGGCGACGTCCTTCGAGAGGCCGCCGGCCTGGATGTGGCCGTGCATCCGGGTGCGGGTGCCGCGGTACCAGGCGGCGTCGGACCCGTTGACGGACCGGACGTAGAGGCTGTCGCCGAGGCGGACGACCCAGATGATCCGGGCTTGCGCAAGGTGCCGTCGGCGCGGCGGGGTAACAGCAGAACCCGTCACGAGCGGGACTCCCTCGCGACGACGACGCCGGCGCATGATTCGCCGACCCTTCCTATCGAGGAGACACGACCATGGACAAGCGCATCCTGGGCACCGGCGGCCTGGAGGTGTCCGCTCTCGGGTTCGGCTGCATGGGCATGAGCCAGAGCTTCGGCCCGAACCCGGGCGACCGTCGCCAGATGATCGACCTTCTCCGCACCGCGGTCGATCGCGGAGTCAGCCTCTTCGACACCGCCGAGGTCTACGGCCCTTATCGCAACGAGGAACTCGTCGGCGAGGCCCTCGCGCCCGTGCGCGACCAGGTCGTCATCGCCACCAAGTTCGGCTTCGCGTTCGACGAGCAGGGCCGCCAGACCGGACTGTCCAGCGATCCCGAGCACGTCCGCCGCGCCGTCGACGGCTCCCTGCGGCGGCTCGGTACCGACACCATCGACCTGCTCTACCAGCACCGCGTCGACCCGCAGGTGCCGATCGAGGAGGTCGCCGGCACAGTCAAGGAACTCGTCGACGCGGGCAAGGTCCGCTACTTCGGCCTGTCCGAGGCAGGTGTGCGCACGATCCGCCGCGCGCACGCTGTGCACCCGGTCGCGGTGCTGCAGAGCGAGTACTCGTTGTTCTGGCGCGAACCCGAGGCGGAGATCATCCCGACGCTGCAGGAGCTCGGCATCGGGCTGGTGCCGTTCAGCCCGCTGGGCCGGGGTTTCCTCACCGGCCGCATCGACCAGAGCACCTCGTTCGGCGACGGCGACATCCGCGCCAACCTGCCCCGGTTCACCGCCGAGGCGCGGCAGGCCAACCAGGCGGTGGTCGACCTGCTCACCCGCATCGCCGACGACAAGGGCGCCACACCTGCCCGGATCGCGCTGGCCTGGCTGCTCGCCCAGCAGCCGTGGATCGTCCCGATCCCCGGCACCCGCCGCCTCGAACGGCTCGAGGAGAACCTCGGCGCCGTCCAGATCGATCTCACCGCCGACGACCTCGCCGCGATCGACGCCGCCGCAGCAGAGATCACCGTGCTGGGCGACCGCTACCCCGAGGCCATGCAGCGAATGATCGACCGCTGACCCTGTCGAGGCGTGCGCCGGGGAATTCGCCAATCTTCGGTCATTCGCCGGTGTGCCGGAACGGGACCTGGGAGCACACTGGGCCTTCCGGCCGTGCGGTGACGTCCGCCCGATCAGGGAGGTGCGGGGTCGTGGTTCTCTCGAACATCGTCCTTGTCGGCGTGGACGGCTCCCCCGAGTCCGCGGCGGCTCTCGAGTACGCCGTGGCCGAGGCCGACCGGCGAGGTGCCCGACTCCGCGTGGTGTCGACCTACTTCCCGGAGTATTCGGTGCACGGGCACAGTCGGCCGGTGACGGCGGCCGAGCCGGCGATCGAGGTCGACGTCGAGGCGCAGACCCGGCGCATGGTCGACGACGCCCTGGGCGGCGCCGCCTCGCCGCCGGTGGAGATCGTGGTCGCGGCCGGGCCTGCCGCCAATGTCCTCATCGACAGGTCCGGCGAAGTCGACGTGCTGGTACTGGGCCACCGCGGTCGTGGCGGCTTCGCCAGCATGCTGCTCGGCTCGGTCAGCCTGCAGTGCGTCCTGCATGCCCAATGCCCTGTGATCGTGGTACGCCCGGCCGCGGTGACACAGTCGACCACGCCCGCCGAGCCGGCCGTGGCCGCCACTCCCCCCGCGAGCTGACCGGCGACGCCGACCGCCTCCGGGTTCACGCCACCGTCAGCTCGGTGAGCGGCGCGGCGAGCAGCCTCCACTGCTCGTCGGGCACGCCGCGTTTCTCCGCCGGGAGCACCTGGACCGCGACGTGGTCGGCGCCGGCGTCGAGGTGCGCACGGACTCGTCCGACGACCGTGTCGACGTCGCCCCACGCCACCAGGGCGTCGACGAGGGCGTCGCTGCCGCCCGGCGGAGTCAGGTCGCCGTCGGTGAAACCGAGCTCCCGGAGATTGTTCACGTAGTTCGGCTGGGCCAGGTAGACGCTCGTGTGAGCGCGGGCGATGGTGCGCGCTCGGTCGCGATCGGTCTCCAGCACCACCGCCTGTTCGGGGCAGAGCAGCGGCGCAGGACCGAGGATGTCCCGGGCGCGGAGGGTGTGCTCCGGGGTGACGAAGTAGGGATGAGCGCCGGCGGTGCGTTCGCCGGCCAGGCCGAGCATGCGGGGGCGCAGCGCGGCGAGGACGTACCGGACGGGAGTCTCGGGACGGTGAGCGGTGTAGGGCGACCGCTCGATCCCGTCGAGGTAGGCACGCATCGCCGTGAACGGCTTGCCGTAGTCGTGCCCGCGGAGATCCCGAACGAGGTTCGCGTGGCTCGCTCCGAGCCCGACGACGACGCGTTCGGGGAACGCCTCGGTGAGCGTCTTCGCAGAACAGGCGGTTGTGACGGCGTCCCGCGCCCAGATGCTCGCAATGCCGGTGGCGCAGATGATGCGGTCGGTGGCCGACAGGAGAAGCGCCAGGTGCACGAACGGGTCACGGCCCGCCACCTCCGGCACCCAGATCGCGCCGTACCCCAGACACTCCAGCTCGGCGGCCAGGTCCCGGGCGCGGGCCGCAGGAACCATGTCCAACGCGCCGGTCCACAGACCGACCGGCGGTAGCGCAAACGTGCTGGTGCCGGTCCCCGCAGGTCCGGATGCTCGAGTCGTGGACAACTCTTCACCTCGCTTGTTTCTGGTGACGACGAACAATGCCCCCCGATCCAGGGCGTGGAGGCCGGGACCGGGAGGCATTGACGGGCACTGGGGGTAGATCCGTCCGTCGGTGGGCCGCGACCGGTGTGACCTTCCGGTCCTCGCACGACTAGCGCGGCGGCGGCGCCGCGCGGAGCAGCACGGCAACCGTCCTCAGTGTCGCTCGCCCACGCCGCGGGCCCGCAGATCGGCGAAGCGGCTGAGCTGTGTGACGTGCTTGGGCTCGAGCTCGTCGAGCGTGGTGACCTGGAGCAGTTTCATCGTGCGCACGATCTGCTCGGACAGGATCTCGATCATCCGGTCGACACCCTCTCGCCCACCGGCCATCAGGCCGTAGAGGTACGCCCGGCCGACGAGCGTGAACTTGGCGCCCATCGCGATCGAGGCGACGATGTCGGCGCCGTTCATGATCCCGGTGTCGATGATCACCTCGACGTCGTCGCCGACCTCCCGGACCACGTCCGGCAACAGGTGGAAGGGCACCGGCGCGCGGTCCAGCTGCCGCCCGCCGTGGTTGGAGAGCACGATCGCGTCGACACCGAGGTCGGTGAGCTTCTTCGCGTCCTCGACGTTCTGCACGCCCTTGATCGCGATCTTGTGCGGCCAGACTTTGCGGATCTCGGCCAGGTCGTCGAAGTTGATCGACGGATCCATCGCCGCGTTGAGCAACTCACCGACGGTGCCGCCGGTCGACGACAGCGACGCGAACTCCAGCTTCGGGGTGGTGATGAAGTCCCACCACCACCACGGCCGCGGGATGGCGTTCGCGATCGTGCGCACGCTGATCTGGGGCGGGATGGAGAAGCCGTTGCGCTTGTCGCGCAGCCGGGCACCGGCGATCGGGGTGTCGACGGTGAAGAACAGCGTGTCGAAGCCGGCGGCAGCGGCGCGCTCGACCAGGCCGAAGGAGATGTGGCGCTGGTTCATCACGTAGAGCTGGAACCAGTTGCGGCCGTGAGGGTTGGCCTCCTTGACGGTTTCGATGGAGGCGGTCCCCAGGGTGGACAGGGTGAAGGGGATGCCGGCGGCACCGGCGGCACCGGCCCCGGCCACCTCGCCCTCGGTCTGCATCAGTCGCGTGAAGCCGGTGGGCGCGATGCCGAACGGCAGGGCAGACGGGCCGCCGAGGATCTGGGCAGTGGTGTCGACGTGGGAGACGTCCCGCAGGATCGAGGGGTGGAACTCGATGTCCTCGAACGCCTGGCGGGCCCGGCGGAGCGACAGCTCGTCGTCTGCCGCGCCGTCGGTGTAGTCGAAGGCGGCGGCCGGTGTGCGGCGCTTCGCGATCCGGCGCAGGTCGTGGATGGTGAGCGCGGAGGCGAGGCGGCGCTTGCGGCCGTTGAACTCGAACTTCTTGAACTGCAGCAGCTCGAAGATGTCTGCCGGCTTCGGAACCTGACGCTGAACCATGGCTGGCCCTCCTTCTCGTGAGCGGTGCGAGCCGCGAGCGCGTCCGACCCTCGCACGCCGGGCCCGTCTTCGCCCACATCGAGGCCGAGCCGGCTCCCCCGTCTGCAGCACGAAGCCGGCGTCCGGCCCGAGGAGGAAGGCGGCGACGGTGGCCACCGCGCCCGACGGTGGCGACCACATCGCGCTGGATCGGTACACCGAAATTCCGGAACCTGACCGGGCATGCCGACGCTTGCTCGGGGAACATCCCGAGCCCGCACACGCTCACGAAGGGGTGATCGGAATGGCAACGGGCGAGACCGGCTTCGGCGACGTCATGTTCGACCTGATCTCGGTTCAGTACCACTCGCTGAAGGCCGGGCACGACTACGGGCAGTACGTCCGGGACGCCGAGAACGGCGGCTACAGCGACGTCGCGGACTTCTTCAAGCAGGTGATGGAGGAGGACTCGCGCCGGGCGGCGAAGTGCCACGAGTTCCTCGAGAAGCTGACGCACCAAGAGGACACCGGCAAGAGCTGAGCGGACGGGCCGGCACGCCGTCAGGCTTCAGCTCGAACCTGACGGCCTGCCGGGATCGTCGTGCCGGCGGCCGCTGCGCTGTGGGTGAAGGCCGAGCGGTAGGCGGTCGGCGTCGTGCCGGTCTGGCGCGTGAAGTGGATGCGCAGATTGGCCGCCGTTCCCAGACCGCAGGTCTGGGCGATCTGCTCCACGGGGAGTGGGGTGTCCTCGAGCAGTTGTCGCGCGCGCCGGACGCGTTCGGCGGTGAGCCATTGCAGCGGCGGCAGTCCCAGCTCGGCGGTGAATCGCCGTGTCAGTGTGCGGGTGGTGGTGCCCGCCTCTCTCGCGAGCAGCCGCAGCGTCACCGGTCGGTCCAGGTGCGTCCGGGCCCAGTCCAGCAGCGGCGCCAACGAGGAGTCCGGGACGTCGGGCATCGGGGTCGAGACGTACTGGGCCTGCCCGCCTTGGCGATGCGGTGGCACGACCAACCGGCGCGCCACCTCGGCCGCGACGGCGATCCCGTGATCGGCCCGAAGGAGCTCGAGGCACAGATCGATACCGGCAGCGGTTCCGGCTGACGTGGCGACCGCGCCTTCCACGACGTAGAGCACACGCGGGTCGACGTGCACGGCGGGAAAGCGCGCGGCCAGGGCGTCGCAGTACATCCAGTGTGTCGTCGCGCGGCGCCCGTCGAGCAGACCCGCCGCAGCCAGCGCGAACGCTCCCGTGCACAGCGCCGCGACCCGCGCACCGCGACCCGCAGCCGTTTGCAGCGCCGCGACGAGCGCGTCGGGCACCGGCGTGTCGAAGGACGGAAGGGCCGGCATCAGGACCGTGTCGGCCGCGCGGATCTCGTCGAGCCCGGCATCGGTACCGATGAGCATCCGGGCCCCCTCGGATCGCACCGGCCCCTCCCCGACCCGGCACACCTGCACCAGGTACGGCCGGGACAACAGGTCCGGGCGCGGCATCCCGAAGATCTCGCCGGCGACGGCGACCTCGAACAACGGCATGCCGTCCAGCACCGGGACAGCGACGCGATGGGGACGCACCCCTGAACTGTACTGTCCACATCCTGATGTGCACTGGCGATCTGGCCACTGTCTCGGCGGTCGGCCGGCGGCAACGATCAGTCACATGACGACGACACGGGAACATCCCGCCGACGCGCTTCGACGAGCAGCTCCAGGTATCGGGGCGGTGGCCGGCACCGCGCTGACGGTGGCGGGCGTGGTCGGGACCGGCGTCCTCGTGCTGCCCGCCCTGGCCGTCCGCCAGGCCGGACCGGCCGCTCTGGTGGCCGTCGGCGCGCTGCTGGTCCTGTCGGTCCCGCTCGCCGCGACCTTCGCCGCCCTCGGTGCACGTTTCCCCTCGGGCGGCGGGGTCGCCGGCTTCGTGGCACGGGCCATGGGATCGCGGACCGCCACGGTCACCGCCTGGTGGTTCTACTTCGGTGTCCCGCTGGGGATCCCGGCACTGGGGCTCTTCGCGGGCGACTACGTCGAAGCAGCGGTGGGCGGAGGCAGCGGGACCCGGGTCGCGACGGCACTGGCACTCATCGCTCTGGCAGCGGCCGCCAACGTCCGGGGTGTGCGGATCTCCGGCGGGGTGCAGGTCGCGCTCACCGGCGTGCTGGTCGCGTCACTGATCGTCGTTCTGGTCCTGTGCGTTCCCGCCGCGGACTTTCATCGTCTGACGCCTGTCGCGCCTCACGGCTGGGCCGCCGTGGCCCCCGCTGCCCTGGTGCTGGTGTGGCTGCTCACCGGGTGGGAAGCCGTGACGCACCTGACCGGTCGCTTCCGCAACCCTGCACGAGACGTGCCGCGCGCGACGGCGGCCACGTTGATCGTCGTGGCCGTCCTCTTCGGTGGTCTCACCCTTGCGTTGATCACCGTGCCGGGCCCCGCGACCGCGACTGCGCCCGTGACCGCGCTGCTTGCCACGCGCCTCGCGTCAGGGGGCGGGCTGATCGCCGCGGCCCTGGCCGTGGTGGTGACCGTCGGCACCGCCAACGCCTACCTCGCCGGGCTCGCCGAACTCGGCGCCGAGATGGGACGCACGGGCCGGGGCCCGCGATGGTTCGCCGGTCACCCCTGCTCCGACATCCCCGGTCGCAGCCTCTCCGTCGTCACGGTCCAGGCGTTGGTCAGCCTCGGGCTCGTCGCGGCCTTCGGCTGGTCGACCGAGCACCTCGTGCTCCTCACCGCCGCGTCGCAGGTCGCCGTCTACGCCGCCGGGCTCATCGCCGCCCTCCGGCTGCTCCCACGCCGATCGAGCGGCTGGTGGGCGGCCGCGGTGTCCCTGCCACCGATCGTGGTCCTCGGCCTGCTCAGCGGCTGGTACCTGCTCGCACCCGCAGGCCTGGCCGTCGCAGCACTCGCCCACCGGCACCTGACGACCGGCGGTCAGAACGTGGCGATCGGGTTGACCGGGCTGCCGGACGTGCCGGCGAAGCGGACCGGCGCAACTGCGAGGTGAAAGTCCCACTGGCCGAGCTCGGCGGCCGTCGTCGCACACGCCTCCAGGTCGCAGTTGTCGAGCAGCCACAGCCCCATCGCCACGAGGCCTACGGCGTGCACCGGCATCAACACCTCGTCGTACCCCGACGGCTGGACGTCCTGGGGGGTGTCGGCGCCGATCAGCGCGACCTCCCGTTCGTGCAGCCACGGCAGGCAGGACGCGTGCCAGCCGGCCTGCGTGACGCCGTGCGTCACACCTGACTCGTACCGGACACGGCCGTAGCCGGTCCGCAGCAGTACCGCGTCGCCGGGCCGCACCCGCACGCCCTGCCGACGCTCGGCCTCCTCGAGGTCGTCGGGAAACACGCCCTGCCCCGGCTCCAACCACGGCACGTCGCGGACCCTCGCGACATCCAGCAGGACACCACGCGTGCCGATCCCGTTCGCCGCCGCCGTGACGGCCGCCCACGCCGATCCCGTTGCCGGGTCGACCAGCGAGTGCGAGCGCCCGTTGTACATCGTGCCGTCCCAGAAGATGTGGCACGGCGAGTCGACGTGGGTGACGGTGTTGCCGTGGAACATGATGCCGACCTGCTCGGACGAGAAGCCCCAGCGCCGGTCGGCGTGGAACCGCGCCGGCATGTTCTCGGCGCCCGGCATGTCGGCGGCGCACGGGCACGTCGTCGTCGACCGCTCCATCTCCCCCGGCACGGCGATCTCCCACGCGCACGACACGCTCCTGCCGTGGCGCACGGCCCGCGACGCCGCCAGCCTAACGTCGTCGGTGATGTGGTTCAGCGTGCCGAGTTCGTCGTCGTCGCCCCACCGTCCCCAGTTCGACAACGTGTCGAAGTACCCGAGCACGTCGCCCGGTGTGGGCATCGGTCGCCCCGCCGTCATCCCAGCATCGACTCCTCCGGTCACGCGGTTCGAGGCAGGCTAGAGCAGCCCCCGATCAGCGTCAGCCGTAGCTACCGCTCGGGCCGGGCGAGGGCAGTGTCGTCGAGGTTCTCGGCGAACTCGCGCAGGGAGTCGAACACCCGCTCGGCGCCGGCGTCGAGGAGTTCCTCGACCGAGAAGCCCCCGGTGCGCACAGCGAAGGACGGCACGCCGAGTTTGCCCGCGGCGATGCAGTCCCACGTCGAGTCGCCGATCATCACACCGGACGCGCCTTCGACCTTGTCGAGCGCCGTGGCGACGAGGTCGGGTTCGGGCTTACTGCTCTCGACGTCGTCGGAGGTCGTCCAGGCGTCGGCGACGGACCTCGCCCCGATCAGGTCGAGGAAGTGCTCGACGTGCTTGGACTTGCCCGAGCTCGCCAGCACCACCCGGAAACCGCGTGACTTGACCGCCTCCATCAACTCGCGTGCGCCGTCGAACGGCCGCACCTCGTCGATCATCTTGTCGAACTCCTCGACCCACGCCTCGCGCAGCGCCGAGCCGTGTCGCCGCTCGACCTCGTCGCCGGCGACGTGGGCGACGATCTGGTCACCGCCCATGCCGGTCGCGCGGTGCAGCCGCCACATCGGCAACGTGATGTCGAAGCGGCGGAACGCACGGTAGAAGGCCAGGGCGTGCTGGTAGTTGGTGTCGACGAGGGTCCCGTCGATGTCGAAGATCGCAGTGTCGGCCATGAAAGGTATGTCTCCTCGTTCACACGACGTCGGCCCGGTCGTCCCGATGGGTATCCGTCTGCCTCATGGACACTCCTGACGTCGATTACGGCCGCTGCAGCGGCTGCCACGAGCTCAAGCACGTCATCGCGGGCGGAATCGTGGCGGACCACAACGGGTACGACACCGACGGCACCTCGGTGGCCGTCGTCCGCTGTCCCGGGTCCGGCCGTCCGCCCCTCGACGCCGAGGAGGAGGTCGCGCCGGTGGCCTCTTAGCGGACCGTCCCCCGGCGCCGCAGTGCGCCAGTTGCTCAGGCGGCGGTCCGGGCCTGGAGGCGGGTAGGTGAAACGCTGCAGCAGTAGCTGACGCTGACGCTGCATGACGACGAGACATCGTTGCCCTTGCCCATCACGCGCGTGCACAGGGTTGTCGTAGTGATGTATCGCGACCACTTCGACCGACGCGCGCACACAGAGCCAGGTCCGTCATGTCCGCAAGACCCCGACGCCCGACGCCGATCATCGCGTTGGTCGTCGCGCTGCTCGGCGCCACCGTGGTCATGATCAGCCCGATCACGCCGTGGACGACGGCTGCGACGGTCCTCGGCCTGGCGCTCGTCGTACCGGGAGTGACCGTCCTGATCTGGTGGTTGCTGCGCAACTGGAACTGGTGAGTAACACCCTGCCCGCCGCCAGCGCTGAGGAGCAATGACGTGCGGGCAGCGCTCCCCGGTGCCCGACCACTCTGAACCGTTCAGGAGGGCAGTTTGCGTGCCGGACCGGTGCAGACGGTGGTCGTACCAGGACCGCGAAGGACTGTTGAGGACGACGACGAGCAGGTCAGCGGGCGGACGACCGGTGAGCTGACGGCCGAACTCGCCGACGCGCTGCACCGTGCCCGGCAGGGTGACGAGGAGGGCTTTGTGGTGCTCTACCGGGACCTGCAGCCCCGGCTGCTGCGATACGCCACCGTTCTGGTCGGCTGGGACTCCGCCGGGGACGTCACCGGAGAGGCGTGGTTGCAGATCACTCGTGACCTCCACACGTTCACCGGCGATCTCGATCGCTTCCGCGGCTGGGCGGCGAAGATCGTGCACAACCGCGCCATCGACCTCTGCCGGGCGAATGCCCGCCGCCCCACCGTTGCGCTGGACGCCGGCGCGGACCGGGGCTACCCGGACGAGCCCCCGGGCGACCGTGACGCCGCCACCGCCGTGCTGGACGAGCTGTCCACCCGGAAGGCACTTGCGCTGATCGCCGGCCTCCCCCGCGACCAGGCCCAGGCCGTGCTGTTGCGCGCGGTGGTCGGGCTGGATGCCCAGACCGCCGGCGCGGTGTTGGGCAAGCGCGCGGGTGCGGTCCGGGTGGCCGCGCACCGCGGGCTCAAACGGCTCGCCCGACAGGTCCGCTACGACGACGAGGAAGGACGGTGGACCCTTGTCTCCCCTGGCCCGACGTCGTGACGACCGGAACACCGTCCGCGCCACAAGAGTCCAGATGCCGTTCTCACGACGTCGCCGGGCGCGGAGCACCACCACCCTGTCCGGTGCAGTAGCCCACCGTCTGCTCGACGGAAGCGACGACGCGCCTGCCCCGCTGCGGCAACTCCTCGCCGCTGCGACCGCCCCGGCCAGCGAGGCGGAACTGCAGGGCGAGGATGCGGCCCGCGCGGCGTTCCGTTCCGCTGTGCACGCCACCCCGGACCCGCTCCGCGATTCACGGAGAGTCCGCGCCACGACCACGACCGGCATCCTGACGGCAAAGATCATCGCTGCCCTCGCCCTGACGGCCACTACCGCGGGTGGCGTCGCGCTCGCCACCAACTCCTACTCTGCACATCTCCAGAGCCCGGTCGTCAGCGGCAGCGCCGGAGCCGGCGCCCAGGTCAGCGGCGTGTCGCCGTCGGGGATGACGACCTCGACGTCGACGCCGACTCCTGAGGGCGACGACCGGTCCGACAGCTCCGCTTCGCTCGGCGACGACGGCGAGGCCGCCGCCGACGGCACCGTTCCGTCGCGGGCGCCTGCAGCGCCCTCCCGGGGTCCGGGCGGGCCGTGCGAGGCACGGTGCACGACGAACGCGACAGAAAGCCCGGTGGGGCCTCCTGGACAACCCGGTCAGCACAGCAGCCCACCGTCCCGTGCCGGCAGCGGCGACAACTCCGGCAACGACGACGAACCCAAGAAGGAGAACGCCGACAACGGCGGCCCCGACAACGCCAAGAACCCGAACAGCGGCAACAAGCCGGTCAAAGAAAAGAAGGAAAAAAGCGCCGACAACGGCAAGAAACCCGAGAAGAGCAACAAGTCCGACGGCGCCAAGAACCCTGGGAAGAACGACAAGGTCGGCGGGAACGGGCGGAGCGATCCCGGGAGCAAGCAGGCAGGCGCCGAGAAGGGCGCGAACAAGAAGAAGACGGATGCCTGAAAGTCCACGACCATCCCAGGAGGCGAACGAACCCCTTCCGGTCCGGTGCACGACAAGCAGGCCTCGGTCCGATGTCTGTGTGGCGCACCTGGCCGGTGAGCTCGACATGGCCACTGTCCCGGTCGTCGCCGACCATCTGAGGCGAGAGACGGCCATGCCGCCCGCGGAGCTCCTCCTCGATCTGAGCGGGGTCACGCACCTGGCCGCGGCGGGACTGGCCCTGATCGTCGCGGCGATGAACAACGACAGGGACATTCACGGTCGACTTCATCTCGTCGGCGTGTCCGGCAACAGACCGGTAGAACGAGCGCTCCAGGTCACCGGCCTCCTGGCGGTCGTCGACGTCCACGACGACCTGCAGGCCCTACTCGACGCGCTGCGCTGACCCGGCTGCGTGCTGGCTGCACTGCGTCCACCGGCGGTCGGCAGCGGGTGATGTGCCTATCGTCGCGCAGTGGGCAAGCGTCGGCGGCGTCTCGTTCTCGGACCTCCCCTGCCGCCGATGCTCGCGCGGACGGTCTCAACCCTTCCGACGGGGTCGGGGTGGGCGTTCGAGCCGAAGTTCGACGGCTACCGGGTGCTGGCGTTCCACAGCCGGGCACGGGTCGAGCTGCAGTCACGCCAGCAGCGCATCCTGACCGCCCACTTCCCCGACGTCGCGGCCGCGGTCGCCGGCCTGGGCGACGAGGTGGTGCTCGACGGGGAACTGGTGATCTGGAACGCGGGCCGGTTCGACTTCGCCGCCCTGCAGGACCGGCTACGCTCCGGTCCCCGCCGCGCCCACACCCTCGCCGCCGCCACTCCGGCCGCCTATGTGGTGTTCGACCTGCTCGCCCATGGCCGCACCGACCTGCGCGAGCAGCCCTACCAGCACCGCCGCGACGCACTCGAGGCGCTGCTCGGCCGCGGCCTGCCACCCGGGCTGGTGCTCACCCCCTCGACCACCGATCCCGCCGTCGCCCGCAGCTGGCTGATCCACCACGGCAGCACCGGGATCGAGGGCGTCGTCGCGAAACGCCTCGACCAGACCTACCGCCCGGGCATGCGGGGCTGGCAGAGACTACGGACCCGGCTCACCGCCGAAGCGGTCGTCGGCGGGGTCATCGGCCCCCTCGACGCGCCACGCGTGCTGCTACTCGGGCGCCACGACCACGACGGGCAGTTCCACCTCGTCGGGCGGACCACCGAGCTCGCCCCGGCCGGCCGCGGCGCGGTCGCCGCGCTGCTGCACCCGCACACCGGTTCGGCTCATCCGTGGCCGAACCCGCTGCCGTCCACCCGCTGGGGACGCCCCGGCCCACCCACCCTGTACACACCCGTCCGACCCGGCGTGGTCGTCGAGCTCACGGTCGACACCGCGATCGAACACCACCGCTGGCGCCACCCCGCCCACTTCGTCCGGACCCGACCCGACCTGCGCATCGACGACCTCACCCCGCTGCCCGGACACCCGTCGGCTGGTCGGTCGGGGACGGCGGCCGCCGGGTAGTCATGCGGTCGGCGAGTGAGTCTGCGCCGGTCAGGTCTCTCGAAGGCGTCTGAGGACGGCCTGGGGTGGGTAACACCGGTGCCTGCAGCGGTGAATCGAGCCGACCTACCCCGGACCGCCCCGGCCGTCACCGAGGGGCAACGGGGTCGTCACAGAGTGGGGAGAGGCGTGACCAACACCAACACCAACAGCGGGGCGCGCCAAGCCCCGAATCGCAACGAACGACCGACACCGCCGCGACTGGCGGATCGGGTCGGCAGCATCCGCCTCCGGACGCTCGGGATGATCGGCGTCGGCGGGCTCGCGATCCTGGTCGTGGGGCTCATCGTGTCGCTGGCGTTCCTGCGGCCGGACGAGCGAGCCACCGCGCCCGCTGCAGCGCCGCCCACCGCACCACTGGTGGCGGACGCGAGCGGCCGGCCACAGCCGGGCCCGACGCCGGCGTCCCCGCCGGTGGCGCAGGCTCAGGCACAGTCGAAGTTCGGGCTGAATGCGCAGAAGCTGCTGGACGAGATGCGCACGCACAAGCCAGACATCCTCGATGCGGATGCGCTGAAACTGGTGCAGGTCGGTGACGCGAACCTGGCGCGGAATCAGGCGAACCTCACCGCGGACGACCCCCAGATCCGCGACCAGGTCCGCGCCGCGTTCCCCAGCGCGACCGACGAGCAGTTGACGACCATGACCCGGTGCACCGCCGAGTACGTCGAGCGGGAGTGGGCGCGCCTGCACAACACGACACCGCCGGACTCGGACGACCACGGCGGCTGACGGGCGAACTGCGTAACCCACCCGTCCGGGGCCGCACCCACCGACTGGCTTATCCCGTTGCCCGGACGACGGCCTTCCCGGCCTTCTCGTCGACCGGAGGGAGTTCCCCGTGGACCTCATCGCCGCCTGTCCCTGGTACCCCGCCACGGGGTCCGCCGTCGGGCTGTTCATGGAACTGGTGGCTGTGCCCTACAGCGAGGAGTTCGGCGGCCCGGCCGCACCCGCGGCGAGGTGGCATGTCGACATCGCCGGGCAATGGCGCGAGCTGCCCGCTGGGGTGGTCGCGGAGTTGCATCTGACAGCCCTGCCGACGTTCACCAGCACGGGCACGCTCAACGTCCTGGCGCTCAACGCCGCGGTCGAGCGGGCCGTCGCGCGGACGGCAGCGGCGCCGCGATGATCTTTCAAGCCACGGCACCCCCGAGCGAAGCGACCCGATCTCTCGTCACTCCCCACCGATCACGAGAGACCGGGCCGGGGGCAAGCTAGCCGAATTCGGTCGACCCAAACCTGGCCCGCACTGCTGCGACCTCGTGAAGCTAAAGAAGGTCACCAGCTTCCGCCGGTGTCTCAAACTGAGACGATTCGCCCGGATGCGAGGCGTCACCATGTTCGTTGGTGCTGGCCGTGTCCCCTCCCGGCCAGCACCACGGTTCGGCTACTCACGCGTGGGCACCCGGTAGCCCGCAGCCGCGGAGGTCTGCTTGAAGAGGTGCACGAGCGTGTCGATCTGCTCGTCGGTGACGGTCGGCTGCTGCGCCATCTGCCAGAGCCGGGCGGCGACGTCAGGCGGCAGGATCGCGAGGGCCTCGTCGTGTGTCACGGGTAACCCAACGAGCCACGTCGGGCAAGGTCGCGGGTGACCTTCGAGTCACGACCTGCTTCTCGGTGGTTCGGACCTGGACGGGGACCGCGGTGACCTCGACCCAGCTCTTCCCGCCGAAGTGCAGGGTGTTGCGGGACAGGTAGGGCGGCACCGGCAGGTCGAACTGGGCGTAGCCCTCGCTGGGGTCCTTGCGCAGCAGGTCAGTACGGCTGCCGACATCGAGGCGCAGGGTCTCGCCCGCCCGTAGCAGGACCGGGCCCGCAGTGAGGCTGAAGCGCAGCGTCACCGGCTCGCCGGGAACGAGCGGTTCGCGGCGACCGGAGTCGATCGCGATCTCCATGGTGGAGCCGCGGGTCGGGTCCACAGCCCGGCCGGCTGGGCGGATCGCGCCCATTGACAGCTGGTGCGCGTCGCCCGCGGCGTCGACCCGGCTCAGCCGGGCGACCACGTACGAGTCGATCTCGTTGCAGCTGAAGGACAGCTGCGCGGTGACCGGTCCGGCGAGCTGCAGGTCCTCGGTGACCGGGAGGTCGAAGGACAGGACCTGCGGGGCGAGGTCGTCGAGGCCGGGCAGGACGGGGACACCCAGGGGAACGGCGACCCACGAGCTCTGCCCCTCGGCTGTCAGCTCGGAGGCGAGCTGGTGGGTGTCGGAGTCTTCGGAGCCCAGATGAAGCCGTCGGACCTCGCCTTCGGCGGGTGGGAACGCGGTCGCACCGGCGAACCCATCCGCGCCGTCGACCCAGTAGCGGACGTGCGGCTGCTCGGCGTAGCCGTTGTCCGTGCCCCGCAGCACGTGATCGAAGAACGCGAGCGCCTCGAGTTGCCACTCGTAGACCGGAAGGTCGTACACCGGCGGGCCGAGGATGAGCCACTTGTCCGCGCCCGGCGTGCCGGCGTGCTCGAACAGGTCGTAGCTGCCGAACTGGTGCAGGTTGAAGTAGCCCAGGTTCTGCACCGTCACGAACGGCACGTCGATGGCGGCGAGCCCGGCGCGGGTCACCTCCTGCGCGGTCGACTCCTCGCGGGTCTTCCCGTCGAACATCCACTCCGCGTAGAGCTCGGCCATGCCCGGAGTGGGGGCGTTCTCCAGGAAACGGGCGAATGTCCGGCTCACGTTGCGGTGCACGACCTTCTCCAGCAGCGGGTGCAGCGGCCCGTTCGTCAGGTGGCTCAGCAGCGCCCGCCTGACCGGCGACATCCGATGGTCGATCTGCTCGTCGGTGAAGTTCGCGCCCAGCCAGACCCCGAGGAAGAAGCTGCCGGGGACACCACCGAATTGCATGCTGTGTCGGAAGCCGTCGGTATCCGGCTCGTGGGCGAAGAACGCCCTCAGCGCAGGCGGGCGGCGGGCGGCCACGAACACCTGGGTGATGGCGTAGTACGAGGTGCCGAACAGCACGACATCGCCGTTGCACCAGGGCTGCTCGGCGGCCCAGGCGATGACCTTCTCGTGGTCGTCGACGTCCTGCGGGTCGAAGAACGGCACCGATTCGCCGGTGGAGCGGCCCATGCCTCGGCGCTCGACGATCACGGAACAGTAGCCGCGGTCCGTGAAGACCGGGGGCGAGCCGGCCTCGTTGGTGCCTGTCGGAAGGCCCGCTGCGTGCGTCTCCGAGTTGTAGGCGGCGAAGGAGACGACGGCCGGGTAGCGGCCGGGCGTCCTCGGGGTGTAGATGTCCGCGTTCAGGGCGACGCCGTCGGCCACCGGGACGCGCTGCCCGGCGAACACGCGGTTGCCCAGGCCCTGCGTCGCGACGGTGCGGGGCTCCCAGCCGGCGTACTGCCTGCCGGCGGTCGAGCCCCTGAGCGGAATGGTCAGGTTCATGACGCTCGCTCCTCAGACCGTCGACGGCTGCGTGATCCGCAGCGTGTCGGCGAGGTAGTCATGCAGGACGCCAACGTCAACCGAGGCGGCCACGAGGCCGAGATAGCCGTCGGGGCGGATCAGAGCCATGCCGCCGGAGCTCCAGCCGTACGCCCGGCCGATGACGTCGCCCCGGTCGACCACACAGTCCCCGGCCGCCCCGGCGGCGTCAGCCACGACCCGGACCACCGTGCCGAGGTCGCCAAGGGCGTCACGCAGGTCGTCGGCGTCCGCCGAGCCGCGGACGAGCAGCAGCATGCCGGGCCGGGCCAGCAGGTCCTCGACGGCCACCGGCGTGCCGACGGGGCGCAGCAGGCCGTCGGGGTCCGGTGCGTGGTCTCCCGCCCGGGGCGCGCCGCGGTGGTGGGCGCCGTGGTGCACCGAGAGGGCGCTGTGGCGGTAGGCGACCGTCGTCTCGGTGAGCGTTGCGGCGGCGGTGTCGGCGAGCGGGGGGAGGTGGCCGACGAGGAACAGGGCGAGGTTGCGAACCGCGCCCTCGGCGCCCGTGGCGGCACCGACGTCGGTCAGCACCGTGGTGGACCGCACAACCATGGCGCCGACCGGGTGGCGTTCGTCGTGGTAGCTGTCGAGCAGTCCCGCGTCGGCCCGGTGGCGGGCGACGAGGGCGAGCTTCCACGCGAGGTTGGCGGCGTCCTGGATGCCGGTGTTCATGCCCTGCGCCCCGGCCGGGCTGTGGATGTGCGCGGCGTCGCCCGCGAGCAGCACCCGCCCGAGGCGGTACTGCGGAACCTGAGCGTGGTGGACCTCGAAGTAGGTCAGCCAGCGCGGGTTGCTCACCGTCACGTGACCGCCGTGCATGCGCGCGTCGGCGAGGGCCTGGATCTGCTCGAGGGTGGGGTCGGGGGCACCGGCACCGGGGTCGTCGACGAGGAACATGACCCGGGCTCGGCGCCCGGCGAGCGGGAACAGGATCCCCATGCCGTCGGGGTGGGTGCACATGCGGATGGTGTCCGGGGGCCACGCCATGTCGACGTCGACGTCGGCCATGGCGAAGTGCTGGCCGTGGAACCCGCCCTCCAGCTTGGTGCCGGCGAGGGCGCGGGTGGTGCTGTGCCCGCCGTCCGCGCCGACGACCCAGCCGACCCGCGCGGTCTGCTCCCCGTCGCGGGACCGGAGGGTGACCTCGACGCCGTCGGTGTCCTGGGCGAGTGCGGTGAGCGTGACACCGCGTTCGACGACGACGCCGAGCTCGGTGGCCCGCTCGGCCAGGACGGCTTCGGTGTCGGGCTGGGGGATGTCGAGGACGTAGGGGTGGCGGCTGGCCACGCCCGTGACGTCGAGGCGAGCCCGGGTCGCTCCGGTGCGACCGTCGAGCAGTTCGAGGGCAGGCATGTGGCGACCGCGTGCCTCCAGCCGGGGCATGACGCCCAGCGCGGCGAGCATCTCCATGCTGCGCGCGTGGACGCTCACCGCCCGCGACTCGGTGGTCGGCTGCTCGAGGGAGTCGACGATGCGTACGGGCACGCCCAGTCGGGCGAGCTGGCACGCCGTCGTCAGCCCGACCGGCCCGGCACCGACCACCAGTACCTCGTCCGTCGTGTTCATGGTCATCTCCTTCGTTCCGGTGCGCCGTCGCCCGGTCTCGTGTGTGTTCATCGGGTTGCTGCGTTCTGGTCGTCGTCGGCGTCGAAGGCCCGCAGGAGGGCGGCCTCCTGCTCGCGGTCGAGGGCGCCGACCACCAGGTCGCCGGATGCGCCGGTGAACCCCTCGCGGATCCGGTCGACAGCGGCGCGGTCGGTGAGCAGGAACAACGCCGAGGTGCCTGCGGTGATCCGGTCGCGGAGATGCGCCAGGGCCTCGTCGGTCAGGCCGAACCGGGCGAGCACGGGGTCACCGTCGGCCACTCCCGCCAGTGGGAGCAGGAACAGCAGTCCGAACAGCAGTCCCCAGAAGGCGCCGGAGAGCGCGCTGGTCCCGGCCGCGGTCCCCACCTGATAGGCGTGGGGCCTGCGCGAACCCGGGTTCCAGACGACGACGGCCGCGTCGTCGATTGCGACGAGCCGCCGCGTCTGCAGCCGCTCGAGCGCGCGCAGCGCGACCTCGGCGCCGTCGGAGGTGTCGAACCTCCAGATGCTGACCGTGTTCACCGCGGATGCTCCGTTCCCGGTGGGCGGCGTGTCCGCCCTGCCCTCGTACGGTGCCCGTGGGCGCTTCAATCGACCTCCAACGCCCGGCTGCGGTTCGCTGGACGGCCCCGGCACGGGCGTGACGAGCGGGCTCAGCCCGCCACTTTGACCACGAGCTTGCCCACGTTCGTGCCGTCGAAAAGCATGTTGATGGCCGTCGGCAGCTGCTCGAACCCGTCCACGACGGTCTCGAGCGCTGTGAGCTTGCCGTCGGCGACGAGGGCTGCGATGTCGGCCCGTGCCTGGTCCATCTTGGCGAAGTCGTCCAGCATCACGAAGCCCTGCAACGTCGCGCGCTTGACCAGCAGATTGCTGAACGACCGTGGCCCGCGCGGCAGCTCGGCCGAGTTGTAGCCGGAGATCATGCCGCAGAGCGCCACGCGGGCGTGGACGGCGAGACGCGCGAAGACCGCGTCCATGATCTCGCCGCCGACGGACTCGAAGTCGACGTCGACACCATCCGGCGTCGCGTCGGCGAGTGCGTCCTGCCAACCCTCGGCGCGGTAGTCGACCGCGGCGTCGAAACCGAGCCGATCGGTCAGCAACGCGCACTTCTTCGGACCACCGGCGATGCCGACGACCCGGGCACCGGCGGCCTTGGCGAGCTGGCCGGCGACCGAGCCGACCGCGCCCGCCGCGGCCGACACCACGACGGTCTCACCGGGCTGCGGCCGGCCGATCTCGTGCATGCCGGTCCAAGCGGTGAGCCCGGTCTTGCCGAGTGCGCCGAGGTACTTGCTCGGCGAGACGCCGTCGGCGACGTCGAACGCCTGCATGAGGGTCGCGTCGGATACGACGGCGTACTCCTGCCATCCGACGACGCCCTGCACGGTCCTGCCGACCGCGAAGGCGGGATTTCTCGACTCGACGACGGTACCGAGCCCGTACCCCCGCATGACCTCGCCGATACCGACCGGCGGAAGGTACGTCGGGGTCGCGCCGACATAGGCGCGGTTGGACGGGTCGAGCGATATCCAGTCGACGCGGACCAGCGCCTCACTGTCGCCGATCCGCGGCAGCGGCTCCTCGCGCAACTGGAAGGTGTTCGCGTCGATGCGTCCGACGGGGCGCTCGCGGAGGACGAAACGACGGTTCAGAACGTGTTGCTCGGTCATGGGAAGTTCCTCGTGACGGTGGGGTGTTGACACCGATCACCGTGCAGCGGACGCCTTCAACGTCGCTTCAACCCGCTTCAACCCGGCCGTGACGACTGGTGGCCCGTGCTGCGCGCAGTCAGGCCTCGGCGAGTTCCGCCAGAGTGGCTCGGGCGCCCTTCGACCGGGCTCGCTCGGCCGCGGCTTGGCCGAGCTGGGTGGTCATCGCGGCGATGAGCGCGACAACGCTCGGATCCCACGGCCACACCACGCCTGCTCCGCGGTGCTGCTCCTCCACGGCGCCGAACACGCGCAGCGCGGCGGCATGCTCCCCGGCCCGGCCGAGCGCGGCGCCGTAGACCTCCAGCGCGTACGCGTTGTGCCGCAGACCCGCCTCAGCCGAGGCCCGCACCGCGGCCCGAGCCCATAGGACAGCTTCGGTGGCCCGGCCGTCGGCCAGCATCAGACGGGCGGCGTTCGCGGCGGTGAGCCACGCCGTGAACAGGTTGTCCTCGGAGCGGGCCTCGCGGTGCAGGGCCAGGTACTGCGCGACGAGGTCGGGGTGCGGCGCGACGATCGTGGCGTGGACCAGCTCGACGTGCCGGGCGGCGACGTCGAGCGCGGCCGACCCCGCCGCGGTCCGGTGCATCGCTGCGGCGAGCTCCGCGAGCAGCTCGCGGTCGCCTGCGCGCGCCACAGCACCGGCGGCGACGGTCAAGGACGCACACATCAGGACCGCGTCGTCACCGGTCACGCCGGCCCCCTCGGCGATCCCCACCCGGACCTGGGCGCCGCCCTCGGCGACCCGGCCCTGCACGAGCAAGCGGGCCCCCAGGTCGACATGGACGGCCGCGCGGTCGGCCGGTCGGCCCAGCTCCGCATCGGCGGTACACGCGTCGGCGGCCGTGCGCAGCCAGCGGTCACCCTCCACTCCCATTCCGCTGAACGCCCAGTACACGCCGAGCCTGGCGGCCAGCGCCAACCCCGAGGCGGACGGATCGTCGACGAGGGTGTGCTGCAGGGTGGCGCGGAGCGCGGCCAGGTCGTCGTCGAGTGTGTGGTACCAGCCGACGTGACGGGTCGAGCCCAGCAGGGGCCGGGCGCGGACCAGCCGTTCGATCCAGGCGTCGCGCGCCTGAGTCGAATCCTCTCCGGCCCGCTCCGCCTCGTGGACGGCATGTCCGCGGACCGTGGCGAGCTGCGCGAAGCGGGACGCCCCGCCGTGGCGGTCGGCGGTCAGGGGCGTCAGCAGCGAACGGTGCGCCAACCCGGCGGCGGCGTCCGTGACGTCGGTGCCGACCAGGCCCGCGGCCAGCTTCACGGTGAACGGCCCGGGGATCACTCCGACGGCCCGGTGCAGCGCTGCGAGCGGCGCGGGGAGGTCCCGGTAGCTGGAGTCGATCGCCTCGCGGACGGTCCGGGGATGGCCGCCGCGCCGCCCGACCCTGCCCCGTCCGACCCGGCTCAGCGTGCTCGCATCCGCCCGGACCTGAGCGGCGATCTCCGCCAGGCTGTAGGCCCGGGCACGGCCCGCGGCCAGCTCGAGGGCCAGGGGAAGGCCGTCGACGGCGGCCGCGATCTCGGCCACGAAGGCCTGCGCCTCCGCTGCGACCGGTCCGTCGAGCCGCTCGAGGAAGAGCTCCACCGCGGCGGCCCTGAGCAGCGGATCCAGGCGGTCGACGTGTTCGCCGTCGACCTCCAGGGGTTCCCGGCTCGTGGCGAGCACGACGAGCGCCGACTCTTCGACGAGGAGCATGTCGACCAGCTCGGCGGCGGCATCCAGCACGTGCTCGCAGTTGTCGAGCACCAGCAGCATCCGCCGCGCCACCGTGTACCGGCGGAGGGCGTCGACCGGGTCAGCCGAACCCGTGGCCGGCAGCTCCAGAGTCGAGGCCACGGTCTCGAGAACGCGCTCGGGGGTCGCCGAGGTCAGGTCCACGAACCACACCCCGTCGGGGAACCGCGGCGCGGCCCGTCGGGCGGTCTCCACCGCCAGCCGGGTCTTCCCGCAGCCCGCGGCGCCCACCAGCGTGACCAGCGGCCCGGTCTCGAGCAGACGGTCGAGCCCCGCGAGCTCGTCGTCGCGCCCCACGAGCCTGCTGCGCGTCACGGGCAACGTCCGGGTGGACCCCGATTCGTGCTGTGTGGACGGCGCAGTGGCGACGACCGCGGACGGGTCGTCGCGGAGCAGGTCGGCGTGCAGGGTGCGCAACTGCGGCCCGGGCTCGATCCCGAGCTCGTCGACCAGCACGGTGCGGGCCTGCGTGTAGGTGGCCAGCGCGTCGGAGCGGCGACCGCCGTCGCGGTAGGCGGCCATCCGGTAGGCCCAGAGCTGCTCGCGCAACGGCTCCTCGGCGAGTGCGACCTCCAGCTCCGCCAGCGCACGATCGACCGCGCCGACGCCGAGCAGCGCGCCGATGTGCGCCTCGCGCAGCCGACCGCGGATCTCCTCGAGGCGGGCGACCGCCGCTCGGGCCCACTCCTGGTCGGCGGCCGCACCATAGGGTCGCCCGCGCCACAAGGCGGTGGCCTCCTCGGCCCGCTGCAACGCACGGCCGGCCTCACCTGCCGCGAGCAGGTCACCGGCCTCGGCCGCCAGCACGGCGAAGTGGGCGGAGTCGACCGTGCCCGCTCCGACGACCAGGCGGTAGCCACCGGGTTCCCGCACCAGAACCGTCGGGGCTTCACCCCGAACCCGGTCGGGCTCGAGGAACCTGCGCAGCCGCCACACGTGCGAGTCCAACGTTCCCGCAGACCGGCTGACACCCTGCTCACCCCACATGGCCTCACCCAGCGCGTCCGGTCCGACCGGATGATCCGCGTGAATGAGCAGCAGGGCCAGGGCGGCCTCGAGCCGACTTCCGCCGACGGGCCGGACGACGCCCGCGTGCTCGACCTCCACCGGTCCGAGGTCCCGGAAACGCAGGTGCTCACGCGTGGTCATGCCGTCCTCCCCCCGTCCCGTGATGAGCTTGCCGTCAGCAGGACGGAGTGATCCAGTATGACTCAGCTCGCACTGATCTGGAGGTCACGACCGAGCGCGCGCACGAAAAGGCGTTGGCGGGCCACGGCGACCGCTGCTACCTTCCCGGCGGCCGTGCGAGAGATCGAGGAGGTGGTACCCGTGAACGCAGTATCGACATGGGTGCTCCCCTCTGGGGTCACGGTCGGGCGATAGGTCGTCCGGGAGCGCCGTCAGGAGCACTCCCGAAAGGCACGACCATGCGATTCACTTCCGAACAGCACCTCGACGACGGCGTCCACGAACGCAGGTTCAGCCTGGGCGAGATCCCCGGCATCCTGTGGACGCCCGGATCCGCATCCGCACCGGCCCCGCTGATCCTGCTCGGCCACCCCGGCGGACTGCGCCGAATGCACCCCCGACTGGCCGCCCGGGCCCGGCACTCCGCCGCGGAAGGCTTCGCCGCGGCCACCATCGAGCTCCCCGGGAGCGGTGACCGGCCCCGCTCCGCCGCAGCCGAGGAGGCCCGCGCCGACCTGCGCCGGGCGTTGGAGGCCGGCGAGCCGGTCGACGACGAGATCGTCGACCGGCTGGTCCTCCCACTGGTCGAAGAGGCGGTCCCGGAATGGCGAGCCACCCTCGACGCCCTCCTCTTGCTGCCTGAGATCGGCGGCCCGGTCGGGTACGCGGGAGGCGTGATCTCCATCGGGATCCGGCTGGCGGTCGTCGAGCCGCGCATCTCGGCCGCCCTTCTGTTCGCCGGGAGTTTCGTGCCCCGCACCCTGTTCGAGGAGGCCCGTCAGGTCAACATTCCGCTGCAGGTCCTGCTGCAGTGGGACGACGAAGGAAACGACCGGCAGATGGCCCTGGAACTGTTCGACGCCTTCGGCACCAGAGAGAAGACGCTGCACGCCAATATGGGCGGACACACGGGCGTACCGGAGTTCGAGGGGGACGACGGAAACCGGTTCTTCGCCCGGCACCTGAAGTGAGGCCGGACGGTGTGCAGGACCGTGTGAGAGCCGTGTGAGAGGCCTACCCGAACCTTGAGCCACTCGACCGGTTCCACCGAGGAGGATCCCGTGGCCAGGTTCATCGACGACGACGAGCTCAACGAGCAATTCCAGCGCACTCTCACCGCCGCGGCCCGCGGGGGCGCCGATCTCGGCGAGGCCCTCGCCGTCGCCTCCCGCATCACGCCCGGCGACTTCGGCTCCTGGGCCGCGGAGTGGACCGCCGCCGCCGGCAAGGCGCAGACAGAGGCCCACGCAAGCCAGGAGGCCGGTGACCTCGTCAGCGCCCGCCGGGCCTACCTGCGCGCCGCGGAGTACTACCGCCAGACGTTCTTCTTCGCCCGCACCGACCTCGACGACCCGACGTTGCACTCGGCGTACGCGGGACACGTCGCCGCATTCCGAGCCGCCCTGCCGCTGCTGGCCTGCAGCACGACCCCGATGGACTTCGAACGGGACGGGATCGCCGTACACGGCTACCTCCTCCGGCCTGACGGTTCGGACCTGCCGCGCCCGACGGTGATCGCACCGGCCGGCTACGACTCCACTGCGGAAGCCGGTTACTCCGTCACCGCTGTCTCCGCCCTCGAGCGCGGCATGAACTGCCTGGTCCTCGAGGGCCCCGGCCAGGGAGGTGTGCTCTACACCCGCCGGATCCCCCTGCGGCACGACAGCGAGGCCGTGATCACGCCGGTGATCGACTGGCTGCTCGCGCAGGAGGGTGTCGACCCCGACGCAATGATCCTCTTTGGGCGCAGCTTCGCCGGGTACCTCGCTCCTCGGGCAGCCGCCTCGGAGCACCGACTGGCAGCGTTGATCTGCGACCCGGCCCAGTACGACTTCGGCGCGGCGATCCGTGTGCGGCTGGGCGAGGCGAACTGGGCTCGGCTGCAGAGCCACGACCCCACCTTGGATGCCGACCTCGCCCCCATGCTGGCCGATCCGGGGGCCCGCAACGGCTTCGAATGGCGGATGGTCGCGCACGGCGTCAGCACCACGAGCGACTACCTGCGCGAGCTGTGCCGCTTCAGCATCGCCGGCATCGCCGACCGCATCACGTGTCCCACCCTCGCACTGGCCGGAGAGGGCGACTTCGCCGGAACAGGTCAGCTGGCCACGTTCGCCGACGCCCTGACCGCACCGGTGACTACTCACGAGTTCACCGCGGCCGAAGGCGCAGGTGGCCATTGCGAAGGGCTCGGCCAGGACCGCCTCGACCAGTTCGTCTACGGCTGGCTCACCCGGACCCTCGCCGACCGGCAGGCGCCTGTCACCGTGTGAACGATGTGAAGTGTCTACCAACGGCAGGGGAGAACGATGCGAGGCACACAGGCGACGACGGCCGACCCGGCGCACACCATGGCCCGTCGACGCCGATCGGACGTTCTCGCACTCCGGCACACTCGCGGCACCGTCCTGTCGATCCTTCTGGCAATGCTGGCACTCGTCGCAGCACCAGGCACCGCTGCCGCGGCAGCGAAGGACAGCAGCCACCCTGAACGACGCCTGCCGACGATCGCCGCGGCGCGCAAGATGCCGCTCAACACCATCGTCACCATCGAGGGAACCGTGACCACGCCGTCCGGCGTCTTCGCATCCAGCTACTCCGACCAGGGCTTCGCGATCCAGGACAAGACGGCCGGGATCTTCGTCAGCTTCCCGAAGACGAACATCGGTGTGAAGCCGCCGCGGCACGTCGTGGTGACCGGCGTGCTGCAGAACCCGAACGGCCTGCTCATGATCGCCCCGGCGAGCGCCGAGGGCGTGAAGGTCGGGGGCAACGACAGCCCGGTCGGACCGAGGAGGGTGCGCACCGGCTCGGTCGGAGAAGCGAACCAGGGCTTGCTGGTGCGCACCGTCGGCAAGATCACCGAGGGGCCGATCGACGACCTCCCCTACGGCCACAAGTTCTTCATCGACGACGACTCCGGCGCGATCAACGTGTACGTGAACCTGGGCACGCACGTCGACGTGCGCCCGCTCGCGGTCGGACAGAAGATCACGGTGACCGGCTTCAGCAGCGAGTTCGACGGCGTCCCCGAAATCGACATTCGCAGCCCTCAGGATCTCGCGGACGCGAGGGGGCGCGTCTCTCCTCGTTGACCGTCCTGCCGGCCACGGATAGCGTCGCGACGGCGACCGGGTTCGTCGGGAGCCACGTCACCCGGTCGGGCGCACGTTCGGAACCGGTTGGTGGGGGCCGCCAATGGGACTCGTCACCGGTCCGCCGGCGCGCCGCCGCATCCTGGCCGCCGTACTGGCCGTGCTCCTCTGCACCGCCACGGCCGCGTGCGCAGCCGAGCCCGACCAGCGGGCGGGGCCGCCCCTGGACGAGATCACGTTCCTCAACATCCTGCCGCTGGAGAGCCTGTCGTTCGCGCCGGAGATGGTGGCGACGGCCGGGGGCTACTTCGAGCGGCACGGGTTGGACGTCCACTTCGAGGCGACGCAAGGGTCCCCGCCCGCCCTCCAGACGGTCATCGCCGGGTCGGCGTTGCTCACGCGAGTGGGCGACATCGAGACGATGGTCGCGGCCGGCGAGCGCGGCGCTCCGCTGGTGGTCGTGGGCTCCGCGCTCCCCCGGGGGCCGGTGCGGATGGTCTCCAGCCGCCGGGAACCCATCACGACGGCGGACGGGTTCCGCGGCAAGCTCGTCGGCATCCCCTCACAGGGCGGGACCAGCGAGTTCACACTGAACCTGGTCCTCGCCGCGAAGGACGTGCCGGCCGCCGACGTGCAGCGGCAGGTCGTCGGGCTCGCTCCCGGCGTGTTCGACCTCGTCCGCGCCGGCCGGCTCGACGCCTACGTCGTCTCGCTCGACACATCCGTCATCCTGCTGCACCAGCAGCCCGATGCCGTGGTCTACGACCCCAACGCCGACATCGCTGCAGGAGCACAGGTCTACGTCACCTCGGCGGACCAGGCGGCGGACCCGGCCCAGCAGGACCGCCTCCGTCGCTACCTGCTCGCCGTCCGCGAGGCCATGCAGTTCATCGCCGACGACGCGCCCGGCGGCTTCGCGCAGACGAAGAGGATCATCGCCTCGCGGTACGAGGTGCCCTCGCTGACGGACCCCGGGGTCGCCGACGACGCGTTGCAGCGCTATCTCGCGTCCTACACGGCCCCTGACGGCGGGGGTTACCTCAGCACCTCGCCGGACCGCTGGGCCGTCGCCTACGAGGAGATGGCCGGTCTCGGGCTCGTCCGCCCGGATCTCGACCCGTCCCGTTGGATGACCAACCAGTTCCTTCCGACATGACCACGGATTCGGAAGCTCTCGAGCGGACCCGGACCGGTGCGGTGGCAGGACTCCGGGTCACGGCGGTGGACAAGGTCTTCGACACCCGCCGCGGTCGGGTCGAGGCCCTGCGGGGTGTCGACCTCTCGATCGGGCGGGGCGAGTTCGTTGCCGTACTCGGCCGCTCCGGCTGCGGCAAGACGACGTTGCTGCGGATCCTCGGCGGCCTGCTCGCCCCCACCCGAGGGACGGTGGAGGCCGGAGGGCGCAGCATCCGACGTCCGGACGGAACCCGTGACGACCGGGTGCTCTCGGACGTCGGGATGGTGTTCCAAGACCCGAACCTCTTCCCGTGGTACACGGTCGCCGACAACGTCGCGCTGCCACTCAAGCTGCGGGGGGTGGGTCGGCTCGAGCGGCGCAAGCGCGCCGAGGAGCTCTGCGAACGGTTCGGGTTGAGGGGGTTTGCCGCCGCCTACCCGCGGGAGCTCTCGGGGGGCATGCGGCAGCGGGCTGCACTGGCCCGCGCGGTGAGTTGCGATCCGTCCGTGCTGCTGATGGACGAGCCGTTCGGCGCCCTCGACGCGGTCACCAGGGACAGGATGGACCTGGAGCTCCAGGAACTGCACGACGCAGCGGGGGCGACGACCGTGTTCGTCACGCACTCGATCCCCGAGGCCGTCCTGCTGGCGGACAGGGTGGTGCTGCTGACGGCGCGACCGGGCCGCGTCAGGTCGATCGTCGAGGTGCCCTTGGCGCGACCGCGGTCGATCGAGGTCGAGACCACCGCGGAGTTCGGGAACGCGGTGCGCACCCTGCGCCGGCTTCTCGACGAGGACGGGCCGCGTTGACCGGGGCGCGCTCCGGTCGACGCCGGTCGGAAGTCCTCCCGGTGGTCGGCTCGGCGGTGCTGATCGCACTGCTCCTCGGCACGTGGCAGTTCGCCGTCTCCGTGCTCGAGGTGTCGTCGTTCATCCTGCCGGCACCGGCGGCGGTGGGCCGCTCGCTGGTCGACGTGGTGACCTCGCCCGGCACCTGGATGCATGTCCGGGTGACGCTGGTCGAGGTCGTCGGAGGGTTCGCCGTCGCGCTGGCGGCCGGGATCGCGACGGGCGTCGTGCTGGGGCGGGTGCCGTGGCTCGAGCGCGCCACCCGCCCAGCCCTCGTGGCCTTCCAGGTGGTGCCCAAAGTGGCCTTCGTCCCGGTCCTCGTCATCTGGTTCGGGTTCGGGCCCACGTCGAAGATCGTGATGGCGGCGATCCTCGCCTTCCTGCCGATCGCCCTGAACGTGCTGCTCGGCGTGCGATCGGTCGACAAGGGCCATCGTGACGTCATGCGCGGGCTGGGCGCCGGGCGGTGGGCCACGTTCCGCGATCTAGAGCTGCCCACCACCCTGCCCTACGTGTTCACAGGAGCCGAAGTGGCGATCGTGTTCGCGGTGATCGGCGCAGTCGTCGGCGAGTACCTCGGCGGCAACGCGGGGCTGGGTTTCGTCGTCGTGCGGAGCCTCAACGCCCTCGACGCGCCACGGCTCTTCGCGGTGATCGTGCTGCTCACGCTGATCGGCGTGGTCCTGCACGCCGCGGTCGCCACCGCCAGGTGCCTGGCCGTGCCGTGGCACGACGGCGTGGTCGTGGGGCGGAGGTAGGTCGTCAGGCCTGACGCCGGGCGACCGTGGTGGCAAGCTCGACCCGCGATGTGAGGTCGAGCTTGCGCAGGCTGTGCGAGATATGGGTCTGCACCGTGCGCGGGGAGATGAAGAGCCGGGTCGCGATCTGCCGGCTCGTCATGCCCTGCCCGACGAGGTCGGCCACCTGCAGCTCCGTAGGAGTCAGGCTCTGCCACCCCGTGGCGGGTCGGCGGCGGGCGCCGGAGACGCCGAGCCTGACCGAGTGCGCGCGCAGGCGGGCGATGATCCGCCGCTCCACCCCGACGGCGCCCAGCACCGACGCGAGCTCGCGACATCGCACCGCGCACGTCCGCGCCACGTCCTGATCGCCGCGCGCGGCTGCGGCGACCGCCGCCTCCTCCCACCCCGCGAGCTCGCCGACGAAGTTCCCGCGGTTGCGGAAGGCCGTGGCCGCGGCCATGGCCCGATCGGGATCGCGCCGGGCCATGGCTTTGACGAGGTCGGCTGCGGGAGCCAGCGCGGTGACCTGGCCGACCGGCACCCGGGCGGTGTCGGCCGCGACACGATTCAGCAGTTCGTCGTCGCCGGCGCCCAGGGCGACGCGGGCGACGTCGGGACCGGCGAGCAGCGCCCAGAGCAGCCGACCGCCGTCGAGCGTGGTGCTCCACGATCGGCGGGCCTGCTCGGCAGCCTCCGACGCTCGGCCGTGCGCCTCACCGAGCAGGATCTCGGCCAGCCCGACCTGGGGCAGCCCGAACTGCTCGGGCAGGCCACGCAGCTTCCACCGCGACAGGTCGCGCTCTGCCACGTCGAGCTCGTTGCGGCAGGTCCTGATCTGCAGCAGCGCACCCGTCGGCCGCGCGAGCCAGCCCGTCCCGGTGGCGGTCGCGGCCTCGAGTCCGGCGTCCAGTTCGGCGACGGCGTCGTCCCACCTGCCACTGAGGTGGTCGATCGTGGCGGCGACGAACAGGTGGTATGGCAGGAGCCAGCCCCGGCCGCGCTCCTGCGCCTCGCGCCGGGCCGCCACCGACAACACGCGGGCCGCCTCCGGTCCGCGGGCGAAGAGCGCGATCCAGGGCGGCCAGATCGGCGCCGTCGCGCCGTCCGCCCATGGCGACGACCCGGCGGCCTCACGGGCATCGACCGCCTCCGTGGCGAGGGCCAGCGCCTCCTCGCACCGGGCGGTCAGGAACAGGTCCATGACCGACGGAACCAGCGCGGCAGCACCTGACGCTCCGCGCCGGCCGTTCCCGTGGCCCGTGACCGGTGAGATCCCGATCGCCTCCCGCCCCCCGAGTACGACGACCCAGCGCCGGAGGTGGATCAGCGCCTCGCGCTGAGCTCGGTCATGCACGCCCGCGAGCCTCTCGTCGATGGTGGCGATCGCATCGGCGGTGTCGGCCGCGCTCACTATCGCGTGCAACCGCAGTCGAGTCAGCTCGTCACGGGTGGCCGCGTCCCGGGTCAGCAGGAGGCGCTCACGGGCGACGGACTCCGCGGCCCCGATCTCGCCCGCCGCAGCCAGCGCACCCGCCCGCGCCACCGCGATCGCGTCCGCATCAGGTCCGTTCCCGGCCAGCTCGGCGGCGTCCGCGAGCAGGTCCGCAGCCTGGGCGGGTGCGTACGCCAATTCGGTCGCGGCGACCTTGAGCGCCGATCGGGGCTCGGTGCGGTCGGCAGCTCCGCCCGCGTGCCCCAGGATCTGCGTGGACATCCCCCCGGAGGCGTGCAGCTGCGTCGCGCACGCCGCATGCAGGATGCGCCGCAGCGGCGGGGCGAGGTCGGCGTAGACGACGTCGCGGTACACGTCGTGCCGGAACGTCAGCATCTCGTCGTCCGTCCAGCGGGCGACGCGGGAACTGACCACGGCCTGCACCGGACCGAGCAACGACACCGGGTTCGCCCCGGTGACCGCAGCGAGCTGTTCCACTGTTGCCGGACGGCCCCACACCGCGAGGACCTGCAGCAGATCGCGGGCAGCGAGGTCGAGGAGCGCGAGATGGGCCCGCGCCCCGGCCTGGACGGACGCCGGCGCATCTTCTGTCGTGCCCGAGACCGTCACGACGCCATCGACAACGGCGAGCCGGCCTCGCCGTTCAAGGTCGTCGAGCAGGACGTCGGCGTGGAACGGGTTGCCGTGGGTGGAGTCGAGGAACGAGCGCAGCTCGTCCCCTGGCGGTGCCGCGAACCGTGCCCGCACCAGCTCGGCCAAGCCGGCCTCGTCCAGCCCGACGACCTCGACGACGCGCACGTCCGGACGCGCGAGCAACGCGGTCAGGGCGTCCCGGACCGGGAGCGGGCGACAGGCGATCAGCAGCGTCAACGGCAGGACACGCGTCGCACTGGCGATCCGGCCCAGCAGCGCAAGCGAGTCGGCGTCCGCATGATGCACGTCGTCGGCGCAGAGGGTGAGCGGTCCCTCGACGCACAGGCTCTCCACGGCGTCCAGCACCCGGTCTGCGGTGTCCGACCGTGGCGGGTAGACCGGCTCGAGCCCGAGCAACCCCGACACGAGCCCGAAGGGCTGCCGCCGGCTGATCTCGTCCGCAGCGATCCGGTGCACCCCCACACCGCGCTCGCCGACCGCCTTGACCAACGCGTCCAACGTGGTCGACTTCCCGATCCCGGGCATGCCGAGGAGCACCAGTGTCCGCGGCCCACCCGCGGCCGGGGCCGCGGCGTCCACCACATCGAGGAGCGCTCCGACCGATCCCGACAGCACGGTCGCAGAGGGCGAGGAGGCGACCCGCACGAGATCGAGCCTACGTCGACCCGACGCTTTTCCCCTCCTCCACGTAGGCGACCACCAGCGGCCTAGAGGTGGCCGTCGCCCTGCTCACAGCGGTCGCGCTTCGGGTGGAGCCGGTCGGCCCACATGCCCGGGTCGCCGACGCCGTAGTCGGTCGCACCGAGCGCGTCGCGGAACTGGACGTCGAAGGTGTCGTCGGTGACGGTCATGGTGTTCCTCCGGTCGTGGTCAGGCGGGAGCCGGGGTGGTCGGGAAGCCAGGTGCCGTGCAGCCCGAGCGGTACGCGGACGGGCATCCGCACGCGGGCCTGTGGCCCGGCGCCGGGGTCGGCGGCAGGGATGACCAGCAGCCAGCTGCCGCCGGTGGCGCGGTGCGTGGCGAAGGTGAGCCACCAGCCGTCGTCGGGGTCGTCGGAGTCGGGGTGCGGGGCGTGGGCCAGCTCGCCGACGGCGAGGTCGGGGCTGGTCCAACGCGTGGTCGCCCCGGTGCGGGGGTCGAACCAGAACAGGGTGTCGGCGGCCTCGGGATGCAGGCGGGGCCGGCCGCTGTCCCCGGTGAGGGCGATGGTCGGGTGCCGGCGGGTGAGGGCGCGGTCGTCGATGCGCGGGAACTCCACGTCGTCGTCGGAAAGCTGCTCGCGGCGGACCGTGCCCGCTGCGGGGTCGATGGTCGCCCGGGTGAGCCGGCCTGCGCCGGGGCCCGTCCGACCGGGTGCGAGGCCGGCGGGGGCGTCCCACTGCACGTAGTCGAGGACGACGGGATTGCCCGCGCCCGGGTCGTCGGCCTCGTAGGCGTTGGCGGAGTGCCAGGTCCAGAAGGTGTCGTCGGCGCACCATCGCACGGGCCCACCGTCGCGGGGGATCAGCGCGACGCGTGTTCCGCGGTCGGGCTCCCAGGACAGGAGCGACCCGCCCGCGAGGGCCTGGCCGAGGTCGAAGAAGAGCGGGGCCGTGACCAGGACGAGGTAGTGCTCGGTCAGGGCCATGTCGTGCACGAGACCGGGCCGGTCGACACCCTCGACCGGGGTCGGCCGGAGGGCCGTTCCGTCCGGTCGGATGACCGTCCAGGTCAGGAACGGCGGGGTGAGGTGGTAGCAGAACACCGCCATCTCGCCGGTCCGCGGATCGATCTTGGGGTGGGCGGTGATGCCGGCGGGCAGGTTGCCGCCGAAGGTGTCCGGGCCGAGGGTCTCGAGGCAGGGGCCGAGCCGGAACGGGCGCTTGGACTCGGCCAGGGCAAGCAGGCGTCCGCCGTGGCGGACCACGTTGACGTCGGGCAGATCGCGGACGGTGCCGGCCAGTGCCGGTCCGACGAGGTCTTCACCCGGCCGGTAGGCGTCGGTGATGCCGGCCCAGAGGGCCTGCCCGGCGGCCTCCTCGGTCAGCAGCGCAGGCGTGCGGACGAACCGGTTTCGGTAGCGGGCGCGCCCGCCGGCGAGCTGCACCTCGTGGACCATGCCGTCGCCGTCGAGCGGGTACACGAACCGGCCGATGGGGCTGAAGCGCGGGTTCGGGCCGTTGCGCAGATACGAACCCTCCAGCTCGGGCGGCAGCTCGCCGACCGTCTCCAACCCCGCGACGTCGACCTCGGCGTCGACCGGGGTGTACGGACCGGTCAGGTACGGGCTCGCAGCCGGCTCGGGGATCGGCCGGGCGGCGTGTGTGGTGGTCACCGGGTCCAGCCTGCGTCCGAGGCCCGGTCCGTCGCCGCGGGAACGGTCGGCGCGTCGTCGGGTGCTGCGCCGGGTCCTGCGCCGGGTCCTGCGCCGGGTCCTGCGCTGACGCGCTGGGTGTAGCGGGCGGCAGCCCACACGAGAAGTCCGGGCACGACCCAGTTGAACAGCAGGTCGACGGGGTGGTGCAGCAACCGGCCGTCGGGGCCGGACGTCTCGAGGGTGCCCGCCACCGCGTGGCTGACAGCCATCGCCGCGACGACACCACCCCAGGCTGAGCTGATCCGCCGGTTGATCGACCGGAACTCAGGTGTGTGCCAGTACTCGCGCGGCACACTCTCCCGGGCGTACTGCTCGGTGAACGGCATGACAGGCAGCAGCAGGAAGATCACAGCTGCGAGGACCGCCGCTGCAAGGGCTCGCCCGTACCCGGACAGGAATGCGTCCGCAGCGGGGTAGACGAGCGACACCAGGCCGAGCCCGAGGAACACGACTGCGCCGACCACCTCGAGGACCTTCGGCGACTGCCCTCGGGACACCGAACGGGCGATCAGCCCCGCCGCGACGAGGAACGCCAGCGCGCACGCGGCCCCGACCGCACCCGGGCCGATCCGGGTGGCGACCAGTGTGAACACGATCCAGGGGACGAACCCCACGAGCACCTGTTTCATCGACATGACACGAGGCTCGGGCAGCGGAGGCCGCAGAACATCCGCCACATCACAGAGATGCCGTGCAGGGAACCGGGTGAGATGGCGGATGTTTCCGGACGGCGGGCCGAACAGGCTTCTGGATGTCGACGACGTCCCCTCCGCACCACCTCGAAGGAGCATCCTGTGTCCAACTCGTCACACGCCGCCGGCAACGGCCCGATCGCCGAAACCATTGCGTTCCTGATCGGCAACTACATGACCACGTTGTTCGTCGTGGGGTTGATCGTCGCGGCCGTCCGTATCCTCCGGATGCGCGGGGAACGAACACCCATTCACGTTTCCGGCATACTGCTCAATGCCTTCGTCTTCTGGGCGATCGGGTGCGCGCAGGTCGTCAATTTCATCATGCACTCCGTCTTCGGCGACTTCGCAGCGAAGACGATCGGGTGGGCGCAGAGCCCGTTTCAGATGGAACTGGCGCTGAGCAGCCTGGGCGTCGGCGTGATGGCGTTCCTGCTGTACTCGGAGCGCAGCGCGTTCCGGGGCAAGGTGGCGCTGGTGATCGCGACGGTGATCTTCGGCTGGGGTGCGGCCCTCGGGCACATCTATCAGATGGTGGTGAACCACGACTACGCGGTGAACAACACCGGTCTGCTGCTGTACTCGGACATCGCCATCAACGCCGTCGGGCTGGCGTTCGTGCTGTGGCATGCCTGGGCGCTACGCCAGGCGACGACGACCGACGACGTCGCCGTGCGCACCGACGCCCAGGTGGTCGGTCGGTAGCCGGCGCGCCCGCGACCACCCGAGAGGAACCACCAGAATGTCACCCATCGAGATCGTGATTCTGGTCGCGATGATCGGATACGCCATCTACCGCCAGACTCAGCGCCACGAGATCATCGGGGCCAGCCGGTTCAAGCTGGCGATCATCTACGCCGTGATCGGCGTGGCCGTCGGCGATTTCTCCCGGCCCGATAGTGCCGGGGAGTGGGGCCTGCTGATCGCGAGCCTCGCGTTGAGCGTCGTCGTCGGCCTTGCTCGCGGACGACTGACGCGGGTGTGGGCCGACGATGATGCATCCGGTGAGCGCAAGGTCTACAGCAAGGGCACCGCACTCACCGTCGGACTGTTCCTCGGCATGGTCGTCGCCAAGTTCGGCCTGGGCACCTACGCTTACTTCGCCCATATCAGCGACGACGGCGGCTTCGGCGAAATCCTCATCATGATCGCGGTCATGGTCGCCTTCCAGGCTGAACTCATCTGGCGCCGCGCACGGCCGCTGGGCGCCCGCGCCTCGTTCCGCCAGGCAGCTGTTGCCGCCCAGCGGTAGCGCCCCGTCTTGAAGCAAGGTGCCGCCACGGATGTGCGGCGCGCTGAGTGGCATCCGACCGATCGGGGCCGGTGAGCAGCCAACTGCTCACCGGCCCCGTCGACATGTGGTCAGGATCGGTTGCCTCGCACGTCGTCGCGCAGGTTCGCGTCGCCGCGGTCGAGCTCGATCTCCTCCTTGCGGACCTCGCCACCGACGGTCTCCTGGTCGGTGACGGTCTCCTTGCCCAGCCGCACCCGCTCCACCGCAACCGCCTCGGTGTCCACCACCGGGCGCTCGGCGTGCAGCGTGACCTCGTGCTCCTCCTCGGAGATCGCGGGGCCGTCGTAGGCCTCGCCGCGGTTGGTCTCGGTGATCGGCTCGCGCTCGAGCGTGACCTCCTCGCGGGTCACCGGCACCGTCACCTGCTGGTGCTCGGTGACGACGTGCTTGCGCAGCCGCGCCCGGCCCGCCTCGTGGGTCTCGGTGCCCACGTTCAGGCGCTCCTCCGAGCGGGTCATCGCCTCGTCGGTGTTCGGCCCGGACGTGTCCCGGCCCACAGTGCCACGAGCGTCGCCCCGGACGCCGTCACGGTCGACGTCACCGTCGCGGTCGAACGTCCCACCGGTGTCGGCCACACCCCGCGTCTCCGCGCCACCGGCGTACCGACCGGTCTCGGCGCCGCCGGCGTACTGCACCCCGTAGTAGCGGTACAGCTGCTCCTCCTCCTGCGGCGAGAGGTGCCCGTCCTCGTCGACATTCGGGGCGCCCTTCACCGTGGCCTTGTCGTACTGCAGAATCACGCGATCGCCCGTGACCTCGGCACCCTGCACGGGGATGAACGTCTCCTTCGTGCCGAACAGTCCGGTGTGCACGGTGAGCCACGACGGCTCGTTCGTGGCGTCGTCGTAGTAGAGGCCACCGATCTTGCCGACCTTGTCGCCGTCCTTGTCGTAGGCGGTACTGCCGACAACGGTGTCCAGCTGCTCCTGCGTGATCATTGCTCTCCCTCGAACTGGCGTTGCGTCGACAGTTGACTCCTGTCCGACGCGCCTTACAGCGTCAGCCTTCCCACTCGAGTGGGGTCTAACCACAGATCTACGACGGAGGAAGGGTCACGCCCTTCGACCTCATGTCGAGCCGCGACGTGCTGCGTGCGAGCTCGACCCACACGGTTTTGCCGTCGTCGTGCACGATGACGCCCCAGCGGGTGGCCAGCGCGGTCACCATCAACAGTCCCCATCCACCGGACCGTCCGACGCACCGCAATTGCGGCCGGGGCGGAGTACAACGAAGACCGTCGCGGACGCTGATGGTGATCCCGCTCCTGTGCAGCGTGAGCGTCATCTGCGGTGCGCAGCGTGCGTGCTCGACCGCATTGAGCACCAACTCACCGGCAATCAGCCCGGCGTTAGGGGCGAGGTCCGGCAGTTCCCAGTCCCGGCAGCCGCCGGCGGCCGCAGCTCGGGCGATCACACACGCTCCTGAGAAGTTCGGCAAGCCGACCTGGCGATGCACCACCTCAGGCGGGGTATCCACCCGGCCTCGCGCAGCCCAGTAGTCGACGGTGAGGGGCACCCGCTCGTTCACCCGCACGGTGTGCAATGCCTGCGCCAGATCCGCGTTCGCGCCGAATAGCACCATTCGTGCGAGGGGCCAGCCTCCCCCGGCTTGTAGAACCGCCGAGAAGACCTCGACTGCCGGACCCCACCCCAGTTCGAGACGGGACACATCAACGACGACTGGCCGGTTGCGGGCGAGCAGTTTCATCAAGGTGTCGCCCACACGTGGCGCAGTCGACAGGGACAAGGGACCGGACAGTGCGACGAGCGTGTGATCATCGACGTGTCGGGACTCGATCTGCACCGTTCCGCCGACCTCAATCACCATGACACGTGCCGCCCGCACCAGCTGCGCACCTGGCCACCTGCTCGATGTCAGGTTGTCGGACGGTTTGTCGGTAGCGGTGCTGCGGGGGCAACCGGCGCAGCGTCTGACTCGCGGGCGGCACCCGCGGGCGCTGTGACGGTTGCGGTCGAAGCCGCGTGACGGGCTCCTCGTTTCGGGAAGGACGGAAGCCGGCGGGCGCGCCGGTTGGTGCTCGGTCCGGAGTCGTTGCCGTTCGGTGAAACCTGCTCCGAGGCGTTGCCAACCGCCCGACCGGTAGCTTTGATCAGCTGCTCTTTGCCACTTTTCACACTGCCGGCGGTCGCGTCCCGGCTGGTGGTGTAAGTCCGGGGCCTGTCCCGGCGTGCCTGAGCACGTGGGAGGGGCCACCGCGTGAGTCTCTGCGTGAACCGACCAAGGATCTCGTAGAGAGGTGCCACGCGATGG